>NZ_CP032869.1:2486645-2797476 GCF_003576455.2 Mucilaginibacter celer
ATAGGTTATCTGGATAACATTAACTACGATGCTACGGGCGAGTATTATAAACTGAATATAGCCAACTACATTTTAGGCGGTGCATTCAACAGCCATATCAATCTTAATTTGCGTGAGAAAAAAGGCTGGACTTATGGCGCGCGTTCATCATTTAGCTCGGGCAAATACGGTGGCGATTTCACTGCTTCGGCAGGTGTTTTGGCAACTGCTACAGACAGCTCGGTGGTTGAGTTTATGAAGGAGATTAGCAACTATCAAAAAAACGGTATTACCGCCGATGAACTGAAGTTTACCCAAACCTCGATAGGCCAGGCTGATGCACGCCGTTATGAAACTAACGACCAGAAAGCATCATTTTTATCGCGCATACAGGAGTATAACCTGAAACCATCATTTGTTGATGAGCAAAACAAAATCTTATCAACCATCACCACTGCCGAGATCAATCAACTGGCCACAAAATACCTCGATACCAATAAAATGATCATCCTGGTAGTTGGCGATAAGGCAAAAATTTATTCCGGTTTACAAAAGTTGGGGTATCCTATTGTAGAGCTTGATGCTGATGGTAAAGTGAAGCAATAATTAACATTAACAAATAATTTTTTAAGCCCCTGCTACTAAAATGGCAGGGGTTTTTATTTGATTATGAATGGCTTATCTAATCATGTAAATACTGATAATACACATAAACCAACCTTTAGTGCAACTGAAAAGTTACCATTCCGGACTGATTTATTAACATTGATTTAATGTAACTTAAACACATTAACTACAATTTTGATGCGGCTTTTAAATCAGCATCCCGGAGTGCTGATCAGCTAAAGCTTAAGTTGATCATTGCCGACAGACAGATGGGTATAATAAAGGGCATATTTGGGCATAAAGAAACCGGTTCGGTAACCGAACAGCCAGACCTTAATATCATCTTTAATGAATACTATGACAGGCTGGTATATTTTTCACTTCAGCTTGTAAAAGATAAAGAGCAGGCCGAAGACATTGCACAGGAGGCCTTTATTAAATATTGGGATCAGCACCAAAACGTAGCCCCGCATCCCATCGCCATTAAAAATTTCCTTTACAGTACAGTTCGTAATGCAAGCCTTAATGTGATAAGGCATAATAAGGTTGTTGAAGGCTATATAGAATTGCATGGCAATGCCGAACCCGAAGAACCGCCTGTAATTGAAGCTATTATTACAGCCGAAGCAGTGGCCGAAATCCACGCTGCGCTTCAAACCCTGCCCGAAAGTCATCGCATCATTTCAATTATGGGTTATTTTGAGGGTAAAAAGAACCAGGAGATCGCCGATGAGTTGGGCATGTCTGTCAACACGGTAAAAAAGCAAAAACAACGCGCATTGGAGCTGATGCGGATGCAACTCTCGCCAGAAGTTTTTGCTTTGCTTGTTGCTGCGGGGTTTTCTTTTCTTAATCGATAAGGTTTTTCTTTCTTTCAGTTCCTCTCTCATTTCAAGCTTCGTGCCCTTATGTTCGTATATAATACTAAGCCGCGCTTGTAGACCTGGCGTAGAGTTGTTGGTGACAACAACCAACAACGGCCAGAGCGAACACCTGTGTTGACAACACCAACAACGGCGAGGAGCCACTCAAAATCGGGATTCTCCATCTCCTCAAAAAAATAAAAAAAATTTACCCCCTCCTTTATCCACTTCCCAAACAAAGGTGTCTTTATATACGAAAAGGGAAAATGACTAATTACAACGCACACTTTGATCTTGGCCACCTGGTAGCAAAATACATGCAGGGCAAACTCAGCGACCATGAAAATATTGAACTGGAACAATGGCTTCAGGCTGATAACCGTAACCGGGAGCTTTTTAAAAAACTAACCGATGAGCATTCACTAAAAGAGAAGCTCGAAATATTTTCGGCTACCGATAAATCGGCAGCATGGCAAAACATTGTAAAAAATACCGGCTATAAAAGCAAGCCCAATAAAACCCGCCGGATAGCCTATGCCGCTGTTATTGCATTGTTGGTGGCTTTAGGCATTTCACTCACACGCCATCAACAGCAAAAAACAGAAACGCTGGTAGCTAATCATGCTGTAAAAGATTTACAGCCAGGCACCAATAAAGCCACACTAACGCTGGCCGATGGCTCTACTTTGGTATTGGATAGCAATCGCCGTGGCAAAATTGCCAGCCAGCAAAATGTGGTGATCAAAGCGGATGAAGATGGAAAGCTTGTTTATGAAGCAAGCCGGGGTGACGAACTTGCGCGTCCCTCCGCTCCTGTCCTTACTATAGCATTAAACGTATTAACCACGCCACGCGGTGGGCAGTACCAGCTTGTTTTGCCCGATGGTACAAAGGTTTGGTTAAACGCAGCCTCATCTTTAAAATATCCTGCGGCCTTTACTGGTATTGAACGGAAGGTTGAACTTACCGGCGAGGCTTATTTTGAAGTAAGTAAAGATCCCTCAAAACCGTTTTACGTAAAAACCGCCGGCCAAACAGTAACAGTATTAGGTACTCACTTCAATATCAACAGCTATACCGATGAAGCGGCAACAAAAACTACACTGCTTGAAGGCAGCGTAAAGGTGACCGGCAACAACGGGCAATCAGTAAAGATTAAACCGGGTGAACAGGCTGTAAACTATGCCAATGACATCAGCATAAAACAAAACGTAAATACCGACGAGGCCATCGCCTGGAAAAACGGCAAATTCATGTTCAGGAATACCGATCTGCAAACCATTATGCGCCAGCTATCGCGATGGTATGATGTGGATGTGGAGTACCGGGGCACTATAGCGCAAAAACATTATATGGGGCGCATATCGCGCAATGTACCCGTATCGCAAATATTCGAGATCCTAAAAACAAGCGGCTTAAACTTCACAATTAACGGGAGGAAAATTATAGTAAAATCATAAAACGCCTTTTGCGGCAGGCAGCCAGGCTGTATGCTAAGGTCGTTCCCATAAAAAAAACCGAAAGTGTTGCGACCACTTCCGGCTATTTTTTGAGGGCCGACAGAAAAAAAACTTATCGACTAATACCTTTTAAACTAATCAACCCAAACAAAAATATGGATTTTTCTCCATTTTCTGTGCCCGTACTTAATGCAGGCCCGGTAAATAAAATCAAAAATGCTACCAAAAGTTTCCGGCTGAATCCGGACACCAAAAGGAAATTAATTATGCGCATAAAACTTGTTACAGCCCTTTTATTTGCAGTTTGTCTGCATATCAGCGCCAAAAGTTTCAGCCAGAACATTACCCTCGCCGAAAAGAACAGCAGCCTCGAAACTGTTTTAAACAAAATTGAGCAGCAAAGCGGTTACGATATTTTTATGCAAACCGAACTGCTTGCGGGTAGTAACAAAGTATCTTTAAATGTAAAGAACCAACCATTGGCTAAAGTTCTTGAAAAAGTATTTAAAGATCAGCCGGTTACCTTTGCCATTGTTGGGCATACTATTGTAGTAAAAGAAAAAAACGCGGTAGCGGCACAAAACACAACGGGTGCACCGGCAACGGTATACACCGGTAAAGTTGTTGATGCCGCAACCAACGAACCGCTGATTGGTGCCTCGATAGGATTGAAAGGCACAACCAAAGCAACTACCACAGGCCTAAATGGTACTTTTAAGTTAGATATTGGCTCAGCCCAGGGTTCGGTACTGGTAATATCATACATTGGTTATGTTACTAAAGAGGTAACGCTTTCGGGTGCAAGCGAGCTTGGCTTGATAACTATGCAACCTGCAGCCAACTCAATGAAAGAAGTTGTAGTAACCGGCGACGTTGCTGTTGACCGCAGAACTCCTATCGCGGCAACTACCATCAACCAGCAATTTATTGAAGAAAAAATTGGCACCAGGGATATTCCGCAGCTTTTACAGGGTACCCCGGGTGTAATGGCCACTGCACAAGGCGGCGGTTACGGCGATTCACGCATCAGCATCCGTGGTTTTTCGAGCGGGTCAAAAAAAGGGAACGTAGCTTTAACCATTAATGGCATCCCGGTTAATGATATGGAGAACGGATCTATCTTCTGGTCAAACTGGTCGGGCCTTACTGATGTTACCACCTCGGTGCAAATTCAGCGCGGTTTAGGTGCATCGAAGATCATTGTGCCATCATTTGGCGGTACCATTAACATCACTACCCGTAATACCGATATGGAAAAAGGCGGTTACATTGCCCAATCGTACGGCAGCGATAACCTGCAAAAAACAGCGGTATTGGTTTCAACCGGTTTAAATGACAAAGGCTGGGCCATGACATTTCAGGGTAGCCGTAATAAAGGCGATGGCTTTGCCGATGGTTTGAACTATTTGGGATACAACTACTTCTTCAACCTATCTAAAGTATTAAGCCCGAGCCAAACCTTATCATTCTCGGTAATGGGCGCTACGCAAACACACGGGCAGCGTCCGCAACGTTCAATTGCCGAGTATCAGAATGCACCGCAGGATATCCGCTGGAATTATTATTTAGGTGTTAAAGATGGCAAGCAGATCAACCCGTATAACAACACCTTCAGCAAACCGGTATTTTCTGTAAACCATGATTGGACTATCAGCGAAAAATCGAGCCTTTCTACCGTTTTATATGCTACTTACGGTACCGGTGGCGGTGGCTCGATAGGCGGTACTGTTACCAACCCGGTTAGGGTAAGCAATTTTTATTCGCCGTTTGATTTTACGGCGGTTGAAAAAAGTAATGCAGCCAACCCGGATGGTTCTGCAAGTACTTACTTTTATTCGGCCCATAATGATCATACCTGGTATGGCATCAGGAGTACTTACCGCACCCGTTTTGGCAACAATATCGATTTTTCGGGCGGTATTGACCTGAGATCGTATAAAGGAACCCATTACGAGGAAGTGACCGATTTATTGGGTGCCGATTATGTGTATAACCCATATACCGGTACTACCGCCGTTGGCAGTGCATCGGGCGATATCAACAACCCGCAAAAACGCGCGGTGGTTGGCGATAAAATAGCATATTTCAATAAAGACTACGTACAATCGGGCGGCGCATTTATGCAGGCCGAATACGTTAAGGATAGCTTCTCGGCATTTATAACCCTATCAGGTTCGGGCACTGCTGATAAACGCGTGGATTTGTTTAACTACCTCAACAGTGATCCTAACCAAAAAAGCCCTTATGTTAGCTTCTTTACCTACCAGGCTAAAGGCGGTGCAAATTATAACATCAACGATCAGATGAACATATTTGCCAATATAGGTTATATCACTAAACCACCGTACTTTGACAACGTATTCCAGAAGTTTACCAATAATATTAACCACGGTACCGTAAGCGAAAAGCTGTTTAGCTATGAGTTGGGTTATGGTTATAAAATATCAAACTTCAGCGCCAAATTAAACCTGTACCGTTCAAACTACGGTGATGAATCGTTTTCAAACTCGTATGGCGATACCAAAACCAACCAGTTATACAGCGTAAACGTGGCCGGTGTGAGCGAACTGCACCAGGGTGCCGAATTAGAACTTACGCTTAAACCTGTAAAAGAAGTAACACTTGGCGGTATGATATCATACGGCGACTGGCATTATACTAAAGATGCAGGCCCTGCAACAGTATTTAACAGCAACCAGCAGGTGGTAGCAACAGTTAATAAAGTTTTCCTGAAAGGCCTTAAAGTTGGTGATGCCGGGCAAACCACAGCCGGTTTGCGCCTGGATGTTGACGTATTGCCTGCCCTTAGGTTAGGTACCAACTATAGCTATATAGCCAACTACTACTCAAACTTTGTTTTCTCAAACATTACCAAACCCGATTTAACTCCTTATAAAATACCAAACTATTCGGTATGGGACCTGAACGGTGTTTTCAAATTTAAAATTGCCGGGTTGGATTCATACCTCATCGGAAACGTAAACAACCTGCTGAATACCAAATATATTTCAGACGCTTTCGATTCGAACGCGGTGGGTACACCGGCTGCTGTTAACGTTTACTACGGTTTAGGCAGAACCTTTACAACAAGCATAAAAGTTAAATTTTAATACTGACCAACAATGAAAAAGATATATTATCCATTAACGTTATTGGCGCTGGCATTTACGGCATGCCAAAAACAGCCGGTTATTCCTAATACACAAGCCGTACACAAAGCCAGTCTTACCCAAACATTGGGGTCGGCCGATTATAAAAAGCTCGATACTTCGGCTTACGGTTATAAAAATGGTGTGTTTAAATCGGATGATGATGCCAAACAAAGCATCCCGGCCATTCTTACTGCCGAGAACCCGCGCGTTGACGATGGCTCCACTGCCCAGGTAACCTTTAACGTGGGTACACCCGTGATAAAAGTGGCCGATAGCCTTTACAGCAGCGTAGCCTATACGCTTACCAATGCCGATTATCTGCTGTTGCCCGGTAATAAATACAATGATTTCAGCGCTGCGCAGATGCTTGCATGGTTGCCTTACGGGCCAAAAACCTCGTCGCCAAAGGCAAATCAACTGGCTGTAGTTACGTTTAATTACTATGCAGGCAGCGTATCGGTACAAACTTTTGCTTACCTGTACCTGAACAATGTATGGCAGCAGATTTACCTGCTATCGCCTGCGCAGTATCTTTCAATCGGCCGCTCGAGCCATAACGAGTTTGTAGCTACCGATAAGGACAACATCAACACCTATATCAATGCGCTTTTAAAGGCTGATCTTACTGTTACGGCGACAGCCAAGGTTGGCGATATAGTGTATGTAAGCTATAACTATTACGATGGTACCGACTATCAGAAAGTTACAGCTTATGCTTTTGATGGCACAAACTGGGTTGCAGGTGCAACACCAAGAACATTATCATTTGAGCGTGCTGCAGGTAAATGGGTAGTGAGCAGTACCGTTAATTACACGCTTATTGCTGATGATTATACCTATATCGGCACACAAACCACTGCCGGTAGCCAGGCTGCGCGGGATAACGTTGCCAAATACCCTGATTTTAATATCAGTGCCCCTACCGATGCCACTTACTGGAGCGACGCCGATTTGAATGCTGCTATGATAGCCGTATTAACAAATAAATTTAAGGCTACAGCACTTCCTAACCAAAAATTTGTAGTTACCTATACTGTTTACAGTTTCGGTAAAACCTCAAATACCAGCAAAACTTTTGTTTTCGACGGAACAAACTTCATCGTTCCGAAAGTGTAGTATACTATAAAACAGGAGCCCGGTTAACTGGCCGGGCTTCTTGTCTTCTTCATTGTTTATCCCCTAAATCTTTCCGGTTAAAAAAATTTCACAGCATAAATGCGTTGGCTGTGCTATGTATTTATCTATCATAAAAAAAACAAATTATGAAAATTAACAACCTGCTAATTGGCCTGGGTTTAACACTAACCTTTGCCGGATGTTCAAAAGACCTTAAAACCACGCCCACGCCGCCAAAATCGGGCGATACTACGGTTACCACTCCCCCGGCCCCGGTTCCGTACACCATTACCGAGGATTTGGAAAACGGAAGCAAAACCGCCTATGCCGCGGCCGATGTTTCATTAGGCACCGGCAGCTGGAATTTTGACAATGCACTGGTGGGTAACCTTGCTGCCGATTTGAAAAACGGCAGCAAATCAATCCGAATGAAAAATGGTGCCATTACCATGAATTTTGATATCAAGGGCCTTACTACCCTTTACTTTAAACATGGCAAATACGGTACTGATGCGGCCTCAAACCTGCAGGTACTGATGTCGACAGACGGAGGAGCCACTTATACCCAGGTGGGAAGCGATATCCCTGATAACAACACAGTACTGGTAACCGACTCGTTTAAAGTATCGGCTGCTAAAGTGCGCTTCCAGATTAAAAACACCACTACTAACCGCGTTAATATCGACGACATTATTTTTAAAGGCACCGGCGACCCGGGTATTACCATTGGTACGCCCGATACCGGCGGCAGCGACACCACAGGTACATCAAACTCAACAACCCCACGCGATGTAACCGCCGGGGCCGATGCGCAGCCAACCACTGGCGATAATAGCAACCTGTTATTCGGCAACCCATCAAACGCTACCGCAACCCTGGCTACCATGGATAATTATTTGATAGACCAGAAATACTACGTAGAATCGTACAATGCCACCAAAGGTGAACCCAACTGGGTAAGCTGGCACCTTGACGGAACAAACACCACTAATGCAACCGGCAGGCTGGATAATTTTGCAGGCTGGAGCGGTTTGCCTACAGGCTGGTACCAGGTTGAAAGCAACAGCTATTCGGGCAGCGGGTTTGACAGGGGGCACAACTGTCCATCGGCCGATCGTACCAGTTCGACCAATGCCAACTCGGCTACCTTCCTGATGACCAATATGATACCGCAGGCCCCTCAAAACAACCAGCAAACCTGGGCCAACCTTGAAAATTACCTGCGCGAACAGGTGGTTGCCGGTAACGAAGTTTACATCATTATGGGTAGCTACGGCACCGGTGGTACCGGATCAAAAGGCGCGGCTACTACTATCAACAACGGCCACGTTAATGTACCAGCCAATGTTTGGAAAGTGGCGGTGATCATCCCTAAAGGCGATGGAGACGTTGCGAGGGTTACAGCCTCTACACGCGTTATAGCAGTGAATACGCCTAATATCAACACCATTGATGGCGACTGGACTAAATATATCACCACTGTAAAAAGCATCGAAACAGCAACAGGTTACACCTTGCTATCAAGCCTGCCTGCGGCTGTACGTACAGCACTTGAAACCAAGGTTGATAACGGCTCAGGATCATAAGCTTTTATTAATGTTAAAAAAGAGCCGGGCGGGTCATCGTCCGGCTTTTTTATTTTGTTATGTTTGAGGGATTATAAACCGTACCGTTATTTCCGCCTGATTAACAGAATTTGGCAATAATTGTATTAACTCAATATTATCATTAAACTATCGGCAATAAAAAACTGATTTGTTTATTAAATTCACATAAAAAGGATTACACAACATCACAAAATACAAACATAAAACTATATGAAACAAGGCCTTTTAATTGATATGGATGGCGTTATCTACAGCGGCGAAGAATTAATTTTCGGCGCAGATAAATTCATCAAACATCTTATAGATAATGATATTCCTTTTACGTTTATGACCAATAACAGTCAACGTACCGCCCTTGAGGTTGTGCGCAAACTTAAAAGATTAGGCATCACTGTAGAAACCAAACATGTTTACACCAGCGCCATGGCTACAGGAAAGTTCCTGGGCGATCAAAGCCCTAACGGCACCGCTTTTGTGTTAGGCGAAGGCGGCCTGCTTACCAGTTTACACGAAAACGGGATCACCCTTGTTGATTCAGATCCGGAATTTGTGGTATTGGGTGAAGGCAGGAATTTTACTTTAGAGATGGTTCAGCGCGCCGTTGATATGATCCTGGCCGGTGCTAAATTCATCACCACCAACCGCGACCCATCGCCTAAAAAACCTGGATGGAATAACCTGGGCATAGCTGCTACTACCGCCATGATTGAAGAAGCAACCGGCAGGAAAGCGTTTGTAACCGGCAAGCCAAGCCCGGTAATGATGCGATCAGCCAGGAAGTTTCTGGGCTTGGAAACTGCCGAGACTACCGTTATTGGCGATACCATGGAAACAGACATACAGGGCGGTGTGCAAATGGGCTATAAAACAATACTGGTTTTATCAGGCATTTCAACCAGCGACCAATTAAGCCATTATGCTTTTAAGCCTGATAGTGTGGTAGGCTCGGTCGATAAGATCACCTTTCCGCTTAAATGGTGGAAATAAGATGTTCTGATAAAAATTATATCTCTCTTTAAAACGGATGTCCTATCACATGGCATCCGTTTTTTGTTTAATACTTTCGCGAAAAGCATCTTAATTTAATCTATACCTAAAAGCATTAAGCTTTTATTAAGCATTTTTTAATAGCGGCATTGGTTATTTGTCACAAACCAATTACAAAACGGTGGCTTCCCTAAAGTTGCCGGTAACCAAACCAATTATTGCTATGATGAAAAATCAAGTGCTTAAGCCCCCTTAGGTTTAAAGCAGGTTATGCCTGCATTTCCGTTATTAAACCAATTTTATCAAAAAACACTACATCTAAATTTATGAACTTAAAAAAACTGTACGTTCTGGCCTGCGTGCTTATGGCAGGTATTATCACCTCGTGTAACAAAAAAGACCTTGTAAACCACACAGGCAACTCAAACATCAATTCAAAACTGCAGACATCAGCCTCGCCCGTTGGCGATGTGGTGGGCAAAATAACTGTAGGCTACCAGGGATGGTTTGCCGCCACCGGCGACGGCTCGCCCATTAACGCCTGGTGGCACTGGGCCCAAAACTGGGGTGCAGCACCTTCGCCAACCAACCAGGGCATTAAATCGTGGCCTGACGTGCGCGATTATACTACCACTTTTCAAGCCGCCTACTCCAATCTTGGCAACGGGCAACCTGCCAAACTGTTCTCTTCCTTTACAGATCAATCTGTAAACGTTCAGTTTCAATGGATGCAACAAAACGGCATTGATTGCGCTGCCTTACAGCGCTTTAACCCTACAGGTGGCGAAGGCCCAGTACGCGATGCTATTACTGCCAAGGTTAAAACCGCAGCCGAAGCAACCGGCCGTAAGTTTTACATTATGTATGATGTAAGCGGCTGGACAAACATGCAATCGGAAATTAAAACCGATTGGACAAACAAAATGTCGGCCTATACGTCTTCATCGGCTTATGCAAAACAGAATGGCAGGCCAGTGGTATGTATCTGGGGATTTGGTTTTAACGACAGCAATCACCCATGGTCGGCCGCGGTTTGTTTGGATGTGATTAACTGGTTTAAAGGGCAGGGTTGCTACGTGATAGGCGGTGTACCTACCCAATGGCGCACGGCACCATCGGGCCAGGATTCAAGACCGGGCTTTTTGGCTACCTATAGCGCGTTTAACATGCTTTCGCCATGGATGGTAGGCCGTATCGGCAACGCCGGTGATTCGGACAATTATTACACCAATGTAAACACACCCGACCAGGCCTATTGCAACGCCAACGGTATCGATTACCAGCCCTGTATTCTGCCCGGCGATTTGCAGGAACACCAGCGCGCCCACGGCGATTTTATGTGGCGCCAGTTTTACAACATGAAACGCGTTGGTGCGCAAGGTATTTATATTTCGATGTTTGATGAGTACAACGAGGGTAACCAGATAGCCAAAACTGCCGAGAGTTCGGCCTTTATCCCTGTAGGATCAAACTTTGTTACCCTTGATGAAGACGGCACAGCATGCTCGGCCGATTACTATCTGCGCCTCACCAACGATGGGGGCAAAATGTTTAAAGGCCAGATTGGTTTAACCGCCACCCGCCCTACCCAGCCGGTTATCGGTAGCGGAGGCGGTACCGTGCCTATTGGCCAGGTTGTTACGCTAAAAGGCTCAAATAACAATTATGTAAGCAGCGAAAACGGTACACAGGCGATGAATTGCAACCGCACTGCCGTAGGTGGCTGGGAACAATTTACCGTAGTTAACGCAGGAGGCGGCAAAGTGGCCCTGCAAAACTCGGGCAAATACGTATCATCCGAAAATGGAACGCAGGCCATTACCTGTAACAGATCTTCCGTTGGCCCATGGGAACAGTTTGACTGGATTAACAATGCCGATGGTACCATCTCGCTGAGAGGCAACAACGGCAAATACATTTCGGGCGAAAATGGCACACAAGCCATGACCTGTACCCGTACCACTATTGGCGGCTGGGAATCATTCCGGGTTAACCAATAATTTCATTTACAGTATAAAGGCGGCTTAAAACAGCCGCCTTTATATTATCCACTTAAATGTTATTCAAGATAATAATGCCGGATCCGGTTCAGGCCCTCATCCAACTCGTAAACCCAGGGTGTTGCCGTTGGTATTTCGAGGTTGGTAACCTCCTCATCACTTAAATGATCAATATATTTGATAAGTGACCTCAGGCTGTTGCCGTGAGCTACCACGATAACTTTTTGATTGCGGCGAAGCGCTCTTACAATCCGCTCGTTCCAAAATGGTAAAACCCTGTCCATGGTTTCGCCCAGGTTTTCGGTAAGAGGAAGCTCACGTTCTGTTAAATCTTTATACCTTAAATCGTGGCCCGGATAACGGGGATCATCTTTGGTAACGGCCGGTGGGTGCTCATTAGGATCGCGCCGCCATTTCAGTACCTGTTCGGCACCATATTTAGCTATCGTTTCGTCTTTATTTAAACCCTGCAATGCGCCATAAAAACGCTCATTCAGCCGCCATGATTTTTCTACCGGGATCCAGAGATGATCAAGCTCCTCCAAAATAAAATGAAGCGTTTTAATTGATCTTTTTAAATAGGATGTAAAGCCGGCATCAAAGTTATAACCGTTTTTATTAAGAATTTTGCCGGCCTGCCGGGCCTGCTCATACCCTTTCTCTGATAGGTCTACATCTTCCCATCCGGTAAACCGGTTTTCCTGGTTCCAGGTGCTTTCGCCGTGGCGTATCAATACTAATTTTTGCATAGCTAATCTGATAACGCAAATGTAGCTTACGGGTTGTAAAAAACTTGCTTAATATTTATAAATCAGTTAGCTTGCAGTACAAACCAAATTAAACCAAAACTTATTATGACTCTTCCTACCACACCCGTGCCGGTGAAGGATGGCACTGCCAACCCTGCCCCGCTTGGCTTATGTGCTTTTGGCATGACCACCGTTTTGCTCAACATCCACAATGCCGGCTTTTTTGAAATGAACACCATGATTTTGGGCATGGGCATTTTTTACGGAGGCCTGGCACAGGTTATTGCCGGCGTTATCGAAGCCAAAAAGAACAACACTTTTGGCCTTACCGCCTTTACCTCGTACGGCTTTTTCTGGCTTTCGCTGGTAGGTTTACTGGTAATGCCTAAACTTGGCTGGGGAACCGCACCGTCTGAAGGTGCTATGATAGCGTACCTGAGCGTATGGGGCGTATTTACCCTGTTATTGTTTTTTGGCACACTAAAGCTTAGCCGTGCCTTACAGTTCATATTTGCCTCGTTAACCATATTGTTTTTCTTGTTGGTAGCCGGCGATGCTACAGGTAACGCCGGTATTAAACATTTTGCCGGTTACGAGGGCATTGTTTGCGGCGCATCGGCCATCTACGCAGGCATAGCCCAGGTGCTGAACGAAATTTACGGTAAAACCGTTTTGCCGCTTGGCCCGGTAAAGGATTAAATTAATTGTGCTAAATTGCGCAGGTGAAAGATTACAAAAAATATTACAGCATACCGGCCACTCCCGAAGAAATTTACATGGCGATAACCAACCCCGTTACCATAGAATTATGGACAGGTGAGGTTGCCGAAATGTCGACCGAGCCGGGCAGCGAATTTTCGATGTGGGATGGCAGTATTGTAGGTAAAAACCTGGAGTTTGAGCCTAATAAAAAAGTTGTACAGCAATGGTATTTTGAAGGTGCAAGCGATAACTCGATAGTGACCATTAAACTTCATCCCGATAAAAACGGCACTTCGGCCGAATTAAGGCATACCAATATCCCCGATGATGATTACGATGATATTGTTGGCGGCTGGAACGACAGCTATTTTGGTGGCCTGATAGATTTTTTTGAAGGATACTAAACCAATATTTTAAAACAAAGAAAGCCGCCCAAATGAGCGGCTTTCTTTGTTTTAATTGCTTTTACCCGTTAAAACAAGGTAAACTCAACCCTGCGATTAGCCTGGCGGCCTGCCGCTGTTTTGTTGGTAGCAATAGGCTGGGTTTCGCCATAGCCGGTTGCTTCAATACGTGATGCATTGGCTCCTTTGCTTACCAGGTAAGATTTAATCGATTCAGCACGATCTTTTGATAAACGCATGTTCAATTCGTCCGATCCGGTATTATCAGTATGGCCGGCAAGTTTCAGGCTGAAGTTTTTATCAACCAGTAACTGCGCAACCCTATCCAAACTTGGGAACGAATGCTCGCGGATGGTTGCTTTACCTAAATCAAACTCAAGGTTCTTGATCGCATCTTTAACTACTTTTTTATCCTCTTCGGTAACATAAATCACCGGTTTAGCAAGCGGACAACCCGAACCATCCACTTTTTGGCCGGCCGGCGTATTAGGACATTTATCATTTACATCCACAACACCGTCGCCATCGCTATCGGTAGTTAACTTAGCCAGGTTTGCATTTGTAGCGGCCAAATCACTTGCCAATTGTGCGTTTTTAGCTTTCTCAGCGTCAATTTGCATTTGCAGCTCGGCACGGGTGCGTTGGTTTTCTACCATATACTCGGTGCGCATTGATGATACCGGATTGTGTACGGCCATTTGCGGTTTTTTGCTGCTACCTAAAGCAAACTCCAGGCCTATATGAGCGTATGAGAACCTGTCATCTCCTGAGCCAAAGTTGTAGCCGTCGAAATTATCAGACTGAACGAAGTTAACCTGATAACCCATATCAAGGTTTACGCCCGGAGCAAGGTTAAACTTCAAACCTAAGCCAATCGGGATAAATACTTCGCCAATATGACCGTTATCGGTTTTCTTGAAATTTTCCTGTTGTCCGCCAGCTGGAGTTATTCTTGGCGTATAATTCATGTAACCTGCACCTGCCGTTAAGTAAGGCTGGATAAAAGGCCTGTCGTGTCGCCAGTTGATATTGGCCAATGTAAAGTTGGCACTCAATGCTGCCGACCAGTTTAGTTTTGTAGAGTACGAATCATAAGTGTTGGTGCCCGCGGCGGTAACATGGCTGTTTGAAGACGATACTTCGCCGCGAAGGAAATCAGCCTGTAAGCCAAACGATGGTAAAATTTGTTTTTTGATATAAGCGCCATAGCCAAACTGTTCGCTTGGATGGGTGAAATCCTGGTGGCTGTTACGGCCAAAAATGGTGTAGGGCGTCAATAAACCTCCGTGTACCCCAATCGACCATGTACGAAACTGGTCTCCGCCCGAAAACGGCCTTACATAATCTTTAACGGCTAAAGTGTCGGGAGTTTGGGCTAATAATTTGCTGCCTACCAAAACTCCGGTAAGGAGTAGAGAGGCTTTCTTTAAATTTGTTTTCATATTAGTAAATTTAATTATACGTTTAACACTCAGTGAAACGTACACTCTGTAAGTCAACATTGATGCCACCAAATAAAACCAAGGCTTAAACACGCTTAAAAGGCTCCCCAAAATCCCAAAAGGAAAAGCATCTAAAATTTCATATAAAACGCTGATACACTACGTTAATCCATCGTGTTTTTATGAAACAATTCAGGTTGTTTAAAACCGCGAAGCACAGGAATAAATTTGACTTTTTGTATGATACGGTCAGTGAGTTAAAAAGAATACAATTTTGTACTGTAATGGGGTAAATAAACAAAATTGTTTTAAGCCATTACCGCCACAAGATTGAATAAATTTTCTTCAAGGTTAATATTTCCGCTAACATCGGAAATTTTGATAGCTGATTGGGGCGTGATAGCTTTAGTAAATACCTTCCAGGCTGTATCTGGCGATAAGCTTACAACGGTATCAGGTTGTTTATCAAGAGTTTTGTTCAGCTTCCAATTGCTGTTATTGTACTGCGAAAACCAGCTTCCCCCAGCCTCTCCCGTAACCAAGATTTGGATAAGGGAACCCTCATCACCTTCAATGTCGCGATAAGCATGCGGCAAGCCCCGCATAAAAGTATCTACACAGGGATAAAATAATTCGGCGTTTATAATCCCCTGCTTACCAACAGCCTCACGAATTTGTTGCTGATGGTGAAATTTCTCTGTGTATTCGCGGGCAATATGAAACCGGTTTGCAGATTGCTCCTCTCCTGCCCAGGCAACCGAATATAGCGCTTGCGCAAAGGGATCAAGCGCGGCAATCACTTGGCTGTATTGCTTCCCGGTTGTTTCTAAAAGTTCAATGAGTAACTGCGGGCTCATGCGCCGCATGGCTTGTACCCAGGTGGCGTTTAAGCTGTTCAGATACCCAACAAGATAATGGTAGTTGTTAATGGGAGTAGATGGCGGATCGCCGGGGTATTCATGAGACGATGATATGGTGCGGATGTTACCATCCAGTAAATGAGCAGCTACATCTTTAACTGTCCATAAACGCGCAACGGTTGGTTTATTCCATTCGTCTGCCTATAAGGATTTGAGCAGTTCTATTAGTTTCTCATCTAAAATGGGGAACAGGTGTACTGTTTTGATAGGTATCTCCTGCTCCTCCATTTATTTAAACTATTAAAAATATTATTGTGCCGGGTGTACAATCACTTTCCATTTGATATCGGCACCAGCCTTTGCAAGTGTAGCCGCAACCGAGCAGTATTTGTTGATAGATAGTTCGGCGGCACGCACGGCCTTGTCTTCATCAACGTTTCCGTAAATATGAAATTCGATGTCTACATCCTGCCATAAAGAAGGCTCTACACCTGCTTCACGTTCGCCGTTCACCACCATTTTGTAATCGGTTACCTCCTGGCGCTGTTTTTTTAGGATGCTGATCACATCAATTGCCGAGCAGCCGGCAAGGCCCATTAATAACATTTGCATTGGGCGGATGCCAAAATCCTGGCCGCCGCTTTCCGGACTGCTGTCCATTTTTACCGTATGACCATTGGCGTCAACAGCTTCAAAGCCGAAATCGCCATGTACACGTTTTAATTCAATTTGAGCCATAGTGTTTAGATATTACAGTACGAAGTTATACAATTGTAAGCTATTGCTCAAACAGGCTACGGTTGTTTAACTAAAAATGACTTAATCCGCATATTTTCTGTCTTTAACCGGGATAACCAGCTTCAGTCCCGACCATATTTCATCCACCGCGCAAACCTTTATATCAACCAGGCCAATTTGCAGGGCATAGTTCCTGATCAGGTCTTCGGTAACATCGGTAACCACTTTCGATGCTTTTTTGGGCCAGGATACCCAGATCATCCCATCAGGTTTTATTTGCTTCATCAATCCGGATAAAAGAGCTTTATATTCATCCTGGCTTTGGGTAAAAAAGTGAATTACATCTTTTTTAATTTCAACATTATCAACAAAAACAGCATCGGCGGGCATATCGCTAAACAACTGCATATAGTGTTCAGGCGCATTTACCGGCATCACTACCGATTTTGATTTAATCCCCAGCTTTTTTGCCAGCGGCGTGCCCGAATATCCTGCCATTACAGTATCGTTTTTAAATGATGTAACAAATGATCTACATAATCTGCAGCAAGCCATTCAACGGTTTGCAGGTTGGGTTCCTGTTTGCTGTTGTCGCACCGGGCTTGTAGCCTTTCGGGCGGATAATTTTCCAATACCCTAACAATCTGTAAATTTAATAAAGCCCATAAGTCAATTAACTGATTGATATCTGCCTGCTGATAGCGGGCGGCCTGCACCCACTCCACCTGTTCGTAGATAAGTTTGAAACCTTCTTCATACGTGCATCGCACAAAACGTTGCAGGTTAATTTGCGCGCTGTCAATTAAATGCCCTATCACCTCTTTTTTTGACCATTTTAACGGCGATGCCTTGTATTCCCAATCAATTTGTGCTGTTTTAAGTAGCTGTACCTTATTAATTGTTTCTTTTAGTTTGCTGATAGCCTGGTTCATGGGGTATAATATCAAAGCTTATTAAACACGATAATTTTATATTACACAGCAAAAGCATTAACTTCAAAACCTTAAACATTACTATGGCCCTTAACTACATCTGGATAGCGTTTTTTGTAATTGCCTTTGTTGTGTCGCTCATAAAATTAGTTTTTTTTGGCGATACCGAAGCATTCAAATTGCTCGTTGAGGGGATGTTTAACTCGTCAAAATCATCGGTAATGGATATAGCCCTGCCGCTTGCCGGCTCAATGGCTTTCTGGCTGGGGATATTAAACATTGGCGAAAAAGCGGGAGCCATTAACTTTTTATCGCGGATAGTAAGCCCGTTTTTTAGTCGGCTTTTTCCTGATGTGCCTAAAGATCATCCCGCCACCGGGCAAATGATGATGAACTTTTCGGCAAATCTGTTGGGGCTGGATAATGCAGCCACTCCGCTGGGCTTACGGGCCATGGGCAGCTTACAGGAGTTGAATAAAGATAAAGAAACAGCCTCAAACGCCCAGATTATGTTCCTGGTGCTGCATACTTCGGGTTTGCAATTGCTGCCGGTTACCATTATTGCACAAAGGGCCATCCTCAATTCAAAAGACCCCGCCGAGGTATTTTTGCCCTGCATCATCGCTACTTATGTGGCTACCGTAGTTGGGCTTATAGCTGTTGCCATCAGGCAAAAAATTAACCTTTTTGATAGGGTGATCATCGGCTGGCTTGGCGGCGTTACCACGTTTATTGCCCTTTTGGTTTGGTATTTTACTACCCAGCTAACCCGTGAGCAGATTGGTACCGTGTCATCCATCATAAGCAACGTGATGTTGTTTACCATCCCGGTAGTATTTATTGTTGGGGGGATGATAAAAAAGGTAAACGTATTTGAAGTTTTTGTTGAGGGAGCTAAAGGCGGCTTTGAAACATCTATCAAAATAATACCCTACCTGGTGGCCATGCTGGTAGGCATAGCCGTTTTCAGAAGCTGCGGTGCTTTGGATTATATGAACGAAGGTTTGCGCTGGATCTGCATCCAACTGGGCCTGGATACCCGCTTTGTGGATGCCATGCCGGTAGCTTATCTTAAACCTTTAAGCGGTTCCGGATCAAAAGGGATGATGATCACCGTTATGCAAACTTTTGGTGTTGATAAATTTGCAGGCAGGCTGGCAGGTATTTTTAACGGATCGGCCGATACTACTTTCTATATTGTTGCCCTTTATTTCGGCTCAGTAGGGATAAAAAAATCACGCTACGCCATCCCTGCGGGTCTTATTGCCGACCTGGCCGGCGTAATTGCTGCTATATTTATTGCTTACCTGTTTTTTGGTCACCAACCCTGATCGTCTTTTCTCCGTATACAGTAAAAACCAATTTTTTGATTCTCCCTCTTAATTGATTTTATTGTTACTTTTGATTCCCCGATTATAAACTAATGGAAAAAACTTTTCTCAAGGACAAGCGCCTCAAAAAAAAGAGGGCGATGAAAGGCGTATACGCAATTGTGGTTGTAGGCGTAATATTTGTATTCATCATGATAAAATTTGCTATTTCCGGTGGCGTATCTGATGTATTTTCCTTTAACCGGATGCCTAATGCCGATGATGCCTATAAAATTGCGAAGGAATTTGTGATCCCCACCATCCGATCAGGTAATGTTTCTTTTCCCGACGAGGGATACCAGTACGGCAAAAAATCAGATTCTGTTTACATCATCAAATCGTATGTTATCTCGACCGATGAACGTGGTGAAAAAAGCCGTACCAATTTTGAAATGATATTGAAATATAACGGCGGGCCGAGGTTTATGAAAAAAAACTGGTCGATGGTTGATATTAATGAAAGTTCGCAATAACACCGGCAAAAATTTATGGAGGATCCCGCAATGGAGTTAATAGAAAGCGCCAGCGCATTAATTGGCCGTACTCAATACCAAACCGTGGTTAACAGCGGCGGGCATGCTATTGTAGCTGATGAACCTATGAGTGCCGGGGGTACAAACACCGGCATGGATCCGTTTAGCCTGTTGTTGGCAAGTTTGGCAAGCTGTACAGTTATCACGCTGCGCATGTACATTAACCGCAAAATGTGGCCGATAGAAGAGATTAAGGCTGATATTGAAATGTTTAAAACCCAAAACGGTACCCGTATAGAAACCAAACTGAGTTTTAAGGGAGAGGTGAACGATGAACAGCACGACAGGTTACTGAAAATTGCAAACGCATGCCCGGTTCACAAAATTTTAACCGGCAGCATCGCTATTAATACTACCATAGTATAAAAAAAGCCGGCGTAAAAAAATCACGCCGGCCAAATCACTCTAAAACAATCACCTCTTAAAAAAGAAGTATTTTAGTATAAATAATTTTGATTAGCAGGTATTTACCCGCTGTTAAATTATTGTAGGTACAAAGTTATCTATAAATAATAAGTCGGATTCACCCCGCCGCTCCTTTTTGACGACTAACTGACAGTACTGGGTTTTTATACCCTGAGATGACTAATACATCAATCCTTTGATAAAAATATCAACCAGTAACAGCTTTTTGGTATGAATTTCTTCCAGATGTTCTTTTCGGGGGAAGTTGGTTTTCTTTTGAGAGATAGCGCCAACCCTGATACCGTGTAAGGCATCCATCAGCACATCAACCACTTCATCGGGATTGTTAATGGGTTTTATGGTGCCCTTTTCAACTTCGGTTTTGATGGCATTGCTTAACAGGCTTAATTCGGTAGCGTGCACTTCACCAACTATTTGCCATATTGCTTCGGGCAGGTTTTGTTCGTTAAGCCTGAAAAAATCGAAAAAATTATAATTGTTCACGATAAACTCGTGATGCGTATTTACCTGGAACGTGAAAGCCTCCTTTAAATTGCTGAAAGTGTTGATCCTGGCTTCGAGTGTTTTCAGATAATCACTGGCAAGCTTACGCATTACCGCGATGTACAGCTGGCTTTTATCGGGGAAATAATAATAAAGCAAAGCTTTTGACATCGAGAGATCGCCGGCAATCTCATTCATGGTGGTTTTTGAATAGCCGTAATGTAAAAAGCGCTGATGCGAGGCCTCTAAAATCTTTTCCCTTTTTATATCCTGCTGGTCATTAGCTGCTGCCATGTGATAGTTAAATTATATTTAAACAGGTAAACAAAAGCCGGCACAATCGATTTCCTGACTTTTTTAACAAAACTATCAAAAATTCATTAAACATAACTTGTTATACTCCATACCCTACTCTTTGCTAAAACAATTTTACATTCCAACTATTTTACTGTGTAAAAACTTTGCCTTTGGTATGAACATTGAAAACAGCCTCCCCCCTAACCTGGTCGAATTTTCACAGCGCATCCCATCGTTTGTATGGAACCTGATCATTGCCACTGTCGCCCTGCTTGTAGGGCTTATCATTAAGTTCATTATAACCCGGCTGTTTAAATTGTATGCCAAAAAAGCCGATACCTCCTACTCCATTCTTCGCTCTATTTTGGTTAACCTTGGGCCGGCGGTGGCTTATTTTATCCCTCTTTTCCTGTTTAACATATTATCGCCCCTGATGCGGATGAACCCGGTATATTACAAACCGCTGGATAAAACCTTCGAGATTTTACTTACCATATCCTTCGCGGGCCTGCTTGTGCGTTCGGTACGAATTTTAGAGGATTATATTTATCACACTTATGATTTGAACAAGGTAGATAACCTGAAAGAGCGAAAAGTGCGCACGCAGATCCAGTTTATCCGGAAAATTATTGTGGTAACCATCATTTTTTTAACCATCGCCGTTATCCTGCTCAGTTTTGAAAGCATGCGTAAAATTGGTACTGGCTTGCTTACCGGTGTGGGTATCGGCGGTATTATTGTGGGCTTTGCAGCACAAAATTCATTAGGTAACTTACTGGCCGGTTTCCAGATAGCTTTTACGCAGCCCATTCGCATTGATGATGTGCTGGTTGTTGAGGGCGAATGGGGACGCGTGGAAGAAATTACGCTCACTTATGTGGTATTAAAAATATGGGATGAGCGCAGACTCATCCTCCCTATCAACTACTTTATCCAAAAGCCTTTTCAAAACTGGACGCGCACATCGGCCGATATCCTGGGCACTGTGTTCTTATACATGGATCATACCGTACCCGTAGATGCGATCCGCGATGAATTTGAACGGCTTATTGTTTTATCCCCGCTGTGGGATAAACGGGTTAAGGTAGTACAGGTAACGGACGTTAAGGAACATACCATCGAGATCCGGGTGTTGATGAGCGCCGGAACTTCATCTAATGCCTTTGATCTGCGTTGTTATATTCGCGAAAATCTCATCACATTTATTCAGAAAAACTATCCAGGTAGTTTACCGCGATCCCGCAATGAGATCAATATCCCCGGTGGCCTCGAAAAATATGTTCAACCGCAGGCGGGGAATTAGGCATTATTGCAGAGGGCTATGCCGGCTCCTATGGTAATTACATCTTCAATACCACCAATCACCGGATCGGCTATGCCGCTGCTTTTAACAAAGTTTTTGCGTAGCCAGTAACTTGCATAGGTTGAAGCAACTGCAGTAATACCACCGGCAAAAGCACCTTGCCAAACATTGCCGCCGGCAGCTTTAAAAATAGCGGCACCGGCCAATGCTCCGGATAAACCTCTCCCGGCAACACCTGCGGGTTCGATACGGTTAGGGGTTGAGGGCAATTTATCAACTACCAATTCGCTTACAGCTGTTATTTTAAGCACAGTTGCGAGTGTTGGCGATTGCATAAAATTTAAAGGCGAATTACTAATGTGCCTTGATTTCTTTCTGCTGAGTATATGAGTTACCGCAACTGGCGCTGCCGAAGTGCGCATCCCGGCTAAGATGCCCAATACTATCGCCTGTAAGGTTTGTTTCGTTGTGATTAATTTCATGAAGCATTTACTTTGAATAACCGCAAGCGTCTACTTATGTTCTGATAGATCAATCAATATTTATCCCTTAAACAAAAACAGCCGCACTAAAAAGGGTGCGGCTGTTTTTGTTTATTGTATTAAAATTTATACCGCTTCGGTTTCAAAAACTGCTGCATGTTTTTGCTCAACAGATTTTTTTCCGAACAATCTTGCTTTTAAATTATAACGGATGAGGTACAAACACGGCACCAGGATCAGGGTAATAATGGTTGCGAAGCCTAAACCAAAGATCATTGTCCAGGCTAATGGTCCCCAGAAGGCTACGTTATCACCACCGAAGTGAATGTGCGGTTCGAAATGAGTAAACAGGCCCACAAAGTCGATATTAAAGCCCACTGCCAGCGGAATCAAACCTAAAATGGCTGCAGTTGCAGTTAACAATACCGGCGTCATACGGGTATGGCCGGCTTCAACTACGGCATCATGAATGCTTACGCCCTGTTCAAGCAGCATATCGGTAAACTCTACCAATAAGATCCCGTTACGTACCACCACACCTGCCAGCGCAATGATGCCGATGCCCGTCATTACGATAGACATCGTCATACCGAATACGCTTACGCCAAGCAATACACCGATGATACTGAAGAAGATCTCGCTGATGATGATGAGCGTTTTGCCGATAGAGTTAAACTGGATCATCAAAATGATCAGGATCAACCCGAACGATACAGCAAGCGCCGAAAGCAGGAAGGTCATGGCTTCCATCTGGTCTTCCTGGCCACCACCCTGGCGGATAATTACGTTATCTGGTTTTTTAAAGTTATTGATGGCTTTTAATATGTTGGCGTTAACTTCGTTAGGGTTATTAGGTTTAATAACATTCGAACCGAGGGTTAACACCCTGCGCTGTTGTTTACGCTTGATATTACTATAAGTTGTTGTGTAACGGATATCGCTGAAAGCCGAAATAGGCACCTGGCGGATAGTTCCGTTCATGGCCATATCACGGTAAGTGATCTTGAGGTTTTTGATCTCGTCGATATTACCTCGCTGGTCTTCCAAAGCTCTTACCTTTATCTGGTAGTCATCTTCCTTAGTGTTTCTATAGTCGCCGGCCTTTTTACCAAGTATCGCAGTTACCAGGTTATCCGTTATTTGCCCGGACGAAATACCCTCTCTGTTTGCACGTTCTCTGTCAACATCAAAAACAATTTCGGGCTTATCGCTTTGTACATCGGCAATAAGATTTTCAATACCTGCTATATTTTGTTTGGCAAGATAATTTTTAAGACGGTTACCTGTTTTTACCAAGGTATCGATATTATCGCCTACAATTTCAATGCTGATATCTTTTTGTACCGGTGGTCCGCTATTTTCCTGGGTTACAGATATTTTGGCACCGGGTATCCCTTGCACCGCATCGCGAATCCGCTTTACGATGGCCTTGGTGTCTTTGCCGTTTCGCTTACCAAACTCAACAAAAGCCACGGTTACCTTTCCTTTATTCTGATAATCGCTTTGATCCTCATCGGTCGGGTCAACAACACCTTTAGTAACGTTTGAGATAACCGACGATACAATGTCTTTATCGGGTTCAACAACGTTAGCTACCTTTTTCTCTATCTGGCGTGTAACGTCGTTGGTATAGGCCTGATCGGTACCAATTGGCAGCGTAATATATACATAAGCGAAATTTGGATCTGCCGATGGGAAGAATTCGGGCGTTTTGCCGCGTACCCCCATTAAAAAGATAGCGAATGCAAATAAAGCAATGGTTCCAATCAAAACTGTAATTGGTCGTTTTACTGCCCGTTCAAGCCACTTAGCATACCAGTTTTGAAATTTTGGCCAGGCATTTTTCTGAAACCTGTCAATTATCCTCAACAGGAAGAAATGGTTTATCAGGTACAACACAGTTATCAGCACCATCAGGTTGCCGAAACCCACATTTATTAAGTAGCCAATCACAGTAGCAATCGCCAAAAATATCAATCCACGGGTTGTAGGCCTGTCAAACTTAGGGTTATCATGCTCCCCATCGTGATGTGGCCTCATAAAATCAACCGCAAATACCGGGTTAATAATGTAAGCTACCACCAGCGACGCCAACAAAGTAATAATTAGCGTTATGGGCAGGAAGAACATGAAGTGGCCTATCAAACTGTTCCAGAAAGCCAGCGGAACAAAGGGAGCCAGCGTAGTCATTGTACCGGAAAATACCGGAAGGAATACTTCGCCCGCAGCCATTTTAGCGGCTTCTTTAATGGGTACTTTACCGTTTGCAAAAATACGGTGGGTATTTTCAATAACCACAATTGCATCATCCACAACAATACCGAGGGCTAACAGGAACGAGAACAGCACAATCATGTTTAACGTAAAGCCTATAGCCGGCATTACCAGGAAGGCGATAAAACATGACAGCGGAACCGATAAAGCCACGAAAATAGCGTTGGTAGTTCCCATAAAAAACATCAGGATAATGGTAACCAGTAAAAAGCCGATAACGATAGTGTTAATCAAATCGTTAAGTGTTGTACGGGTTTTGTCCGACTGATCGCCTGTTACAGTAATATCCAGACCTTTAGGGAAAACTGTTTTCTGCTTAAGCTTAATCAGATCATTGATTTTATCTGATGCCTCGATGAGGTTCTCGCCCGAGCGCTTACTAACGTTAAGCGTAATTACATTTTTAAAATTGGGGTTGGCATTGGTTTTTAAACGCGCATAACTTTCCTGCTCCAAAAACGAATCCTTAACCTCGGCAATATCACGCAGATATATCGGTTGCCCTTTAGGGTTACGGATCACCATTGCCCTCACCTCATCAGCATTCTTAAAATCCTGCTTAATATCTATGGTGCGGCGTACACCATCCGTTTTGATGGTACCGGTTGAAGCCAATATATTTTCATTACCAACAGCCGTAGTGATATCGCCAAAAGTAAGCTGTGCGGCAGCCATTTTATTAATATCAACATTAATCTGAATTTCGGGCGTAAGAGCACCTACTTCATCTACCTTGGATATTTCCTTAAAGCCCTCAATCTCGTCTTTAAGCACATCGGCATACTCCTTAAGCCTTTTCAGCTCGTAATTTCCCGAAATATTAATATACAGGATTGGGAGATCAGCCACGTTGATATCGGTAATATTTGATTCTTTAAGGTTGGGATCGTTTTGAGGCAAATCCTGCTTGGCTTTATCAACAGCCTCTTTCACGTCTGTTTTTGCATCCTTAATATCGATATCGGCATTAAACTCGGCGGTAATTACCGAGGCATTCTGAATAGAATTGGACGTTACTTTTTTCAGACCCTTTAACGATTTTAAACGTTTTTCAATTTGCCTGGTAACCAGGTTTTCTATATTCTGCGGCGACTGCCCCAAAAACGGCGTAGTAACAAATACCTTTGATTGCGCGATATCCGGAAAATTCTCCTTTGGCAAACGGTTATAGCTTACAATGCCCAGCACCGTAATCAAAAACATGAGCACATAAATGGCCGTTTTGTTATCAATGGCCCAGCTTGAGGGGCCAAATTCTTTTTTTACATCTTTCATAATGAACAGATCATTAGGTTAATAACTAATTGGCCGATTGAACAACTTTGATCTTGTCGCCATCTTCAATCTCGGTAGCGCCTTCAACAACCAGCTTGTCGCCGGCTTTCAGGCCCGACAGGATCTCGGTTTTGCCATTGTACGTAACGCCCGATTTTACGTTTACCTGTTTGGCCACGCCATTTTGGTTAACAAAAACATAATCACCGTTCTCAGATTTCTGGATGGCTTTAACAGGTACCGCAATAGTGTTTGATTTTGAGTAATTAGCAATTTTCAAAATAGCCGTCATATTAGGGCGAAGCGAGCTGCGCTGCGGTAATTTAATCTCTACGCCAAAACTGCGCGATGTTGGGTCGATTGCTTTGGCAGCAAAGGTTACTTTGGTAACCAATGAGTCTTTTGCATCCGGGAATAGGATCTGAACGTCGTTACCGGTATTTACACTTGCGGCGTATGATTCGGGAACATCAGCCTTTACTTTCAATGCGTCGGCGTTTACAATGCGGATCCCGGTTTGGTTTGGTTGAGCGTACTGGCCTACTTTCAAATCCATCTGATCTACAGTACCATTAATAGGCGATACTATACGGAACAAAGCCGATTGCTTTTTTTGCGCCTCCAAAGCTTTCTTGCTGGCCTGCAATGCCGTCTGAGCCTGCAGATATTGAACCTCGGTGCCAATTTTCTGATCCCACAGGTTTTTCTGGCGATCAAATAATTGCTGATTAAGGCTCACCTGTGCTTCATATTGTGCTATATTTTGCTGCATTACACTGTTATCCAGTTGTGCCAATACCTGGCCCTTGCTTACATGCTGGCCCGGCTTTACATAAATAGCTGTAATTGTTGCCGGCGTTTGCGGATAAGTAGTTACGTTATCCTGCGCATCTATTTTACCCTGTATCTGCACATAATTGGTAAAGCTGCCGTCTTTTACTTCAGTAACGCTAACATCGGTTGTTTTTGCCGAATCGGTGGTGCCAATGTCGGCCTGCAGCTTTGTAATTTTTGTATTAAGGTCGGCCTGTTGCTTTTTCAGCTCGTCAAGTTCGGCTTTTTTATCTTTTGGTTTACCCGCGCAGGCAGCCAGTAAAACCAGGAATGGTATGTATATAAATTTTTTCATTTTCATTGTTATATCGTGAGTTTAGTGTTGTTGTTATTTAATTCGTCCGTAAGCTTTATCCAAATCAACTTTGCTTACCATTGCATCGTAAAGGCTTTGTATATAGTTATTATCGGCACTTTCTAAAGCGGTTTGCGCCTGTGTAACCTCAATGCTTGAGCCTACACCCGTTTGGTATTTTATTTTGGCTACGCGTAATACTTCAAGCGCCAGTACCTGGTTACGTTTTTGGTTATTAAGGCTTTGCAAACCGTTAATGTATGATACGGCCGCCACCTTAGCATCAAGATTAATGGTGTTTTTCAGATTAGCCAGATCGTTGCTTGATTTTTGAACTTCAATTTTTGCCTGCCTTACCTGGTTAAGCCTTTGGCCTCCGCTAAAAATGGGCACATTTAGCGTTAAACCAATATAGCTTGAAGGGAAAACCTGGCTGTAAAGTTTACTGAAGTTATTATCCTGGTACGATGCCGAGTAGCTGCCGTTTGCGTTAAGCGATGGCAAGTAGGTTGATTTCTTGTTTTTCAGGTCGAGCTCGTTCAGTTTTTTGGTAGTTTCCTGTAAAGCATACTCAATACGATTGTGGTAAAAACCGGTATCGGTAGTCATTTCGGCTACATTGTTATCTAAATTGATATCATTGAGCTTATCGGTAAGCACAAGGTTGTTATCTATCGGCATTCCCATCTGAAATTTCAACAACTCATAATTTAATGCCAACGATCGTACCACGTTTTCGCGGTTGGTTATTAGGTTATTATATTGAACGCTGATACGGTCAACATCAATTTTTTCAACAAAGCCCTGTTTGTTTTGGGCTACGGTTTGGTCAACCTGTTGTTTTAACTGGGCAATATTGGCATCATAAAGCTTTATTTGCTCATTGCTTACCAATACCTGGTAATAGGCTTTGGTAACAGCCACATTTGCCGTAATTTTTGAGCGGGTGTAGTTGCGCTGCGAAAGTTCGCGATAGGTTTTTGATGCCTGCAAGCCAACCAGGTAGCTGCCATTAAACAAAATCTGGTTTAAACTTACGCCGAGGTTTGATTGATATTTTACCCCAAACTTAACCGGCACAAAAGTTCCGGGAGCGCCAAAAAACTCGCCCGGTAACAACGTGGTCGGGATTTTTAAATAATCCTGAAAAGAAGCCGTACCGTTTATTTGCGGTAAACCTATCCCTGTTGTTTCTTTAACCTTATATTCGGCGCTTTTGATATCGAGGGCAGCATTTACCACCGTGTTTTGATGCTCGTAGGCATAATTAACACAATCCAGCACGCTAAAATTATAGGTTTGCGAAGCCGGCGCCGCCTCCTGCCCGTAACTTTTAAAAGCTATGGTGCAAATTAGCGTTGCCGTGTAAAATAAATATTTCATTATATATATGGTGATTGAGTGATTATTCGGTTAATTGGATAGCTACAAATTTCGGGCTATGGTTGACAGCCCTATGTCAGCATGTTATTCATTATTCTTCTTTTTATATTCATCAAGCAGTTTGTAACCTTCAAGAGTACAAATGCCATAGTTAAAGTGATCTAAAAACTGTACCTGCACCTTCCATGGGCTAAACTCAGATACGGGGAATATCGAAGTGTTAAAACCAAGTTCAACCTGGTTAACCCGCATGCGGGCTATAATTTTCACATCAATATCCTTACGGATGTATCCCTGCGCCATTCCTTTGGTTAAAAGTTGCTCCATTTTCTGAATCAAAAAATCGGCTTTGAAATTCTGAAAATCAGTCCATGCTTCGGGATGATATTTCTGAAGATCATGGATTACCACCGGGTTGATCCGGGAAAAAATCTCTTCCGAACATTTGGTGGTATTGATCATTTCTTCAATCACGTTGTTCGATTTTGCTTCTATCTCGTTAATCTGGTCTTCATCTTCCTGCAGCTTCTTTTTAGTGAGCGCAACAACCAGTTCATTTTTATCCCTGAAAAACTGGTAGATGGTTTTTTTTGACATGCCAAGGTGCCGGGCAATATCATCCATGGTGATACTGCGGATCCCTGATGTTAAAAACAGGTCTTCGGCTCCCTTTATAATTCTTTCTGTTTGACTCATTGACTTTCCGGGTCAAAACTATGGAAACATTTTTTGATTTCAAAGTTTCCATCGGTTTTTACTTTTTCATTACAAATCCTTGTTCATTTTTAAAAATCATCTAATTAAAGCTTATTATTCAGGTTGTTAATTGCGAAGGTTTTAATAGGACAAAGGCGTTTTAAAAATGATTACCTTTGCAAAAAATTATCACCCACGCTTTTAATATATATGACGCTTACTTCACTTTCAGCGATCTCGCCTATTGACGGCCGTTATAGAAACACCACTAACCAGCTTGCCGCATATTTTTCAGAATATGCCCTGATTAAATACCGTGTGTTTGTTGAGATAGAATATTTCATTGCGCTTGCCGAATATCCGCTCCCTCAGTTACAGGCTTTTGATAAAAATTTATCCGAAAAGTTACGCGACATTTACAGGAATTTTTCGGAAGATGACGCTGAAAGTATCAAAGAGATTGAAAAAACGACAAATCACGATGTTAAGGCGGTTGAGTATTTTATTAAAAAAGAGTTTGATAAATTAGGTTTAGAGCCGTTTAAAGAGTTTATCCACTTCGGCCTTACCTCGCAGGATATTAATAACACTGCAATCCCGTATACTTTTAAACTGGCTTTAAATAACAGCTACTACCCTGCTGTTAACGAGCTTGTTGCCATTTTAAAATCATTCGCTGCCGATTGGAAAAATGTGCCATTGCTGGCGCACACACACGGCCAGCCTGCATCACCAACCCGTTTGGGCAAAGAGATTGAGGTTTTTGTGGAGCGCCTGGAAGCACAGGTTGAGCTGTTAAAGCCTATCCCTAACTCGGCTAAGTTTGGCGGCGCAACCGGTAACTTCAATGCGCATAACATTGCCTACCCGGCTATCGACTGGAAGGCATTCGGCAATAATTTTGTGAATAATATTTTAGGGCTTAAACGCTCGCAATACACCACCCAAATTGAGCATTACGACAATTTTGCTGCGCAGTGCGATGCATTGAAACGCATCAACAATATCCTGATAGATCTTGACCGCGATATGTGGACCTACATATCCATGAACTACTTTAAGCAAAAAATTAAAGCAGGCGAAGTAGGCTCATCGGCCATGCCACATAAAGTTAACCCTATCGATTTTGAAAACTCGGAAGGTAACCTCGGTATTGCCAATGCTTTATTCGAGCACCTGGCTGCTAAACTGCCTGTTTCGAGGCTACAGCGCGATTTAACCGATTCGACCGTATTGAGAAATATCGGCGTACCATTCGCTCATACCTTAATCGCCATCAAATCAACCGTTCGCGGTTTGAATAAATTGCTGTTAAATACAGATGCTATCAATGCCGATCTGGAAGCCAACTGGCCGGTTGTTGCCGAGGCCATCCAAACCATTTTAAGGCGCGAAGGTTATCCAAACCCTTATGAAGCTTTAAAAGATCTTACCCGTACCAACCAACAGATTAACGCCACAACCATAGCCGAATTTGTTGACAACCTACAGGTGAGCGATACTGTAAAGGAAGAATTGAAAAAGATAACACCGTTAAATTATACGGGCATTTAGCAGATGTGCAAATTTCAGATGTGCAGATGGATGTATGATGTGCAAATTTCAGATGTGCAGATGTGCAAATGAAATACAAGATGATGTTTTGATTTTAATTAATCTGCACATTTGAAATTCACGCATCTGCACATCTATAATCTGCACATTTGAAATTCGCACATCTGCACATCCATCATCTGCACATCAAAGAAATGTCATAACAAAGTTTAGGGTAGCTTTTAACAAAAAAGCTCATTAAATTTGTTAATTAAGATTGAATAAAAACACGAAACGATGAATATCAACGTATATACCGAATTAACGCCCAACCCGGCAACTATGAAATTCATAGTTAACAAACTGCTTATCAACGGCAGTGTTGACTTCCCTACTAAGGAAAGTGCCGAAAAATCACCTTTTGCAAAAGAATTGTACAAATTTTCGTTTGTGAACGGTGTGTTTTTTGCCAGCAATTTTGTAACCATTACAAAAACCGAAGGCAGCGAATGGGCCGATGTTGAGCCGATAATGAAGGAGTTTGTTAAAGGCGCCATCGAATCTGAATTAAAGATCCAACTGGAAGAAGAAGCTGAAGCCGGTAACTTTGAAGGCACCGAAACCGAAGTTAAAATCCAGCAGATTTTGCACGATTACGTTCGACCGGCAGTTGAGCAGGATGGCGGCGCTATCTCTTACCGCTCGTTTAACGAGGGTGTGGTAACTGTCGAGCTTCGCGGTTCGTGCAGTGGTTGCCCATCATCAACCGTTACGCTTAAGGCGGGTATCGAAAATTTGTTGAAACGTATGGTGCCTGAGGTTACTGAGGTGGTATCAGAAGCGTTGTAATTTAGATTTTTAAGTTCCTATAAACGAGCGCCTCTCATTACAATGAGGGGCGTTTTTGTTTATAGATGATTCAGGCATCGGCATAATCTGCTACCAGTTTGTCAAAATTGATCTCAACTATCTCCAAATTTCCGGGAACACCAAACTTATCCAGGTAATTCCGTTTAGCATTTTTCTCAATAACTATAGGCGCTATACGCTCGCTTAAGGGATAAACCTGCCTGCCAGAAAGCTTAGAAAAGCTTTCCTCGTAAATTTCAAATTCGAGGCAGGGAAATCTCTTCTGCAAATTATAATCATAATCCCACAGGTAAATAAGTTTGTCGGGCTCGTATTCTATTATAAATAAGTCGCCTTCATCATCATACTCTTTGACAACTGCAATTCGCTTTGCATTAATAATAAAAGTATCTACCGTGCCCTTATCAATCCGGATATTCAATTCATTCAACAAATTCCCGTTCTTTTTCTTCCATTTATAAATTTCGTAAGGAGTAAAAACGATAAAGGCAAATGCAAAAACAGCAATTGTTCCAAACGGCAAAACCCAAAAGCTATCCTGTGTTAAAACGGCGAGGTAAGTAAAACATCCACCCAGCAATGCTGCGATTAAAAAATGGTAATATCTAATTTTGCTGAAGCCGTCTGTCTCTCTTTGCGCTTTAAATGTTTTTAAAAGGCGCACTTCCTCCGGGTATAACTCTCTTGTTTTAAACGGGATACTCATGGGGGAGAAATTTTGGTTTATCTCTCTGTAAATAAACATATTTATACTTCAAATCAAAAATCATTATTACACTATAAGTTTTCTATTTTAGCGATCTAAACCTTAAAATCTGTCGCAACGCAGCAATTACGGAGGTTGTAGTTTTATATTTATCCTGATTATTTTAAGCCATGGGAGGTAACGAATTATCGAATTGTAAAAATTGCGGAGCGGTTTTACCCGTAATTACAAATCATACGGTTAAATGCTCGTACTGCTCAACAGTTTATAATCAAAAACAGCCGGAATATGATATTTCGGATACCATAGAAAATGTTTTTTCAACAGCAGTAGAAAATGCAGTTTTTGATACCATAAAAACCGAGTTTGGAGGCACAACGCAAACCGGTTACGGAACTATCAAGGTACAGGTTAAGCAAATTCATTTTGATAATGAAGAAGAAGAGAAAGCTTATCTGCAAAAACAGGGATACATTAATACAGAAAATAACGACACTCAAAAAACTCCCTCCCCAAAACGCCCGGTTAAAGCCTATGATCAAAATAGCCCCGCCGTACGTTTTTTAGGGATAGTGATCGCATTGTTTGCCTTGGCAGTATTTGCATACCTCTTGCGAAAATTGCTGTAGATGTATGGATACACACAAAATACGCAACATCGATTGATGATACAGCGTAACTATAAAATAGTGCCTAACGGAAATACTTTTGTATCACCTCCAGCATCTCTGCCGTTATTTTTCCGTTAGTAGCTAACAACTCCCTCGCTTCCAGCACTTCGCTCCCACCTTTAAAATTCACAACCTCGCCCCCGGCCTGTTTAACAATAACAATACCGGCGGCTACATCCCAGGCATTTAAATTATACTCATAAAAAGCATCGAAACGGCCGCAGGCAGTATAAGCCAGATCAACCGCCGCCGAGCCTAAGCGTCTTAAGCCATGGCTGCTGCGCATCAGTTCGGTAAACAGTTCGATATAAGCCGCCTGTTTGGTAAAGTCATAATATGGAAAACCGGTAGCCAGCAGGCTTGTACCAACAGTTGAGTTTTTACTTACGCTGATCTCCTTGCCATTTAAGTATGCCGGAGTATCATTGGAAGCATAAAAACATTCATCCAGATTGATCTCATAAACCACACCCGAGATCAGCTCATCATATTCCTTCAAAGCGATGCTTACCGAAAAAGCCGGTACGCCATGGATAAAATTGGTAGTACCATCCAATGGGTCGATGATCCAGTTGTAGCGTTCGCAGGTTTTGGTGGTTGTTTTTTCTTCGGTGATGAAACCCGCTTCGGGCAGAATTTTGGTTAACCCGGCTACTATCATTTGCTCGGCCGTTTTATCAACGTACGATACCATATCGTTAAGGCCTTTGTATTCAATTTTATCCGGATCAAACGCTTTGCGTTCCTGGCGGATAAAATCGCCGGCTTGTTTTGCTACTTCAGTTACCTGGTTGGTTATGTTGGCCGTTTGCATGGTTACGTTTTAATGATAGGCTGAATGAAAAAACTTTATGTATAAAAAAACTGGCGAAGAAAAGGCTCAGTGCAGCAGACACCCTTGCTACAGTAGGATTAAAGTTACAGGCCTGGATCAGCACCTTAACTACGGTAAGGTTAGCAAAGAAACCAACCGTAGCTACGGTTGCAAATCTAAAAAACTGTTTTTGCGGTGCCGATTTTGATTCGTTAAAAACCATATACCGGGTTATTAAAAAATTAACAACCACACCCATAAAAAATGAAAGCGCAAGTGATACGGTATAATTGCGGAACGTAAAACCTAAAATGCGGTAGGTATGCTGAACCAGCAGGTTATGATAAAACAGGTAAAAGGCCGAAACATCAACCAAAAAGCCAGCGCCTGCCGAAAGCACAAATCTGAAAACCTGGTTTTGAAGTAATTTGTTTGTTGACGTGCTTTTAGCCATTGATTGCCCCCGGCGTTTTCTTTTGTTTGTTTAGTCCGTTTATGATGAGCGCGATGCCACCCAGCACCATAATTACCGAAATCAGTTCGGCCTGGGTAAATGAAACGCCGGCAACCACATATTTTGTATTAACCCTGATGAGCTCGATAAAAAAACGCTCAACACCGGCTAATATCATATAAATACCAAACAAAACGCCCGGAGCTTTAAAATTGTGCCTTATTTTCCATAATACAAAGAACAGTAATAAACAAATTACACTCTCGTAAAACGAGGTTGGATACACCGGCAAAGGCAGTTCATGGCAAAATTTGCCCGCGCAATTTACCATCTGTACACCCTCATCATTAACATTGTGCGGAAATTTAAAACTCCACATCCAATCGGGTGCCCAGCTTAACCAGCCTGGTTTTGGTGCGGTGTTTACAATACCCCAGTCGCCGTCGCCGCTCATCTGGCAGCCAATGCGGCCTAAGGCATAACCCAGCATCATGCCGGGTCCACCAACATCAAGCATATTTAAAGGTTTAACGCCGTTTTTATTGGCGATATACAAAACGGCAGCGCCGCCGCATATTAAACCGCCGTAAAAAGTAAGGCCGCTAAAGCCAACCAGCATGCCAACGGGGTCTTTCATAAAATCGCCCCAGTTTTCGAGCGCGTTAAAAAGCTTGGCACCGGCAAAGCCAAACACTGCAGCCCATAGTAATATGCTGCCTAATAGCTCGTGCGGATGTACATCAACCTCTTTAGTTACCGGTTTATCAAGTTTTTGTTTGTTGGCTTCGTGCCATGCCCAGTAGGCAAAAGCCGCGGCACCAAGCAAACCGCCAATCCAGTTACCTCTTAGTGATAGTAAAAAATCCTGGGGGTTATCTATCAGCGCGTGGTAATTAAGGGCACAGTCAACAATTTTATAGCCTAATACAAAGCCAAAAATACCGTTGCCAACAAGTTCATTTACCGAAGCCGGTAGCCCTATGGTTACTGTTTTTTTAAACGAATGGATAACACCCAACGCTTCCTTGCGCTTAAACTCCTGCCCAAAAGCCCAATATGCCCCCACAAAGGCAATAGCCACAAAAAAACCGAATGTTTGGATAGGCAGCGGGAGGTTAAAACCGAAAAGATATTGTAACAGCGAGGTTAACGTTGGAAACATTATGTTAAAATTTTAGGGCGAATATAAAGTTTAATGCACTAATATTTCTTCGCCTTCTGTTATTTCAACATCACCATCAGGTGAAATATTGGTTAAGCGCACAGTTTTTAACTCGTTAACCAGCACAGGATCATATTTGGTACGCACCTTTACGTAGTTGCGGGTAAAGCCGTGCATAAAGCCATCCTTAATATCGCCCTCAAACAAAACTTCCTCATTTTTATTGAGTTGGCTTTCGTAAAAGGCACGGCGTTTTTTATCCGACAGGATGTGCAGCATTTTGCTCCGCTCTCCGCGTGAAGAACCGGGAACTGCGCCTGTCATCTGGGCGGCTAAAGTATTTTCCCTTTCCGAGTAGGTAAATACATGCAGGTATGAAATCTCCAGATCGTTCAGGAAATTATAGGTATCGATAAAATCCTCGCGGGTTTCGCCGGGGAAGCCTACGATAACGTCAACGCCGATGCAGCAGTCGGGCATCAACTCCCTTATTTTGGCTACACGGTTTGTGTATAAATCGCGTTTATAGCGGCGGCGCATCAGGCCTAATATTTTATCAGATCCTGATTGCAGCGGGATATGAAAATGCGGTACAAAACGCTTTGATGTGGCAACAAAAGCGATGATCTCGTCGGTTAATAAATTGGGTTCGATAGACGAGATCCTGAAACGGTCGATACCTTCCACCTCGTCCAATGCTTTAACCAGGTCGAAAAACTTATCCTCCCGTTTGCCATTGCGGATGCCGAAATCGCCAAGGTTTACACCGGTAAGCACAATTTCTTTAACACCCGATGCAGCAATCTGCCTGGCCTGATCCAGTACGTTTTCGATAGTATCGCTGCGGCTTGCACCGCGGGCCAGCGGTATGGTACAGAAAGTACAGGAATAATCGCAACCGTCCTGAACTTTTAAAAATGTACGGGTACGGTCGCCGAAAGAATATGCGGGAACAAATTCGTTAGCTTCGGATACAGGCTGATTAAATACCAGTGCTTTTGGCTTTTTAGTTAAATCGCTGATATGATCAATGATCTGGAATTTTTCGGCAGCACCGAGCACCATATCAACGCCGGGGATTTCGGCAATTTCCTGCGGTTTCAACTGCGCGTAGCAGCCTACAATGGTAACGTAAGCGTCAGGCGAAATTTTAAGCGCTTCCTTAACTATCTTTTTACACTTTTTATCGGCATTATCAGTAACCGAGCAGGTATTGATTACAAAAACATCCGGCGTATCGGTAAAGCCAACCGTATCATAGCCGGCCTGGTTAAACAGGCGACCGATAGACGAGGTCTCCGAGTAATTCAGCTTGCAGCCTAAAGTGTAAAAAGCAACTTTCTTATTCATTTCAAACCGCAAAGATACAGTTTTTTAAAGAAATGACCTAAGTTGCTATTTTCACACAACGGTAAAAAACGGTGAACAAATAAAACTGCGGATACTAATGTATGGGAGAATAAAAATTACACATTCCCCCACCCCAAAGCCAAAACATCGGCCAGGTGCATCGTTTGTATAGGAAGGCTGTTTTTATCAATATACCCCTGCAAATGCATCAAACAGGAAGCATCGGTTGATATAATATATTCGGCGCCGGCAGCAAGTGCGTTATCCACTTTTTGTTGCGCCATAGCTGTTGAAATACCATCAAACTTAACCGCGAAAGTACCGCCGAAACCGCAGCAGGTTTCGCCATCCTTTAAATCGAGCAGCTCGAGGCCAAGCACTTTTTCGAGTAGTTTTCGGGGTTCTTCCTTTATCTTGCATTCGCGCAGGGCGGCGCAACTGTCGTGGTAAACGGCCTTACCATCAAGCTCTGCTCCGAAGTAATCAAACTCAAGGATGTTCACCAAAAAATCCGAAAGTTCATAAATATTGCCCTGGATAGCCCGGCAGGTATTGTGCACTGCTGTGTTGGTGAACAGATCGTTATAATAGTTTTTCACCATGCCCGTACAGGAAGCCGATGGCGAAACGATCACACTATCCTCCGAAAAATCATTTAGAAATTTGCTGCCTATGGCTTTGGCATCATCCCAGAAACCGGCGTTAAAAGCGGGTTGGCCACAGCAGGTCTGGCCCGGGTTATAGCTCACCTTGCAGCCAGCCTTTTCAAGCACCTTAACGGTATTAAAAGCCGTAGCCGGAAATAGCTGATCAATAAAACAGGGAATAAACAACTCAATATTCATCTGCACAAATTACTTAAGGGCGCTAAAATCCGAATTATTATTAAGTTTTTTCTCTGCCCTTAATAAAGAAAATAATAAAACAAGCCCAACTATAAAAAATATGCCCAGCACCAGCACCGAATTGCGCGGGCTGCCGGTAAGTTCTTCAAAAAAACCGAAACTAAATACCCCGCCCACAATGGCCAGTTTTTCGGTTACATCATAAAAACTAAAAAACGAGGCCGTATCCGGAATGTTTTCGGGCAGGTATTTGGAGTAGGTGGAACGCGACATGGATTGAATGCCTCCCATAACCAAACCAACCACTACCGCTATGATATAAAACTGCATCTGGGTGTAGGTAAAGTAAGCAGCGACGCAAACGGCAATCCATAATATAACTACGCCAATTAAAACGCGCACGTTGCCGTACCTGCCCGATAAGCGCGACATAAGGTTTGCACCCAAAATGGCTACCAACTGAATGATTAAAATAATGCTGATGAGTTTCGGCGTATCCATTTTTAGTTCTTTGGCTGCAAAACCGGTGGCCACCAGCATAATGGTTTGTACGCCCATCGAATAAAAAAAGAATGAGGGCAGGAACCTTTTCAATAAAGGCATGTCTTTAACCTTTTTCCAAACATGGCCTAATTCGATAAAGCCGCCTTTAATAAGGTTGTGATTGTGACTTTGCGCATTAGGACTGCCTTTGGGTAAAACCGTGAATGGAATAACCGCAAAACCAATCCACCAAAGGCCTACCAGTAAAAATGATAGCCGTGGCGCAAAAGTTTTGTCAACAATACCAAACCACTCGCCTTTTAACACAAATAAAAAGCAAATAAGCTGTAGTAAAACGCTGCCTATGTAACCATAAGTAAAACCTTTGGCGCTTACATTATCCTGCATATCAACGGTAGCAATTTCGGGCAGGTATGAGTTGTAAAACACAAAGCCGCCGCTGTAACCAATAGCTGCCAATGCAAAGCAGATCACCCCCATTTCCAGGTGATCTTTATCAAAGTTAAAAAGCGCGCAACATGCTGCTGAACCAAGCAGCGTAAAAAACATCATAAATATTTTTTTATTCCCTTTATAATCGGCAATTGAAGATAATATAGGCAACAGCAATACCATTACAAGATAAGCGGCAGAAAGCGCATAATCAGACAGCGCAGTATTCACAAAGCTATGGCCAAAAAAGTTCACCTTATCGCCATTGGCTTTATTGGTGGTGATAGTCACATAATAAGCCGGAAATATGGTTGATGTGATAACGAGGTTATAAGCCGAATTGGCCCAATCAAAAAAAGCCCAGGCCCGGATGGTTTTCTTATTGTTTTTGTTTTCCATTTGCACACTAAATGTATGCAAATTTTAATACTTGCAAAAAATGCCCGGCATTTTTGCCGGGCATTGAGTTTTTGTGTAACGATAATATAGTTCGAGTAGCCGGCTGATTGCCCATCCCACCGGTTAAGCAATTACATCAGGCAAATCGGCTAACCCTTAACTCCTGTCATAAAACGCAGGCGGCTCAATCCCTAACGAACGCAGGTAAACATAACCTTGCCCACGGTGGTGAATTTCGTTATCAATAATATACTGTAAAATAGAGTTAGCCACGCCCTCATATTGACCAAATGCCAGCACATTTTCCTGGAAGCGCTGCAAACTGATCTGCGGCCAGTAGGTAATAATCTCGTTCGTGGCATCGTCCCAAAGCTGCAACAGTTCGGCCTTGGTGGCGGCTGTTATTTTACCGGTATGATGATCGAGGCCGGCAATCGGTGCCCAGTTATCGGTAACCAGGCCTCTTACGCCCGGGCCGCTCATGCTGATGATCTCTTTTACCATATCGGCAAAGGGACGCATACCGCCTACCGAGTAGGTGAATAATTTATCCTCCGGAAATGCTTCAATAAGCCTGCGGGTGATACGGCGGTGTCCAAGCCAGCTTTGCAAAAGTTGATCGGGACTGTATACATAGGCGGCTGGCGCCTGGGTTTGCTGTTGATTTGTGTTGTTTTCCATTGCAGTAATTTTTTGTTTGTGATTACAATACAAAGAAAGCATGGGCCGGTGACAGCCCTATGTCAGCAGGAAAAAAGAAAAATTAACTATTTGTATTTTTAATAAACTCAACTACCTGCTGTTGCTCATAAACAGATAAAACGCCTTCAGAATATTGCCATTCCGAATTATTGTTAAACTGAATCTGCCCCAGGTAATCGGGGTTCTTTTTATCATCAAGTAAGGGAACACTTTCGCCAATCTCGGGTGCTATCGGCTGGAGTTCAAAAAGAGTTACCTCCCCTTCACTTCCTCCTTTATAAAGCTTATAAAGACCGGTACTGTTCAATTCATGTCCTGCCGACTGGTGCAATACCGGCTCGATGATGATATTTTGTTGTACTCCGTTATCGTTTGTTACGCTGTGGTTTACCGTATGGATCATAACTTATACTTTTATATATTTAGTACAAGCCTGCATGCAAATTGTTTAGGCCGATTTAGCAGCAGCCTGTTTTACAATCCGGTTTTCGGCTACCAGCAATACAATCATCATGATCAATCCGAGTATGAAGAAACCATCAAGTGCCAGGGTGGAGTTACGCATTTCGCTGGTAAGCGATTCAACAAGGCCGAAACAAAACAAGCCCACCACAATCGACAGCTTTTCGGTAACATCATAAAAGCTGAAAAATGAAGCCGTATCCTGGATATTTTCGGGCAGATATTTGGAATAAGTTGATCGCGAAAGTGATTGCACTCCTCCCATCGCTATACCTATAATAACTGCCGCAATGTAAAACTGAACCGAATAGGTAATTAAATAAGCACAAAAACATACTACCGACCATACAGCTACCAACCACACCAATGTGCGCACATTGCCATATTTTTCTGATGATTTAGAGGCCAAAATCGCCCCTGGCACGGCCACCACCTGTATAATTAAAACTATCGAAATCAAGGCCTCTTCGGACATGTGAAGCTCTTTAGCGGCAAAATTACCGGCAACCAGCATAATGGTTTGCACACCCACCGAGTAAAAAAAGAATGATGCGAGAAAACGCTTTAACAAAGGCATGGTTTTCACTTTAGCGTACACCTTTGCCAGTTCTTTAAACCCACCGGTTAAAACGTTATACCGCTGCGAACCAACATTGGGTTGGCCTTTGGGCAACAGCCTGAACGGGATAATAGAAAAACCTATCCACCATACAAATACCATGATAAATGAGATGCGCGCCGGCAACCATTCGTCTGTAATACCGAATAATTGCGGGGCCAGTACCACCACAAAACACAAAACCTGCACTATAATACTGCCTACATAGCCGTAAATAAATCCTTTAGCGCTCACGGCATCCTGCTGATCGGGCGTGGCTATTTGCGGCAGGTATGAATTGTAAAAAACAAATCCACCGCAATAACCTATCGAAGCCAGGCCGAAACAGATCATCGGGATCTCCAACCCTACTCCCGGTTTAAAAAAGAACAGCCCGAAACAAGCCAGGCTACCCAGCCAGGTAAACAATTGCAGGTATGATTTTTTGTTGCCCTTATAATCGGCAATGGAGGTAAGAATTGGCAGTATGGCTGCAACGATAAGGTACGATAACCCCAGAACGTAATTGGATAAAACCGTATTTACAAAAGTATGCCCAAAAAAGGTTACGGTATCCTTACCATGTGCATTGAATTTGGTAACCTCTACAAAATAAGCAGGAAATATGGTTGAAGTAATAACGAGGTTGTACGATTGATTGGCCCAATCAAACATGCTCCAGGCCCAGATGGTTTTCTTGTTGTTTTTTGCTTCCATTGCGGGTTTAAAAATATGGAATTTTAGGCGAGGTGGTGGTGGGAAAATAATAAATCCGGTAAGATAAAATCACCAGAAAAAATGCTGTTTTTTTATAAATATATTGGTTTTGGTTAGCTGTTATATGGCTGAAAATTTGTATTTTAAAGGGTTGAAAGGCCATTTTACTACTTATTAACCCATTACAACAGATGTTAGAAAACGATAAGATTTTTTTATTGAGCTTTATTTTACGAACAGGTATGTACGTTTACCCAACCGACGAATTTACTATCCAGAGTTTTTTAAATGGCTATGAGATGGGCAAAGGTAAGGGCAATGATTTTGATTTCATGTTGCAATTGGAAGGATATTTAAAAGAAAAACACAAACTACCGATAAGTAATACGCGCTGGCATGGACAAATTGTTAGCTATGCAAAAAAGAAGTCGATTTCATGGTATACAGCTTTCAGGAAAATTTCGCTCGAAATATTAGCAACGGATAAAAATGGTGGATTTAACGAGGAAATGAAATCGATATTGAAAGTGTTTATTGGTAATTTAATAAACCAAATCGGTACCACTCCTCCTTCTTTTTATGACAGACAGTGGCATAATGAGAGATGGGTGGAGAATTATTTGACATTTGTTCCGATAAAAAACGCCTGGTTCAAAGCGCTGTGGAATAAGAAAGAGTTCCAGGTGCTAAAATCTATCCATCAATTAATTTTAAAGGAGATTACCTCTGAGCCAGACATTGTCTACTCACCAACCGAAACATTATTGGAGTTAAAGAATAGATATAAGTCTCTTCAACACTGAGATCAGCGGAAAATCATGGATTCGAACCATGGCATCCTTTTATAGATGTACAATTTAGCAAAAGGTGATTTTAGCACCAGGCTAATCTTCCAAACTTACGTTTTAACAGGACTTGAACCATGTTCACTAACCGCTCATTATCAATATTTACTAATTATTATAAAAGCACTCTCTTAAAATTAACTTTTATATTAAAACTGTTTGATATCAAATAACTTATACAAAGTGTTACACTTGTATAGATCCAAAAAACAAATAATTGAATACATAGATATGTTCTTTGCCATGATGTTGACGAGCATGCTTTTACATTTAAGAGAACCGTAAATGAGAATATACGTTCAGGCGAAAAAAAGAAGGTGGCTTTTATTCGGTAGCCACTACCATTTACCACCGTCTGCTTTCACAATCACAAATTGTCCGTCTTCATTAATGTAACCCTCGCGATATATCAGTCCGCCACCGTTACTTTTGCCGATGCAAACCTTGGCATATGCCAGTTTGGCCGCAGGATCAAAGTAGATGTAATTAACGTTTAACAAATCGAATACGGGCGCAACCACCTTGCCGGTGCTCAGGTTAATGAAGCCGGTGAGCGGTTGCTGAGTATAACGGCTATTGACGCCCCTTATACCGAAAAGCAATTTTGGATTAGGCTCGTTTTCAACGAAACTTTGTTCTTTAAGCAACCAGGAATCTGCCGGCAAACCGAAAGACCTGAAGAAATCGGCATAACTGGTTAGTTTGAACGTAGAGTCCAGTATATATTTCCCGCTGAAAGCTTTTCCAAACGGGTTGAAATGGTCAAAAATTCCGTATTTGATGATATCGGCCTGTGTTTGTTTCCAAACGATTTCGCCTTTTTTGTTAATAAAAGCATATTCAAAGGCCGATTTATCTTTCGGAACAACTTTGGCATATCCACCGGAAAATGCTCCCGGCTTAACCGAATACATCAGCGGGATAGCCATTTTGCCTTCCTTGTTTAGGTATCCGTATTTAATCTCGCCGAACTGGTCTTTTTTGCCAACTACAGCCAATCCCTCTGAGAATGCATATAACTCGTCGAAGTTGGTTTGCACGAGCGGTCTGCCGTCTAACCATTTATAGCTATTATAAACGCCGCTTTGAACCTGGCGGTGTATAATGCCAATACCTTCATTAACATCGTAAAGTTGATCACCGGGACTATACTTTTTACCATCAGGTGTGGTGTATGTCCATTTCCCGCTGTTATTGATCTGGAGCTGTCTTTTGTTCTCGGTAAGCTCGTTAAGCACCCCGACAGCTATGATCTTGGCCGAACTGTTCATAAATTCCCATTGCTGATGATCCATGGTACGGAGATGAAACATGCCGTTACTAAAGTATGCATAGGTTGACGCTACATTGATAGTGTAATAAGAAAAATCATAGGTATTGAACGGCACAACGATAGCGCCCTTCGGGTTGATAACGGCTGTAGAAGATCCTTTTTGTACAACAGCCACGCCGTTGTTAAAATCGTACATGCGGTCAACATCAAGTGAAACGGCTCCTGGCGCAATTTCACCCGCGTTTCCCTTTTTAATGGCCGGGCTTTCGTCTGTCCCGCTTGAAGCAGGTTGAGCGGGATTGCCCTTTTTTTTCTTGAGGATCGATCCTATATCTTTGATTGCCTTTCCGATTGCATTGTTACCGGAGTTGTTTTGGCTGTAGCCTGGGTTGCTGTCGCAAATGGTTGTCGCTAAGAATGATAATACGAAAATTACTTGATATTTCATGACATGCTGATTTTGCTTAAAAGAAAATCGAGGAAATTTTAAAAGTCAGATAAAAACATAACAGCACAGATAACGGAGCGAGGTACCAGCTTCCGGCTTCGCTTACGCCGCCCGCCCTGAGCGATTGCTGAAAGATATTGACCATGAAGAGCAATACATATAAATTCAACAGAAACAGGTACTGCATCTTACCGATCATACCGGCTGGGCTCATCAGGTCGTAAAGACTAAGCTCCCCGATAAACAGCTTAGCTAAAACTACTACCAGAAGCATTAGCACCAGGCCTATACCGCAGCACGCGCCCGTTAGTAACTCCTTTTTAAATACCGGCTTACCGCCGAACATTTTAATGCCGAATGACAACAACGATACCAATACCATAAACAATCCGGCTATTAAGCAAGCTTTGATAAGCACTGAAAACGTGACCAGCTCCCGCAATTCACTGCCTGCTAAAAAATATGGCGTAATCAGATACAGGACCATAACGCTTAGGATAAGCATCATAGAGTTTTTGTAGGCATCGTCACCTGTATTTTCAAAAAGCTGCCTTGTACCTTCTACCGGCTTCGTGAAAAGCGTTTTAATCAATGCGGGCAAGCGTTTTTTATAAAACAGTGTCAAATCTTCTTTATTCATCAATGGCGCTTTAAGCTGCGATGGTTCGTTATTTTCCATAAAAACTTTTTTCTTTATCCAAGATAAGCTGCGTCTGCAAATGGGGCAATGCGATATGATTATCCGCAGTGAAACAGATATTGAAGCGCCATTACCGTTTATTATCTGTAATTAAGTATATTGTCGTGTTTAAAATGCGGCCATGAAAAAAATCCTAATCCCGGTCCTTTTTTTAGTTACGTACTGTAACCGGGTGTCCGCACAGGCTGTGCAAAAAGAAATAGATTCGCTTACCTTACAATTGCAAAAACACACCGGGCAAGACACTGCCCGAGTTATGCTGCTTAATGATTTGGCCTACGCTTACTATGTGGTTAACCCAGACAAGGGGCTCGAACAGGCAAAGGCTGCCGCCGCTTTGGCAAGCCGTTTAAGTTACACCCGTGGGCTTGCCACTGCTTTTAGCAGGATGAGCGTTAATTATTGGGCGAAAGGACAGGATTCGCTGGCAATGCAAACCAGCGAAAAAGCTATACGCTATTATAAACTTTCGGGTAATTTGCTGGGATATGCCAAAGCATTGAATAACCGCGCACTAAACCATTATGCATTGGAGAATTATATTGCGGCAATACATGACCATGAAGAAGCGCTGGCGATCTTTAAAAAGTTAAACTTTCCGTTAGGGATACAGAACTCCTATAATAATACGGGAGTTGTTTTCCTGGCCTTGAACGATTACCCGAGGGCTCTGGATAACTTCCTGAAAGCAAGTCGTGTCCTGCCCGGGGCTGTCACTTCCGCGCAAGCCAACATATTGGCCAATATCGGACTGGTTTACAAGAACATGAAAACTTATCCGAAAGCTTTTTCATATCAGCAGCAAGCTTTAAAGATTTATCAGTCTGTTGGCGATCAACAGGGCATTGCCAATAGCCTTGGCAATATAGCTACGGTTTACGATCTTTCCCATAAAGACCGGCAGGCACTTGTCTATTACCAGCAGGCGCTTACCATCAACCGGACAATAGGTAATAAGGCGCACATCGCGAGTGACCTCACCAATATTGGCGTGCTTTACCATGATGCTCGTGACTTTTCCCGGGCGGAACAGTACTTGAAAGAGGCAGTCGCCCTTTATTCCGAAACAACTGATAAAAACGATCTTTCCGAAGCTTTGCTTGCCCTTGCGGCTAATGAGGAAAAACGCCCGGGAACCCGTGACCGGGCAGGTCTTGTAGAGCGGTTGCAAAAGGCATCGTTGCAGGCAGCTGAAGCCGGCGGCTCACCATTAAGGAAAAGCGAAGCGCTCGAAGCGCTAAGTAACACCTATGAAAAGGCCGGCAGATTTCAGCTTGCTTTAGACGCGTATAAAAAGCATATTTTATTACAGGATACTATTTTCAATAAAGCTAAAGACCAGGAGATTTTGCGTAAGCAACTTGAGTTTGATTTTGAGCAAAAAGAACTGGTAACAAAGGCCGAAATACAACGCCAAAAAATGGTTAGGCAAGCTGTTGTTGCTGGTAGCGCGGTTTTATTGGTCATGCTGGGTAGCGGATTTTTACTGTATAAACGGAAACAGGATGCCGTGAACCGCAAAAAAGCAGCGGAGTATAAAGCTACCGTAGCCGAGACAGAATTAAAAGTACTTCGGTCGCAGATGAACCCTCATTTTATTTTTAATTCATTGAATGCTATTAACGATTACATCGCTAAAAACGATAAGGAAACGGCGCAACAATACCTGGTTGAATTTGCCGGGCTAATGAGGCAGGCACTCGAAAATTCCCATTTTAGTGAAATACCGCTTGCTGATGACCTGGACTTTATCAGGCAGTACCTGCAGGTGGAAGCACGACGGTTAAAAAATACTTTTGCCTTTGAAATTAACATCGATCCGGAAATAGATACTGAAAATACGCTTATCCCACCGCTGCTGCTCCAACCTTTTATCGAAAACAGCATCTGGCATGGCATGGCGCCTAAAGTTGGTACCGCCGATGGCTTGATTACCATTAGCCTTAAAAAAAAGGATGACCTGCTGATCTGTACCATTGAAGATAACGGTGTTGGCAAAGTGACGGATGCAAGACAACAAACAGCAAAAAGGCGATCTTTCGGGCTGGAACTCACCGAGAGCAGATTGGCTATTCTTAATGAGAAAAAACAGGCTGGCGGACAATTGCAGATCAGCGAAAACTTAAATGGAAAAGGAACAAAAGTGGAATTAAGCCTTCCTTTGAAGATGGCTTTTTAAAATGAACAGACATGATCCGCATAACAATTATAGACGACGAGCAGCATTGCGCTGAGCAAATCGTGACTTTACTGGAAGATCACCACGACAAGGCGATCATATCCTCCATTCATCATGAAGCAAACGATGCGTTGCGGGGTATTGCAAAACACCATCCAGACGTAGTGTTTTTGGATGTACATCTTGGCGAAACCACGGCTTTTGAACTTTTAAAACAACTGCCGACAATCGATTTTGCATTGATCTTTACGACTGCTTACGAACGTTACGCCATTCAGGCTTTTCAATACGCTGCTTTAGATTATTTGCTTAAACCCATAAGCAAAGACGAATTTGCCCGTGCAATTAGCAGGGCCATAACACTAACTGAAAAAATTCATTCGGCCGAAAGAGTGCGCCTGTTACTGGGCAATTTATCCTTAGAAGGGAAACGCAAAAAAATTTCGATCCCAACAGGCGACGGACTGATCTTTTTGAATATATCCGAGATTGTGCGCTGCGAAGCAGATGTGAATTACACACATATTTACACCATATCCGGCCATAAACACACCGTGGCAAAAACGCTAAAGTATTTTGACGAGTTGTTAGCCGACAATAATTTTTTTCGCGTGCACCAGTCTCATCTTATTAACCTCGACCATATCAGGAAATACCAGCGTACCAAGTCGGGAACCGTCATTATGGCCGATAATACCTCGATCGATGTTTCTACACGCAGAAGAGAACTTTTTCTGGAAAAAATAAATGCACTGTAAACGCCGCAAAAAATAACTATTCCCCGGCGTTTAATAAATGATGGTTGATGTATAGCATTGGGTGGGATAAATTGGGACAAAAAATTCTATGAAAACGATTATCCGTTTACTTACACTGGTTTTATCGCTGTTAACGCTGGTAAGTTCGTGTAAAAAAGATAGCAAAACTGTGGATGTTAAAAATAACGACACCACGAAATTTTATGTCAGGCTGAAGATAGGCAACGTGGTAAAAGAAATGGATTACAATCCAACCACGCTTTTTACGAAGCCCTTACCCATTTATGCAGCGCAGCTTGTCGGACAGTTTAACAACAACCATGTTGACGGGATTTCGATTGTACTAAATGACAGCACAGCCTATCAAACAGGCAAAAACTATACCGAGCAATTCATCGCGATTAAAGGCAAAACAGCGGTGCAGGGCACCATTACCTATAAAGACGATGACGGAGCCAACTATTATGCCAGCGGCACCTTTGCTTCCACTTCTCTTACCCTGCAATTCACATCATTAGCCGCCGACCATGTAACAGGAACATTCAGAGGTCATCTGGTCAAAGTAGGTAGCTCGCCCTCAAGCTATATTGATATAACCGACGGGGAATTTAATCTGAGCAGGTCATTATAATTCAAATTATGGCTCATAGGTGAAAAGTGCAGACATATCTCGATTACTTGACCCGCTACCTGATTTTTTTTATAAGCTGTTTTTATTGGTTCTTGGGCTATTATCCTTACATTTTCTTGCGTCAGCTGCTTTTCCGATGCGGTAATTAATTTACAAGTTTATGAAGTGCGTATCGTTAGAGTGGGTATTAAAGCTTCTACACCATTGACGCCGAGTATTTGGCTGCGCAGGTTAAGTGTATGAAACAAATCATTGGCGCATAACCTTATAGTTCCCTGTCGCTGCCATAATTGTTTCTGAATACCGAAACCGATATTGTATATCGAACTGTTATCGCTTTGTCCGTAAGTTTGCCTGCCTGGCAAAATACCGTTCAGTTCGGCACTTCAGTTTTTATTTAATTAGAATTAATTGATCGTTTCGATTATGCGTTCCTATGTGTGGATCAGCAGGTCGCCTTCTACCCGTGTAAGCACGCTCAAGCCATAGTTGGCGCGGCCATATTTTCAGTCAGTCTTGAGCCTGTAGAAGGCGTGCGCAGAGGCCTCACTCACCATGCCTCCACAGGCCACCCATTATATTAATTTTTAAAACATATTATGGGTAGGCACGAACCAAATGCCGTGAGTGGTTCGTACCACGCCATAATGCCTTTTATTGATAGCCTGTTTAATCAAAAATCTCCGGCAAATGCTTGTAATTCCCTTTAACCGTAGCCAGTACCTCATCAAACTTGCCGCCCAGCATCATTTTTGTCATGGAAACGGCCATACCTTTTACCATTTTAAGTTCGATGTGCGGCGGCATAGCCAGGGCTGTTCCATCGGTTAAAACATTTACCAGTACCGGTCCGGCGTATGCAAAAGCCTCACTGATGCCCTGCTCAAGATCGGCAGGATCATTAATAGTAATACCCTTTATCCCCATAGCGTCGGCAACGAGCGTAAAGTTTGGGTTTTGCATATCCACCTCAAAATCGGGCAGGCCCATTACCTCCATCTCCAGTTTTACCATACCAAGAGAGCGGTTATTGAACACGATGATTTTGATGGGCAGGTTATATTGTCTAATGGTGGCCAAATCGCCTAAAAGCATCGAAATGCCGCCATCGCCGCACATCGCCACCACCTGCCTGTCCGGGCAGGCCAGCGCTGCGCCAATAGCATGCGGCATGGCATTGGCCATCGATCCGTGAACAAACGAACCGATCATGGAGCGTTTGCCGTTTGCTTTGATATGCCTTGCGCTCCATACATTACACATCCCGGTATCGCAGGTAAAAATAGCATCGGCTGATGCATATTTATCTATAAATGAAGCCAATGCTTCGGGGTGAATAGCATCATGCTTGCCCAGATCTTTAATATACGCTTCCTGCTGATCTTTCACCTTTGCGTGTACGTGCAATTGCGCATCCAGAAAGCTCCGGTCTGTTTTTTCGGTTAGCAATGGCATCAGCGCTTTAACGGTCGATTTGATATCGCCGTAAAGCCCCTGGTGCAGCTTAGCCCTTCTGCCTAAATTTTCGGGACGGATATCAATCTGCACTATCTTTTTATCCTGAGGATAAAATTGAGTGTATGGAAAATCGGTACCCAACAGGATCACCAAATCACTTTCGTGCATGGCATGATAAGCGGCGGGCAGGCCAAGCAAGCCCGTCATGCCTACTTCATAGGGGTTATCATACTCCAAAAACATTTTCCCGCGGAAGGAATAGCCTACCGGGGCTTTAAGCAGCGCGGCAAGTTCAACAACCTCATCGTGGGCATCGGCGCAGCCTATCCCGCCAAAAATGCAAACTTTATGGTGGCGATTAATCAATTCGGCCAGTTGTTCCAGTTCCTGCTGCACCGGGGTGATATTGGCCTGGCAAAAGAAGTTATTTACCGATGATTCTATTTCTACAGCATCTTCTCCGGCCACATCCCCCGGGAAACCTAAAACCCCTACCCCTTTGCGCTGTATGGCTGTTTGAATAGCTGCCTGTGCCATACGCGGCACCTGTTTATTGTTGGCGGCCACCTGGTTGTAATAGCTGCAATCGTCAAAAAGTTTAATTACATTGGTTTCCTGGAAGTAATTGCTGCCAAACTCTTTGGTAGCGCAGGTTGAGGCTATAGCCAATACGGGCGCGCCCGAGCGGTGCGCATCATACAAACCATTAACCAAATGCACATGCCCCGGACCGCTGCTGCCCGCACAGCAGGCCAAGCCGCTTAACTGCGCATCGGCCGAGGCGGCAAATGCTCCGGCTTCTTCATTGCGTACATGGATCCATTTTAGTTCGGGGTTGCGGCGTACGGCATCGTTCAGTTCGTTTAAACTATCGCCGGTAATGGCGTAAATACGTTTTATACCTGCCTGCAGCAGCATATCAACCAGTTGTTCGGCTACTTTTTTTGCCATGTTTTTGAGGTGTTTTTTGTTGTAGAATTGTGTTTTTTAAAGTAACAACAAAAACATGCCAATTGTTAAGCTGTTAATGATCAAATATTTGGAAAATAGAGTGTAAAGACACCTTTTTGAAATATCGTTTTTTAACGAAATGCCGTAAATCATGTATTTTCAATATAGATTTTCAGAAAAGCCTAAACTTTAAACCGATCCTTGTAATATTGCAACCGAGATGAGTGAACATAACCCCGCCATGCAACTGGCTCATGATTACCTGGAGAGTACCAATACAGTGGTCTTTCTTACGGGTAAGGCCGGTACCGGTAAAACTACCTTTTTGCAAAACCTGAGACAAACCTCAAAAAAGAAACTGGCGGTAGTGGCTCCAACGGGCGTAGCAGCCATTAATGCAGGCGGTATGACCATTCACTCGTTGTTTCAAATCCCCTTCGGGCCGGTAATTCCAGGAGGCAATACGCATCCCGAAGCCAGCTATAACGACGAGAAGAAAGAATTGTTAACCGCCCTCGAGCTGCTCATTATTGATGAAATCAGTATGGTGCGGCCGGATGTGCTGGATCAGCTCGACCTCATTCTGCGTAACATCAAAAAAAATAATTATCCTTTTGGGGGCATACAGCTTCTTTTAATCGGCGATCTGTCGCAGTTAAGTCCCATTATCCGGGATGATGAGTGGGGAATATTAAGGCCGTACTACGCTACACCTTATTTTTTTAGCAGCCAGGTGATGCAAAAAGCTCCCTTTGTGCGCATTGAGCTGGATCATGTTTACCGGCAAAAAGAACAGACCTTTGTTGATATATTGAATGAAGTACGCAATCAAACTATTAGTCCGGCGAGTTTAGATTTGTTGAACGCGCGATATCTGCCTGATTTTAAACCAACTGTGGATGATCCGTACATAACACTCACCACGCACAATAATATTGCCCAACAAATTAATACCGAATATTTAGATGCACTAACGGGCACCGAATTTGAGTTTGCGGCTACCATCCGGGGAGAATTTCCGAAGGATGCTTATCCTACCGAAACCAGCTTAAAGTTAAAAATTGGCGCACAGGTGATGTTTGTAAAAAACGACGGATCGGCAGAGAAGCTTTACTATAATGGCAAAATAGGTACGATAAGCCGGAGAGATGGTAATACGGTATTTGTAACCACAGGTACTGGCAAAGAACTTGCTGTTGAACCTGTAGAGTGGACGAACATTAAATACCAAATGGCCGAGGGTGAAATGAGCGAAACCAATGCCGGTAGTTTTGCACAGCATCCACTTAAGCTGGCCTGGGCAATTACCATTCATAAAAGCCAGGGTTTAACGTTTGATAAGGCTATTATTGATGTAAGCGAGGCCTTTACCCATGGCCAGGCCTATGTGGCGTTAAGCCGCTGCCGCAGTTTATCGGGGATGGTTTTGCGTAATCCTATTGCTGCTCATAACATTATTGGCGATCCGGCTGTAACGCGGTTTAACATACAGGCCGAAGCCATAAAACCAAATTGGCAAACCCTTGAGCGGGATAAGGAATTGTACCGGATGTTCCTGCTGAGCAGTTTGTTTAATTTTAATCAATTAAGGGTAAATGCTAAAGGCTTCGAGGTCCTGATCCTCAACCTGGATACTGAGATTATGGAAGTTGCCGAAAAGTTTAACCGGCAACTGAAAGCCGAGCGGAGCCAACAAGCGGCAACATATTTCCTGGATAAGTTTAAAATTGTAGTTGAAAACCTGCACAGGCAACTGCCCGGCATCATAGGTGAATCAAAAGAAAAGGCAGGAAAAGCGGATAAGCTCATCAACTGGTTAATGCATCGGGTAAGCCTCCTCGAATATTTTGCACAACACTCATTCTCAACCGAACGATACCTCGAGCTATCCAGGAACAAGTTGAACGCGAACGCTAACTCCTATCTTAAAGCGCTGAATGCCAAAGCTAACGAAGAATTATATGAGCAGATGCTGAGCTGGCGCGAACAAACCGCTGCCAAAGAAAAAATAATGCCCAATATGATACTCTCCGAAAAAACGTTAGAAGTTGTTGCCGCCAAACTGCCGGATACGCTTAAAAATCTGGGCGCTATTAAGGGCATCGGGCCGCAAAAAGCGGCATTATACGGAGCAGAGCTTATCGGTATGATCAGGGTTTATAAGCAGGCGCAACAGGGAGGTGGGATTGAGCAGGTTAGTTTGTTTTGAATGTAGAATATCTTTCCGCATCTGCATCCCAAACTTTTCAACGTTGCGGGGAAAAAACTGATCAGGATTCTAAAAGGATATTTTCTATACCCTTTTTAAAAGTGAGGCTCCGAATACGAAGCAATATCAAACTAAACATGGTAGGCCTGAAAATTGCTTCGTAATCTGATAATAACGTTATTTTCACGCAGCCTGTTAATTAAAAATCATCTAATCTTATTTGTCAACCAAATTAGCAGTTACAAAACTTTTAACTGCCCCGGAAGGCATAACAATCGTCGTCGTTCTGCTTAATCTCGCAATATTTATACCCATCAGATAACCCGCCACATTAAACACCGGCCCGCCGCATTCATAAGGTTTGATCCGGGCATCATGCGCAAAAATATTGTTAAAGCCGTCGCGCCTAAGGCTTTTTCCTCCGGCAAAGCGCTCAACCGGGTGATTGGTTACTTTTTGTGGCGGATATTTTAAAACCACAGTTTTATCCAGTTTTACATCCTTACTTAGTATAGTAAAGGTAGTGGTATCCCCCGCCCTGTATTTTTGAAGTGATTTAAGTACATCCAACTGATCTTTAACCACTTTGCCATCTACCGCCAAAAGCTGATCGCTAACGGTAATACCCGCCTGTTCGGCAGCGCTTTTGGGCTGGATATAAGTAAATATTAGCTTGTCATCTTTTTCGCCGGTAACTGCACCCAAATATCCGTAGCTGCTAACTTTGGGCAGGTTAAAAAACAAGCTGCCCACAACGCTGATACTGGCTGTAGAATCGGGCAGTGGCGAGATCAGGAACTTGCCCAGATCATTGTAAGCAACACTATCAGTATTCAGCGCTTTTAAGCTGATCCCTTTCATTTTCTTGTCCGAAGCCGGGATCAGCAACACCAAATCGTTAACCTTATCGCGTGCCAAAATTGCGCCTTTAATCACTACACCATCGGGCAAGGTGATAACCGGGTCGACTCCAACCATCGAACTTTTTGATACGATAACGCCTTTCCCTGCGATGGAAGCTTTAACATGTTCAATATCCGGGTTAATTATGGTGCCCAGAACATGTTGTGCCTGCCCGCCAATATTGCTTGATATTTTGGCGCAGGAAACTTTTGCGGCTTTATCAGCAGCTTTAAATTCCTGGTTCAGGTTAGTTGCCGAAGGGATATTTTTAGCCGTTAAAGGAGCATTGTCCATGCCAACAGCATCGCTGTCTTTAGGCATCGATGCATAATCTTCCTCCCGGTTTAAGGCGGTAAGGTATTTACGATAAGTATCTACCGGTATTTCATAATTGATATCCTCCTGCTGCTGGATACCGCTGTGCAAACCAATCAGCCTGCCCGACAGATCAAACAGCGGGCCTCCCGAATCGCCGGGTTCCATTAAACAGGCTGATTCGATAAACCCGTATTCATTTTTCAGTACGCTGATACGACCGAACCTGATGTAGGGTTTACGTTGTTCCTGGCTTTCGGGATAGGCAATACTGATACAAGGCTCATTAACCCAAACAGACGATGACCAGCCAGGTTGCACGAAGGGCCAGGTGCCTTTATCAATTATTTTTAAAGCCGCCGCATCAGGAATCATGTGTGTAGGCGCGATAGCGATACGCCCTAATCCGCGGGCCACGCATTTACGGCCATCCGGAAACATAACCTGGTAACTTTTGCCGGGGTGAACTACGTGGGCCGCACTAAAAATTTGTCCCGACGCGCTCACTACCACACCGCTAAACTGGGCGCTCATGCGCTGACCGCTTTCGCCGTCAATTTCCCACATCAGCACCGAAGCCTGGTAGCATTTTTTTATAGCCGACGATACGGCGTTGGTAAGTTTATCAATTTTGGGGCTCGCGCCGGTTTTGTTTTTTTGCTGCGCGATGGCGGGGGAAACAGAAAGTAATAAAAGTAAAAAAACAGTCAGCCTAAGTAGTAGTTTATTCATCAATGTATATTTATAAGTTACGGCCCGCAGGTTTTACCAGCGGGCCGTAACTTATATTTTTTTAGTTCGAGTTCCAGAATGTCAATTCGCCCATCACCCAGGATGTACTTGCCAGTACCTCCTTTTTTACCCTTATCCTCACGTATCGCACCGGTGGCGGGTTGGCTATAAAGTTAAAGGATTTTTCGCTCATACCATCATCTGTTCGCGCACAATCACCAAGTAAAACCCAGCCTTTTGCTTTGGCCTCACCTGTCCACCCCGGATCATTGGCCGGTAGCGTGGTGGCCGCGCCGTTAATATCGGCAATGCCCCAAACCTCAAATTGCGTTACGTTTAGCGGCGGTATTACTGATCCGGTTTCATCAACCCGGCTCAGGTTTTTGTAAACCTTGCCCAGATCGATGGTAAATGTATTGGGGTTATCATGCGGCGAGGTCATCGAAAAATAAACATTGGGCGGGCTTTGCGGCCCTTCGCTCCCATCCCACAGGTGTTCCATACCCTGATTAGGGATGCCGGTAATATCTCCCGGAAGCGCAATCTCTTTAAACAGCGATTTATCACACTTTACAGTCTGCGGTAAAGGAAAAGTAGCCAGGTTGGTAACCGAAAAGGTATCGAGCGCGGTGCGGGTTGGAATATAGTACGACAGGTACGAAACATCGGTACCAAACTTATAATCGTTTAACGTAATGGTACTTTGGGAAGCCAGGATAATAGCCTTACTCACCGAGCCGGCATTATTAAAATAACTGATCACCGTTTTGGTATTGATGGTATCAGGCACACCAAAGTTAAGGGTGAGCGAGCCATCGGCATTTAAACTGAAGGGATTGGCGTTATTAACGGGCCTGTTATTTAAACCGGCCTGGTATGCCGGTCCGTAAACAGTGGCATTGTTTATCTCAGTACCCAGGGATTTATTGCCTTTGGCATCGAACGAGTAAATGGTAAAGGAATAATTATATTCTGATAAACCTTTAATCACTGTGCGAATAGTATCATTTTTTACCGACGAGGCGGCCACCACCTGCGAATCCAATCCGTTGTTATAATAAACAACATATTTAACAATGGTGGCGTCAGAACCTACTTTCCATTTCAAACCCATCTCCAGGTTGCCGGGTTGTACAACTACATTTTTAACAGCGCCGGTGTAAACTATCTCCTGGTTATTTAAAAACCGCTTGTAATCGGTTTGCTCATTTTTTTTACAGCTGTATAGTATCGTTAATACCGTAAGGCTGAGCAGCAGGTATTTAATTTTTTTCATTTTGTGTTTGTTTAAATTATTCCGGGCTACCATAAAGTGAAACTTCCATAATGTGGGCTATATCGCCGTTTTCCCAGCTTTGGGCCACTCCTATCCGTATAAAATGAACAGGAGGCGTATTTAACGAAAAGTTGAAGTTAACCCCGGCCAGCACAAAGGCATTATCGGCAGCATTATGATTATCGGGCGATAAGCCTGACGGAGGGTTAGGATAAGTGAAATTACCCAGGTTTATCCAATCGCCCACTTTGGTACCCACCGGCGATGATACCGGCAGCTTAGCGTCTTTAGGCGACGCTACGTTTGATCCCCACATAGTAAAATACCTTGGGTTACCGTGGCCGAAAGCGTACTTGTTGCCACCGCCATCATCATCGGGGCGTTCCCATAGTACAAAGCGGCTTAGTTTATAGGTTTTGCCCACGTTAAATGAGCAAACAAAAGGCGGTTTATTACCCGGCTGCGTATGCCAGCCTGCCGATGAGCCATCGGTATGGCCATCCCAAAGGTTTGGCAATTCCCAACCGTAACCAATCTCGGTATCCGAAGTTAGTTTATAAGGGCTGAAAAGACCTTTATCCAGAATCTCCTCAAACAACGGCGATACAGCTTGCTTCAACGTATCCGAAATATTGCCGTATTTATCGGTAACATATACCCCGAAATTCCTTTTTGCGGTACTCATGCCACGTATCGAGTAATCGATGGTATCGGTGTTGGTATAATGCTGATCGAGGATGAGCATCTTTTTGGTTAACGAATCGTACTTGGTAACGATGATACCCACACCTTTTTTCAGCTTATTTAAAGCCGTGATATGCACGCCGCCGAAATCCGATTCGATGGCGGCAGTGTTGCTTACCAATGTATAAACCGGCGTTTTGGGGTGAACGGAAACCGTAACCGGATCAGACATTACGTTAGACCGGCTCACCGTGTAAAGCTGTACTTTATATTCCTGCGCTTTGGCAAAACCATCCACATTCAAAGTATCCAAAAAATAAGACGCTTTAGTCTCGCGGGATACGCCATCCCTTATCTGGTACTTAGCCAGCACATATAGCACATTGTTTGAGTTGGGGAGTTTATAACTTATGTTCGATCCGCCGTTGTAATCCGTTACACTTACGTTGGTAACCACGCCGGGTTTTGTTTTATCGGTAGATAAGGGTTCGTTATAACCATCGTTCCGCTTGCACGAAACGGCACTCATTACCGCTAAACTTAGCAGCAGCAATAAGTGGTTTTTAATCTCTTTCATCAAATTAATTATTATCGTTATTAATTATTACCAGTTTAAGTTTTGCACCAGGTTGCCATCTACAATCAGGTCGTTATCCTGAATAGGCCATAAATAGTTGCGGGTATTGAAAACCGGGGTAGCCAGTAAACGCGGGCGATAGTAGTTTTCGAGGGTGCTTTCGCGTACGTTCCAGCCTTGCAGGGGTTTACTCATAACGCCCTGTAATTCTTTCCAGCGGCGCAGGTCATAACCCGGCACGCCTTCAAAAGCCAGCTCAATACGGCGCTCCTGGTGAATAATCTGGCGCATGCCCTCTTTGGTAGTAAATTTATTGGGGTTCGATGAAAATTTAGTCCATGATTCGGCTACACCTTTCAGGCCGGCCCTGGCGCGTACTTTATCAATGTATTGCGCGGCTTCGGTGTAAGGTTTTCCCTGCTCGTTCAGCGCCTCGGCATATAGCAAATAAATATCGGCAAGCCTGATGAGAGGCATATGGTAAGGTACACGGTTATAGCCATCATCATAAACCGACAGGTAGTTAACCAGTTTTTTTGGCCAGTAGCCCGATACGTTTACACGCACGTTATCTTTAGGGCCAGCGAAAGATTCAGGTCCGCGGCCACGCAGAACAAAAGCATTATCAGGGTCGCCTACACCGTTGCCAAACCATACGCCGCCGTCAAAGCCCAAATCAGCATAAAACCTTGGTTCGCGGTTAAAGTGCGCTTTTACGGTTTGATAATCAACGCCTATATAGCTTTTGTTGGCATCATCGCCGGTGCGGAAACCGTAGCGATCATTATAATCCCAGGTTTTATCTTCGGTGATAGGTACACCGTTAGATGTATAAAACAACTCCTGCTCAGATATTGGCACCGCGAAAGTACCTGCACAAATAATATTCGACACCGATTTTTGCGTTAACCTCGGGAAGCAGTACTCTTCTTCCGGGAAGGTTGTATAATTAGCCCAGATAAGCTCAGTATTGGTTTCCCACCTTGCCGTTACCGCGGTTTGAGTAGCTAATACGGTTGTAAGGGTATCGTTCAAATTATCAATACCGGCTTCGGGCGTATAGGTATGCAGTTTTAGCCCGCTTTTTTCGCTCAGCGTTATGGCAGCTAAACAGGCGGCAGAGGCCTTATCCCATTTCGAGGCATCAAAAGTAGGGTTAAACAAAGCTTCACCATCTTTATTTTTTATCGATGCATAATCCGGATTACCGTTAAACAAAGAGCTTGCAGCCGTAGCCAATATCTGCGCCTTTAAACTCAGTGTAATTACCGAAGTGATGCGGCCCAGTTCTTTAGCGGTATTTTCAATTACCGGGGGCAGATCGGGGGCTGCTTCATCCAGCAACCTCACCATATAGTTTACCACGGTATCAACCGGGCGGCGTTTAATTTTAGTTACCGGGATAGGGCTGTTAATATCAAGGTTTTTATCAACCACCGGGATAGGGCCATAAAGCCTGAACAGGTAAAAATGATAATACGCCTTTAAAAACTTGGTTTCCGCTATCCACCGCTTTTTCTCCGATGGGCTCAGATCAACCGGCTTATCCACGTTTTCGAGCATGATGTTGCAACGCCTGATGGCCTGCCAAAGGTCTTGTCCGCCGTTGTTGCCGTCCCAGTAGTTAAGGGCCGGGTTACCGCTGGTTTGTAATCCTCTCAGGATATTAAAACCCGTAAGATCCATATAAGTGTTGTCCGACAGGTTGTTCGGGAATACAATTTCGCCCGAGGTGGTAAAGCCCGCGTCGTAATGCATGTTCTGCATTTTTTGCAGCGTGGAGTAGCAGGTAAAAAGATAGTTTTCGGCCTCGTTGCGATTCCTGAAGGCGTAATCGATGGTGCCCACGCCATCAGGCGTAACATCAAGGTATTTTTTACATGACGACACCGCGCAGACCGCCAAAAGTGCCATCCATATATATTTATGTATTGATTTCATGTTGATGAGCTGTTATGGTTATAAATTGACAGAAAGGCCCAGGTTGTAAACCTTTTGTACCGGGTAGGCAAAGGCATTACCCCCCTGCTCAGGGTCCCAGAGTTTAAAGGGGCTCCAGGTGATGAGGTTGAGGCCGTTAAAGTAAATCCTCGCTCCCCGTACACCCAACCTTTTAATAAGCTGTTTTGATAATGAATACCCAAACTCTACCGATTTCAATCTCAGGAAACTGCCATCGCGCAGCCACCATGTACTGGACTGGCGATTGTTGGTAATGATATCGCCGTCGGTGCCCAAACGCGGGTACATGGCATACAGGTTCTGGTTATCTTCCGACCAGTGATTATCGGCAAAAGCCTGCAACAACTGTGTGTTGCCATTAAATTGTGATTCGGCGCTTTTGATAAATGGTGATGTGGTTGATGGATCGATAGTAAATGATACCCTTGCCCTGCCCTGGAAAAAGGTAGACAGATCGAAATTTTTCCAGGCGGTGGTAAAGCCGAAACCATATACTATTTCCGGCACGGTTGGGTAACCATAGTAAGTTTGGTCGGCCGCGTCAATTTTCCCGTCACCATTCAAATCGCGGTATTTGATATCGCCTCCCATTGGTGCGGGACCTTTTGAACTAAATATTTGCGTTGGCGAGTTTGCAGCTTCGCTGTCGTCAACAAATAACCGCTCGGCAAGGTAACCGCTGTTGCGGTAAAGCGGCTGGCCTATAATGCTGCGGTAAGCCTCTTTATAACCCGGCTGCGCGTACTCCAAAAATTTATTGGTTGCAAAGGTGAAGTTACCCCGGGCGGTGATGGACAGATCTTTTGATAAGCGCTGTGTTCCATCCAACGATATATCGATACCTTTTGACTGTACCTTACCTACGTTGGCAGCCACATCGGCCTCAAGGCCCATAGTAGCGGGGATATTATCATTACCCAGCGTTTGTAAAATATCGTATTTGTTATTGCGATAAACCTCCACAATAAGGTTAATCTGCTTAAACATAGTAAGCTCAAGCCCAAGGTTCAGCTGTTTTGAGGTTTCCCAGGTGATGGCATCATTTTCATAATTGTTGATCTTAACACCCGGACGGCTATAGCCAGATGTACCAAACGATGCTGAATTACCCTGGCTGCCATCGCCATTGCTGGCCATGTTAACATCCGACAGGTAATAAAACCGCTGACCGCTGATGGCATCATTACCCACGGTACCATAGCTGGCGCGGAGTTTAACACGATCAAAAATATTGTATAGTTTACCCCAGAATTTCTCGTCGGAAATGATCCACGAGCTGCCGATGGTTGGGAAAAAACCATACCTGTGGTTGGCCGAAAAGCGCTCGGAACCATTATAGCCAAAGTTGCCGTTGATGTAATACCGGCCTTTATAGCCATAGCTAACATTGCCCGCCAAAGTTAAATTTCGGTAAGGCAGGGCATCAAACAAAGTGCCGGCGTTGCCATTGGTAGTTTGTTCGCGGTTCATGATTACCGTAGCCTGCACGCTATGGTTTTTGCCAAAGGTATGCGCGTAATCTAAATTACCCTGAAACTGCAGGTAGGTGTTCAGCGTACTGCCACCTGGCACGTAGCTTAGATACTCCTGCGCCTGCCCCGGCTGCGGGTTTAGCCATTGCAGAACGTATTTATTGGTTTGAGGATCGTAGTTAGTCGCCGTATAATAAAACGGCAGATACGCCCTGGCCGATTGGAACGACGAATACCTGTTGGTACTGAACATACCACGGAAGTTAAGCCCGGCAGCTAAAAAATCAAGGTTTTGATTGAGCTCCAGCTGGGCCTGCATCCGCGATTCTGAATAGTTTTTGTGGCCTTTCAATAATTGCGCGTAAGGGTTGATGTAGGATAGCGAACCGTTTGAAGCCGCTTTGTTACCAAACAAAATATGCTTGGTAAGCAGGTTGGCATCATCGGGCGGATAATAGGCCGGAAAATCAACCGGGCTGGTATGCAGCGCGTAGTTGTACATGTCGGTAGAGAAACCACCATCGGCAGTTTGAGGACCGTTGTATTCGTTAAAATTGCCCCACAGACGGACCACCAGTTCGGTTTTGCTGCTTACATTAATGTTAACGTTTGAGCGTAGCTGGTAGTTCTGAAACTTAACGTTATTGTTGTTATTGTTTCTTACATCGGTGCGCAAAATACCGTTATCCCCGCTGTAAGATGAGGCTACGTAATACCGTGCTACACCCCCACCGCCTGATATGCTCAGATCGGCACGCTGGGTACTGGTACGGTTTTTAAATAACATATCGAGCCAGTTTACAGCCGGGTAAACATACTGGTTGCTTCCGGGTGCTTTGGCTATGGTAGCCTGCGTGTTCAGGATCTGATTTTGGCTGTAAGGCTGCGGATCAAGCGGGAAGCGGGTTGTTGTTGCCTCGTTAAAAAGTTTCATGTAGGTGATAGGATCGGCAATATCAAGCGATTTGATAGATTGCGAACTTGAGTTTTCAAGTCGCGCATTAATCTGTGCCTTGCCTGCCTTACCCTCTTTGGTTTTTACCAGGATAACGCCATTACCACCACGCGCACCGTATAAGGCTGTAGCGCTTGCATCTTTGAATATCGAAAAACTCTCAATATCATCCACATTCAGCCTGGCCAGATCGCTGGTAGACAACTCAACGTTATCGATCAGTATCAGCGGATTTTGTTTGTAACCAAAGGTGGTAACGCCGCGGATAAAGAAATTAGAGTTATCCAGCCCCGGCTGCCCGCTTGGCTGAAAAGCGATTATACCCGCCGCCTGGCCCGCAAGCGCATTGGTAAGGTTACTTGCCGGAATTTTAAGCACGCCCGGTTTGATGGTGGTTACCGAGCCTACCACCGATTCGCGGGTTTGCTTACGGCTATAGGCGGTTACCACAACATCATCAAACTGGCTTTTAGTAAGGTTTAGGATGATTTTTAAATACTTTTGATCGGGCGATACCGTTACTTTTTGTTCCTGGTAGCCTACGTAGGATATTTTTAAAATGGTACCAGGCTCAACATCAAGGATAAATTTACCGTTGGCATCGGTAGCGGTACTGTTGCCTTTTACGTTTACCGGCACAATATTGGCACCAATAACAGCCACGCCTGATGTATCGGTAACGATACCCGTAATGGTAAATTTAGTTTTGCTTTTTACCTGTGCCGAAGCATTATCGGCATACAGGCAACAAAAAACGGTAAAGGCTACCAGCAAAATAACAGGGCGCGAATAATTAGGGATTTTAAGCACCCAGATCCGCTTTAATAAATTGTAAAATTTTAGCATAGATCGTCAATAGTTTCGTTGTTAATGATTTTAAGATTGCAAAATCCCATTTTAGGCCCGGCGGATATTTTATTGGATTATCATTATGCTCTGTTTAATTACCATTTGTTTATGATGAGTTAATACCGGAGAATAGAAAAGGACGGATTATAAAAAAGGCCCCGGATATGTATCCGGAGCCTCTATGAAGTCAAAATGACATTAGCCTATTTGTCATGCTGAGGCACGAAGCATCTTCTTCGCCCTGTATAGCCGCCATGCTTGTTGTAGAAGATCCTTCGCTATCGCTACCCATGACATAATTAAATGGGTGTCATGCTGAGCCCCGTCGAAGCATGGTGGGGAGGGTCTCTGCGCGCGACCCTTCGACAAGCTCAGGGTTGTAAAGGCCGCCCCGCCTAATGTCTCTTATCCGGGCAGGCACAAGTCATCCCTGCTACTACCCCATCCACAAGACTTGAGCCAGACGGGGTAACGGGTAGTTACAAGCTGTTAAAGCTATGGCGTAAGTATAACCTTTCGCACATTAACCGGCTGCCAGTTACCCGGATCGGGTGCTAAAGTAAACGTGACGGACCCGGAGTTGGCAATTTTAAGGTTACCAAGCGTTACGAGCCTATAACTACCATATCCGCCGGTTGATGTTAATGTTTTTTGCACCGCTTCGCCGTTAACCGATGCTACCATAACTGTAGCCCCGGCTTCCGTGGCAATTTCCGCCTGCACTTTGTAAATGCCGGGTGTTTTAACCGCTATTTTCCAGGTGGCATAAGCCCAAGGGTTGGTCCAGTAACCAAGGTTGGGATTACCTTCGTTTTCTACATGTATATCATCCCAGCCGTTGGGATTATGCAGATCGGCAGCGGCAGCCGACAATATAAACGAACCATTCGCTTCCGGACCTTGTTCGTAAACCTCAACCTGTAATTTCCCCTTAACTACCATTTTAATAACGCTCGATATATTATCAACCGGACCTACAGGGATATCAAGCGTGATGCCTGTATCATCATTAATCCCGTTAACACTTTTACCGTTCGCAAGCATCGAGGCCGAAAGCAATTGGTTTTTAACGCCCGGCACATGCAGTTTTTCGCCTCCCGGCCAGTTAAAAATGTGCAGGTAAATATTAGTGTTGCCATCGGCGGTTAATTTAGTAGTGGCATTACCCCATGGTGTAAACTTAAACGGGCTGGCGTAAGTATCATAAATTGATTCGCTGTTGATACGCATCCAGCCGGCAAGATCTTTCAGGATACTTATTTCGGGCTGAGGGATTTTTCCGTTGGCATCTGGCCCCACGTTAAGCAGGTAATTACCGCCCAGCGATGCTACTTTAATAAGGTTACGGATAATAGTTGAACTCGATTTAAAGTTTTTATCGTTTTTGGTATAGCCCCAGCTATCGTTCATCGTCATGCATGATTCCCATGGCCTGCCGCCGCTGCTTGCCGTGATGTTTTGCTCTGGCGTATCAAAATCGCCGCCTGTCCAGTTTTGGTTAAGCCTGTTATTGGTTAGTGTTCTGGGTTGAAGAGCCAATACCGGCGAAAATTTGGCAGCACGTGCGGTAGTCATTTCATCCGGGATATCCCACCAGATCTCCAATACATCACCGTAGTTACTTAACAATTCGCGTACCTGCGGAATGGCGATCTTATCGATATAATCATCCATACTGCCGTTTTGTGCAACATCCCAAAAACCACCGTTTGCGGCACCTTTATTAATCCAGTCATTAGCCTGCGAATAATAAATGCCTATTTTAAGGCCGTACTTGCGGCAGGCATCTACCAACGGCCTCAGTACGTCTTTACCGTAGGGCGTGGCTTTAACCACATTCCAATCACTGTATTTGGTATCGTACATGGCAAAGCCGTCGTGATGTTTGGCGGTAAATACAATGTATTTCATGCCTGCATCTTTGGCCAGTTGCACCCATTCTTCGGGATTATAGGCTGTGGGGTTAAATTGCTTTGCAAACTCCTTATAGCTGGCCACCGGAATTTGGAGGTTATGCATAATCCACTCGCCCGAACCATAATGGCCCGAACCCGGATCTGAAATATCCACCCCGTTGTAAATACCGGCCGGCACCGAGTAAACGCCCCAGTGAATAAACATACCAAATTTGGCTTTTTGCCACCACGAGGTTCTGGAAGTATCAATAATGCCGGTAACAGGTGGGGTAACCACCGTTGTAGGCCCGGTATCTTTTACATTTTGTTTTTTGCATGCCGCGAGGCTAAGCGCCAGCATGATGTAGGCAATCAATCTTTTCATCAATATTAAAAATGTCTTGTGAATTAAAAAATGGAGATCAATAAGGATATTTTACACCGGGAAAATCAAGCTGGGCTTGTTTAAGCTGGGCTTCAACATCGCTGGTCCAGTATTCTTTAAAGGCAATTTTGGCCTGGCCGCGCAGATTTGCGCCGGCCGCGCCGCTAAAAAAGTGCACAAACTCGCCCAGGTTCAAATCATCCGTTCTGTCCATGGGCACGTTATCGGCTATCTGCTTAAAATAGCGGGCCAGTACGGCACCCTTACCGTATTTGGTATAAATGGGATAAAACCAATCCACAAAAAAGTTAACGCCAGGATAGCTCACACCCGGATAGCTATAATTATCCGTTTGCGAAGGATCATTCATCTGGGCGTAAACCGCATCGGCTTCTGATTTGTAACCGGTATTCAGCAGTACATCGTAAATAAAAATCTCGGCAAATTTACTGTCGCCCCAAATGTTACCGTCCTGCAAATCATGCGTACGGCCATGCGATGAGCTTGCCACGATATGCCCTATCTCATGTATCGGCAACCTGAGTTTATCGCCTTCTTCTTTATACCAATCGGACAAGCTTTCGCCTACATCAAGCACGTTACGGTAATCGTGGCTAACATCATAATAAGGCGCGGGATGGCCCGATCCTTCATGCTTATTGGCATGCAACACCACATAAAACCTGCTCGAATCTCCAAAGTTGCCATAGTTTTGTTTAATGTAATGCCAGATGCGGGTGTACGCTCCCCGCGGCCAGGTGATGGCGGTATCCATCTCGTTATCGTAATACAAAGCGAGGTCGTCGTTGTAATAAACATTGGTTAACAGGTCATCGTGTTCATACCAGTGTTCCTGCCACTTTTTTGGTGGGGCGTTTGTGGCTAATGCTTTTGCCGTGTCTACAGGTTTTACAACCGGTTTGCCGTCTTTCTTGCAAGCCGCTGTAAGCAGGATGGCAGATAAAATAAAAATAGTAATCGTTTTTTTCATGCGTGTTTATTGTTGTCAATCATTTAACAGATACTTAAAATGGGCATCGTAGCTTTGTATGTTGAGCTACAACCCCATATCTGCAATTTGACATATAAAATGCGCCGGAAATTTTACCTGATTACCTTTATAGTATTTATAATTAACCTGTTATTTAGCCTCCTACCCGCATTAAATGGCACCCGTTAATACAGGCAGATTAAATCAAATACAATAATTATTATTGGATAACGCCTATTTCAAGTATCACTGTCTCCTCCCCAAAAACAATCAGTGTCCTGATTTAAGTTTTTTTAAAAAAAAATTGCTTTAAACGTTTAAAGAACTATATTTGATTTACAAACCCGATTGTAACCTGCTTCCCTGCTAATTTAAATGAAAAAAATAGGCCTTAAAGATATTGCTTCGCACGTGGGTGTATCAACCGCGCTGGTGTCTTATGTGCTTAACGGGCAGGCCGAAGAAAAGCAGGTAGGTAAAGAAATTGCCGAAAAAATAAAGCAGGCGGCGGAAGAGCTGAACTACCGCCCCAACCAGTTAGCCAAAAGCCTTAAAACACGCAAATCAAACACCATAGGTCTTATTGTAGCCGATATTAATTACCGCTTCAGCTCGGGGATTACGAGGGCTATTGAGGCGGAGGCTAAACGAAAAAACTATACCGTAATCTTTGGTAGCAGTAATGAGAGTAGTGATAAGTTTAATGAACTGGTTAATGTATTGATCAATCACCAGGTAGATGGGCTCATTCTGGTTCCGGTTGAGCACTCGGAGGCTTCCATTGCCTCCTTGCAAAAATCAGATCTTCCCTTTGTTTTGATCGACAGGAATTTTCCTAATATGATCACAAATTGCGTATTGCTGGATAATTACAAAGCCGCTTACGATTCAACTACCCATTTAATAAACCAGGGCCACAAAAAAATCGCCTTTATCAACTATAATAACCGTCTGTTTAACCTGCAGGAACGTAACCGGGGCTATATTGCAGCCTTGGAAGACCACGGCATCGAACCCCACCCGGCCTGGTCGCTGTTTGTAAGGCAAAACCACTATGAGCAGGATATGCGTAAAGCCATCCACCAGCTCACCTCCGGAAGTAAATGCGATGCGATATTTTTCGCTACAGATAGGCTGGCCATCAGTGGATTAAAAGAAATTGTAAACTTAAAGATCAAAGTTCCTGAAGAGCTCTCCGTGTTCAGTTTTGACGAATCGGAGGCATTTGAATTGTTTAGCTGCCCGGTGTCGCATGCCCGCCAGCCCCTCGAAAAAATGGGCAAAATAGCGGTAAATATGCTGCTCGACCTGGTGAACAAACCAGGCGTTGTAAACCAGATTTACCTCGAAACAGAACTGGTTGCTGCTAAAAGCTGTAGGGAGTAAAAATTTTTTTCACCATTACTTTAAACGTTTAAAGAGAAATAATCATGCTTTCAAAAAAATTTAAATCATCACAGCGCAATCGTTCGCCATAGTTCTTTAAACGTTTAAAGAGCTATTCAAACCAATCAAAAAACCAATTTCCCGATTATGAAAATTAAATTATTACTCATCATTATGCTGCTGTGTGGGGCAGCATCAGCCCAGCAACGAAGCTTGTCGGGCACGGTAACCAGCAAAGATCTGGGTACCCCTTTGGCCGGGGTAACGGTTAAATCGCCCCGGCAAACCGTTACTACCGATAATAACGGTCGTTTTACAGTGAATGTAGCCCCTAACGAAACCGTTACGTTTACGTTTGTGGGCATGCAGGCGGTTAACTACACCTATCACGGCGAAACCAGCCCGGTAGCCATCCTGCTTGAATACTCATCAGGCAACCTGAACGAGGTGGTGGTAACAGGCTATCAAACCCAAAAGAAAGCCGATTTGACCGGATCGGTAGCCGTTGTAAACATGACCGACATAAAAAACGTGCGACAAGGGAATCCTATCAAATCACTACAGGGCCGCATTCCGGGTGTAAACATTACTTCAAACGGCGATCCGGGCGGTGGCGCTACGGTAAGGATCAGGGGGATCAATACCCTGGGTAATAACGATCCTTTGTATGTAATTGACGGTATCCCAACCAAGCGTGGTTTGCAGGAGATAAACCAGGACGATATCGAATCGATCCAGGTGTTAAAGGATGCCTCTTCGGCCACTATTTACGGTTCTCGGGCTGCCAACGGTGTTATCATTGTTACCACCAAGCGGGCAAAAAATGGGGTGCACCGTATAGATGTTAATGCTTCCAGCTCGATAGAATATTACACCACCAAGCAAAGCATGCTGAACACCAATCAGCGCGGCGAAGCTTACTGGCGGGCAGCATTAAATGATAAATTTAACCCCAACAATAACCAGATTTACCAATACGACTGGAATAACGATTTCAACAACCCGGTACTAAACCGCGTTATCCTGCCCGAGTTTATCGACGCGGCCAAAACCATGCGATCGGCAGATACCAAATGGTACGATGAAATTTCGCAGGCCTCGCTGCTGCAAAACTATAACCTCGCTTTTACCAATGGCAGTGAAAGGGGCAACTCCTATTTCTCGTTGGGCTATTATGATAACAAAGGCGTCGTGCGCGAATCGCGGGCTAAAAAGATCACCATGCGCCTCAATTCGGAATATAATTTTCTGAATGGCAAGCTCAAAATAGGCGAGAATTTTAATGCTACTTATGCCAACAACGTGCTGATCCCAACCGGCGATGTGCTTTTTACCGCGTTGGTGCAGCAGCCTATTGTACCGGTACACACCGTGAGCGGTGGCTGGGGCGGTCCGGCTTCGGGTATGACAGATCGCCACAACCCTGTACGCCTGATTGAAGACAACAAACAAAACAAAAACTATTTTGGTCGCATCATAGCCAATGCCTATGCCGATTTAACCATACTGCCGGGCCTGCATGCCAAAACCAACTATGGCGTTGATTATGCCGGCACCTGGCTGCGCACTTTACGAAAATCGTATGTATCGGGCTTCCTTACCGATCCTTCAAATCTGGTTCAAAACAGCCAGAACTATGATGGCAACCTCATTTTCCAGAATACCATCAACTACAATACCGATTTTGGCAAACACCATATCGATGCCGTGCTGGGCCATGAATCCATCCGCTTCATCAACCAAAACTTTTTTGCTTCAAGACAAGGCTACGCGCTCGAAAACCTGGACTATGCCTACCTTGATCGTGGTACCACCAATATCAACAATGGTGGTAACGGTACGGCCAACTCCCTGTTATCGTTTTTTGGCAAGGTAAACTATGTATATGCCAACAAATATCTCCTTTCGGGTACTTTAAGGCGTGATGGTTCGTCACGTTTCGGTGCCAACAACCGTTACGGTTATTTCCCTGCCGGATCGGCCGGATGGCGTATCAGCCAGGAGCCTTTCCTGAAAGATTCAAAAATTGTTTCAGATCTTAAGCTGCGTTACAGCTATGGCGAGGCAGGTAACCAGGAAACGGGTAACTATGCAACCTACAGCCTTTATTCGGCAATTTACGGGTTGAGTAATAACGATGTTATCGGCGGTACGGCTTATGATATCATCGGGGCCGGAACAGGCACACTACCATCGGGCTTTGTTAAAATTCAGCAGGAAAACCCTGATCTGAAATGGGAAACTACTAAGGAATCCAACTTCGGTGTTGATTTCGGGCTCTTCAATCAATCCATCACCGGTAGTGTTGATTATTTTATCAAAAACACATCGGGCATTCTCATCACGCCAGGCTACCTGGCCGTTATAGGCGAGGGCGGCACAAAAACATTCAACGGCGCATCGATGCAAAATAAAGGTATCGACGCTATTGTGAACTACGATGGCCGCATAACCTCAGATTTAACCTTCGGGATAAGCGCCAATTTCAGCAAGTACATCAACAAGGTAACCTACCTGCCTTCCGAAATTTATACTGCTTACGCGGGTAACGGCACCGACCAGATCATCGTTGGTAAATCCATCAATTCCATCTTCGGTTACGTAGCCGACGGGTTGTTCACTTCGGCCGACCAGGTTACCAACTCGCCCGCGCAGCCGGGCAAGGGTTTGGGCCGTATCCGCTTTAAAGACCTGAATGGTGATAACGTAATCAACGATCGCGACCGTACCTATATCTCCAACGGCAACCCCGATTTCCTTTATGGTTTAAACCTTTCCCTGCGCTGGAAAAATTTTGACCTCGCCGCCTTTTTCCAGGGTGTACAGGGACTGAAGGTTTACAACTCCTACAAAACCTATACAGATTTTTCATCGATATGGCCGGGTGGCAACTGGGGCACCCGTACATTGGATGCCTGGAGCCCGCAAAGGCCTAATTCAACCATTCCGGCGCTTACATTGGTGAATACTAACGATGAAAACCGTACTTCAACCTATTTCATCGAAAACGGATCGTACCTCAAACTGCGCAACCTACAGGTTGGCTATAGCCTGAAAGACGCGCTGAAAAGCATTAAAGTGCAAAACGCGAGGGTGTTTTTCCAGGGCGCTAATTTATGGACCATTAAAAGCAAGGGATATACGGCTGCCGATCCCGAAAATCCGGGCAACGGTTATCCCGTGCCGGCCATCGTAACGTTTGGTTTAGATCTGTCCTTTTAATTTAAAATGTAATGTATATGAAAACGAAAATATTGATCTGGGCTGCCCTGCTTACGTTTAGCTTCGGCTGCAAGAAGGCGCTCGACGAAACACCACAGGGCGTGGTATCCAGCAGCGATTTAAATACGCCGGTAAATGTGGAAAAAATGGTAATATCGGCCTATGCTACTTTGGGTAATGAAAGTATCCATACCTCAAACAGCTTGTGGCCCTGGGGCAGTCTGCGCAGCGGCGACGCCTACAAAGGCGGCGACGGCGCGGGCGACAACAGCGATTGGAACGACTATGAAACTTATGTTACCAACCGCCCAACCAACGGCATTACCGATAGGATGTGGGCGCAGTTGTACAACGGCATTGGCCGGGTTAACGATGCTTTGGTGAGGGTTAACCAAATCGACGCGGCATCTTTCCCCAACAAAGTATCTCGCCAGGCCGAGATGCGCTTTTTACGTGGGTACTATTATTTTATGCTGAAGATTTTGTTTAACCGCGTACCGTATTTTGACGAAAACGTTGCTAAGGACGAATACATCAAGATCTCGAACACCGATTTAACCAGCGACCAGCTTTGGGAAAAAATTGCCGGCGAGTTTCAGTTTGCGGTAGCTAACCTGCCTAATTCACAAGCCGATGTTGGCAGGCCTAACAAATTTACCGCCAATGCCATGCTGGCTAAAGTAAGGCTTTACCAGGCTTATAAGCAGGACGATAACCACAACGTTACCGGCATGGATGCCGCCAAACTACAGGAAGTGGTTACCCTTTGCGATGTGGTGATAGGTTCAGGAAAATATGGCCTTGCTGCTGATTTTGGGCAGAACTTTATGGCGCAGTATGAAAACGGCCCCGAATCTGTTTTTGCCATCCAGTATTCGCGGAATGACGGAACAACTTATGGGAGGATTGATTTGGGCCATTCCCTATCATACCCCATGAATGTGGAGTACGGCTGCTGCTGGCAACATATCCCCAGTCAGGATTTGGTAAACAATTTTAAAACCGAAACCAATGGTTTGCCAAAGTTTACGGGCTACAACAGTACCGACGCTTTATCGGGTAATGATTTTATCCTGGCCACGTTCGATCCCCGGTTGGATCATACCGTGGGCATCCCCGGTCACCCATTTAAATATGTGCCAACTTTTGTTTATCAAAACTCCTGGGCCCGCGCACCTGCCATTTACGGTTATTTTACCAGTATGAAGGATTTGGCGGCTTATAACGATGGCTCATTTCAGCGAATTCCGCCATTTATGTCGAGCTCAAAAAACTGGGAATTGATCAGGTATGCCGATGTGTTGCTTTGGAAGGCTGAAGCCCTGATTGAGCTTGGCCGGGAAACGGAAGCGCTGCCCATCATTAACCAGATCAGAACCCGTGCCGCCAACAGTACCGGGATGCTTAAAAAAGCCGACGGATCATTCGCTACCAACTATAAAGTGGCAACCTATCAGCCCGGTGTAAACTGCGTTTGGACACAGGCCTACGCCCGCGAAGCACTACGGAAAGAGCGCCGCCTTGAATTTGCCATGGAAGGTAACCGCCTGTTCGATCTGGTGCGCTGGGGTATTGCCGATACCTATATGAATAGCTATTTTGCATCAGAAAGCACCAAGCGTGCCCACCTTAAAACAGCTAAGTTTCAGAAAGGAAGGGACGAATACATGCCTATCCCTACCAACCAGATCAACTTCAGCAAGGGGTTATACAAGCAAAACCCCGGATACTAAATTGCTAAACACCAATTATAATGAAAATAAAAGCTAATGTACTCCTCATCGCTATCATCGCCGCTACCGGTGGTTTGCTGTTCGGTTTTGATACCGGCGTAATTTCGGGCGCTTTGCCTTTTCTGAAACAATACTGGCAGCTTGCCGATGCCGATATCGAACTCATTACCACAACGGTGCTTATCGGCGCCGTGCTTGGTGCGGTAACCAGCGGTAAATTATCAGATGCCATAGGCCGCAAACGGATGATTATTGCCAACGCCATTATATTTACCGTTGGCGCTTTCGGCTGTGCCTATGCGCCTAATGTTACCGTGTTGATTGTGATGCGGATTATTATTGGCTTTGCCATAGGCATCACCTCATACGTGGTGCCTATGTATATCTCCGAGATTTCGCCCAGCCGCGTGCGGGGTGGGTTGGTTACCCTTAACCAACTTATGATTACCATCGGCATCCTGGTATCCTACCTGGCCGATTACTGGCTATCAGACGATAGCAAGCCTGAATCATGGCGGTTGATGTTTTTAGTGGGATTTATCCCCGCGGTTATCCTGTTGGTGGGTATGTTCTTCTTGCCCGAAACCCCGCGCTGGCTTATCAGCAAAGGCCGCTGGGACGAAGGCAAAAAGATTATCGAAAAACTGGAAGATGCCGATATCATCGACAATACCCTTGCCGAACTGGAAAAAGACCTCCAAATGCAACGCGAGCAAAACACCAACTGGACCGAGGTTTTCAAACCCTGGCTGCGCGCACCGCTCATCATCACCGTTGGCATTTTCTTTTTTCAGCAGTTTTCGGGCGTTAATACCATTATCTACTATTCGCCTATCATTTTTAAAATGGCCGGGATAGTGAGCAATACGGGCTCCATTCTGCCGGCAATTATTATAGGCGGCGTAAATGTATTGGCCTGCGTGGTTTCTGTTTTATTGTTGGATAAGGTTGGCCGCCGCCGGCTTTACATGATCGGGATCTGGGGTATGATCCCATCGCTGGCCCTATTGGGTGCCTGCTTTCATTTTAAGGAAGAGCTTGGTGCAAGCCTGCCCGTGTTTGCGGTGCTGAGCATCGTTTGCTTTATCATTTTTATCGCTATTAGCCTTGCACCGCTGGGATGGTTATTGATATCTGAAGTGTTTCCGCTTAATGTGCGTGGGGTGGGCATGAGTATCGGCTCGTTGGCGCATTGGGGTTTTAATGCCATTATCGCCTTTACATTTTTAAAACTGGTAAACTCGTTAGGTGTCGATTTTACATTTTGGTTGTACGCGCTGGTATGCGTAGCCGGTTTGTGGTGGGGGTATTACTACATCCCCGAAACCAAAGGAAAAACACTGGAAGAAATTGAAGAGCACTGGAGAAAAGGCGGTTCGCCGCGTAAATTTTAAACTATAATATCTAAAACATGAAAAAACTTTCATTACTAATGCTGGCCGTAATACTGGGAAGCGTCGCTAAAGCGCAACTGGGTGTAAAGTACGATCCAAGCATCCAGTCGACAACAAGCATGCAGTATTTTAAGCCCAAAGGCAATCTTTTTGTGGGCGATTGCATACCTTTTGCCCGCAACGGTACTTATTACTACTACTGGCTGCTTGATTCGGCACACCATAAAAGCCTTAACGGTTTGGGCGGGCACCAGTGGGCGCTCAGTACATCAACCGATCTGAAAACCTGGAAACAGCACCCGCTTGTATTGGGTATTGATGAGCAATGGGAAAAATCCATCTGTACAGGTTCGGTTGTTTATCACCAGGGGAAATATTATGCCTTTTATGCTACCCGGTTGATTAATGAAGAAGGCCACGTGAACGAGCAATTAAGTTATGCCATCAGCAACGATGGTATCCATTTCGATAAGCAAAAGCCTAACCCGTTTTACACCTCGGCACCGGGTTACAGCAAACGCAACTTCCGCGACCCGAAGGTTTTTGTAGATCAGGCAGGCGTTTTTCATTTGTTTGTATCAAGCGAGCAGGAAAAACCGGTAATGCAATCGTCGGCGGGATGCCTTGTGCATCTTACTTCGAAAGATTTAAAAAACTGGACGGTGCAGGAGCCGATATTAACCGGCCAGCCGAGCGTGCCCGAATGCCCTGATTACTTTTTCTGGAAAGGCTGGTACTATTTGGTTTACAGCGATAACAGCCGTACCTATTACGTAAAATCAAAAAATGCGTACGGCCCATGGCAGGCACCGCGCCACCAGGCTTTGAACGAGGATTGGTCGAATGTGGTAAAAACTGCGGAGTTTAAAAATGATCGCCGTATTGCTGCCGCCTGGGTGCCTAACCGTAACGATAGCAAAGATGGCAACCATGAAATATTTGGCGGTAATTCCCTATTCCGCGAGGTGATCCAGGAGCCGGATGGTACGCTGGATACGAGGTTCCCGGCCGAAATGATTCCTTTAACCGATAATGCAATCGCGGCAAAGATCAACCCTAAGCTTATGGCTTCGGTTTTGGGAAGCGATGGAGCATCGATCAACGCCCCTAACGGCGTAGGTGCGGCGCGGATAGATCACATTCCTGATAATTGCCGCATTACCCTCGAAATTGAACCACAGGGAGCAAATGAAGAATTTGGCATCCTGTTAAAATCAGATGCAAAAGGTGATGATGGTTACCGGCTCAATTTTATAGGTACCGATGGTATTGTAAGCCTCGGTAACACCTCCATTACCGGTGTTGATTATCTGAATAAAACATTAAAAATTGATTTGGTAATGAAAGATGGGATCCTTGATGCCGATATCGACCATAAGCGAACCATCGTTAACAGAACCTATGAGCATAATGGCGATGTAATATGGCTGTATGCAAAACACGGAAAAGTTGTATTCCGTTCAATTAAAATCTACCCTCTAAAAAACTAACAAATGCTATTAGGTTTTGACATTGGCGGAACAAAATGTGCCGTATTAATTGGTGAGCAAACGCCCGGTAACATCCGGTTGGTGTGCAAGGAAGCCATGCCTACCGATTTGCCCGTTTATGAAATGATTGAGAAGCTGTTTGCCACAGCCGAAAGATTGCTCAATCAGCACCAGGTTGCCAAAACATCGCTCAGCGGTATCGGAATCAGTTGCGGCGGGCCGCTCAGCAGCAAAAAAGGGCTCATTTTATCCCCACCCAACCTGATAGGCTGGGATAACGTGCCTATTGTAAAAATGGCGACCGAGCGGTTTGGCCGCCCCGTGTTACTGCAAAACGACGCCAACGCCTGCGCTGTTGCCGAATGGAAATACGGTGCGGGCCGCGGGTATAACAACCTGATGTTCCTCACCTTTGGCACAGGCATGGGCGCCGGCCTGATCCTGAACGGCCAGCTTTACTCCGGCATATCCGATCTGGCGGGCGAGGTTGGCCACATCCGCCTGGCCGACCTTGGGCCGGTTGGCTTTGGTAAATCAGGCTCATTTGAGGGTTTTTGCAGTGGCGGCGGCATTGCACAGATAGGGCAGTTTAAAGCACGTGAAATGCTGCAAGTAGGTAAAGCGGTGGCTTATTGTCAAAACGTCGGCGATCTCCCATTAGTTACAGCTAAATCAATTGCAGAAGCTGCCTTTGCAGGCGATGAAACGGCTAAAGAGGTTTATCGTTTGTGCGGATATTATCTGGGCAAAGCGCTCTCGCTATTCATTGATATGCTGAACCCGGAACTGATTATTCTTGGCAGTATCTATGGCCGGGCTGAAACTTTGCTCCGGCCTGCTATGATGGAGGTGATTGAAAAGGAAGCCTATTTTGAATCGGTAGCAGCCTGTAGTATTGTACCTGCCGGGCTTACCGAAAGTGTGGGCGATATGGCGGCATTATCGCTCGCTACCATGTGTAGTTAAGCCACGTTGAAAATAATAGCAATCTAAAATTACAGTTAATTAAAATAATAAATTGATTATCAGTTTTATATAAACAGAAACAAAACTAAAAGTTCTCATTTATATAATTGGTTTAAGATAGCCGGTATCGCCGCGAGGGCATACCGGCTTATTCCTGATCGCATCTTATTTTTATCAATTACATTTTAATATTTTATAATTATATAACCCGATTTCTTATTCGTTTCGCCATTGTCTTTATATTCCAATAAATAAAAGTAAGTGCCGGGCTTCTGCATTACACCGGTAATGTTCGAATGTCCGTCGAACGTTTTGTTAGCATTATCGTAAGCCTTTGCTTCGTATATTTTAACGCCGCTTAAATTCAATATCGTTAGGGTGTTATCCGGATATGCTTCAAGGCCGTCAACAATAAGCACATCGTTAATGCCGTCGCCATTTGGCGATAATGCGCCTCTGACCGTTGGTTCTGTTTTTACATAAGCGATATTATCCGGAGTTTTAGCAGCCGTAGTTTCGATTCGGGGCTGGCTAATACCGGTTGCAGGTTTGGCGGTAACGGTAAGCGTGCCGTTAACAAAACTTATAACATAATTGGCGGCTGTTGCTCCGCTTACAATTATTGGGTAAGCGCCTGGGCTTGCGGTTGTGGTAGCCTTAAATATAGGTGGTGTGAGCAAACTGGTTGTTGTATCGCCATTTAAAAAGCCCGTATAGGTTGCCGTAAACACAGGGTTATCCGCACCCGATACTTTGGTTTTATTGCCGGCAGTTATAGTAAGAGGTGCTTTGGCAATAGATACGGTTATGCTTACCGGGTTGGCCGCGTTATAATTACTATTACCGGCCTGATTTGCAGTTATGATAACGCTGCCTGCGTTTATTACATGCAAACGTCCGTTAACAATGGTTGCTACCGAGGTATTACTGCTTACATAATTGCTTACGGTAAGTTTTGAACTTGCAGCAGCGTTTAGCTGAATATCAGCACTGCCGTACTTAACATTGGTAATAGCCGCAAAGGTAATGGTTTGTGTTGCCTTGCTTACGGTAAGTAACTGGCTTACCGGTGTTGCCGCTGCATATTTGCTGTTGCCCGTTTGGCTTGCCGTTATGGTGGCAGTACCCGCGCCGGTAATATGTACCACACCGTTTGTTACCGTAGCCACAGCGGTGTTACTGCTGGTATACGTCACCGGTAGTCTTGAACTTGAAAAAGCTGTAAGTGCAAAATCAACACTGCCGAACACTTTGGCAGTGAGGGCCGCAAAAGTGATAGTTTGAGCTGCCCTGCCTATACTGAGCTGCTGGCTTACTGCCGGTGCCGGGTTATAAAAATCATTACCGGCCTGGGTAGCGGTTATCGTAGCCTGTCCCCCGTTTTTAATCACAATTCTGCCTGCGCTTATTACGGCAACCGAGGTATCAGAGCTGCTGTAATCTACAAGTAGTTTGGAGCTGCTTATCGCCCCCGGAGTAATGGCCGCATCGCCAAACGTTTTTGGTGCAAGTGCTGCAAAGCTGATTTGCTGATCGCCTTTACCGATGCTTAGCGTACGGCTTACCGGTGCTGCGGCATTGTAATTGGCGCTACCTGCCTGACTGGCGATAATGGTTACACTGCCCGGTTTAAGCAGGGTAACCAGCCCGGTTGCGCCGATCCTGATAACCGAGGTATCCGAGCTTGCAAAACTGACTGCCAACCCTGAACCGGAGGTGGCTGATAACGTAAAAGGAGCATCGCCGAATTTTGCTGCCGGTAGCGCTACAAAATTGATGCTTTGATTAGCCTTGCCGATGTTGAGTGTCTGGCTAATAGTAAGCGCAGCATTGTAATTACTGTTTCCTGCCTGGTTTGCCAGTATCGTTGTTGTACCTGCCCGCAGGATATGTATCACTCCGTTATTAATCCGGGCTACTGTTGTGTCTCTGATGCTGAAGCTTACAGGTAAACCGGATGAACTTATTGCACTGATGGAAAAATCGCCGTCGCCGTATTGTTTGGATGGCAATGTACTGAAGGTGATGTTTTGTGGGGCCTTCCCTACCGTAAATGCGCGGGTAACCGGTACTGCTGCACTATAGTTGCCATTGCCGGCCTGTGTGGCAATAATATTGGTTATACCAGCTTTAATAATATGCACTTTCCCGTTAATGAACCGGGCTACCGTAGTATCGGCAATGCTGAAGCTTACCGGTAAACCGGCCGTGCTCACTGCAGATACATAAAAATCGGTATCGAGGTAATATTTGGCAGGTAAAGCCGCAAAGGTAATGGTTTGCACCGCCTTGCTTACCGTAAGCAATTGGCTTACCTGTGTGGCGGCTGCATATTTGCTGTTGCCCGTTTGGCTTGCCGTTATGGTGGCAGTACCCGCGCCGGTAATATGTACCACACCGTTTGTTACCGTAGCCACAGCGGTGTTACTGCTGGTATAAGTCACCGGTAGTCTTGAACTTGAAAAAGCTGTAAGTGCAAAATCAACACTGCCGAACACTTTGGCAGTGAGGGCTGCAAAAGTGATAGTTTGAGCTGCCCTGCCTATACTGAGCTGCCGGCTTACTGCCGGTGCCGGGTTATAAAAATCATTACCAACCTGGGTAGCGGTTATGGTAACCTGTCCCCCGTTTTTAATCACAATTCTGCCTGCGCTTATCACGGCGACCGAGGTATCAGAGCTGCTGTAATCTACAAGTAGTTTGGAGCTGCTTATCGCCCCTGGAGTAATGGCTGCATCGCCAAACGTTTTTGGAGCAAGTGCTGCAAAGGTGATCTGCTGATCGCCTTTACCGATGCTGAGCGTACGGCTTACCGGTGCGGCAGCATTGTAATTGGCACTGCCCGCCTGGCTCGCGGTAATAGTTGCGCTGCCCGGTTTACGCAGGGTAACAAGCCCGGCTGCGCTGATCCTGACAACCGAGGTATCCGAACTCACAAAACTCACCGCCAAACCCGAACCGGAGGTAGCCACCAATGTAAAAGGCGCATCGCCGAATTTTGCTGCCGGTAGCGCTGCAAAATTGATGCTTTGGTTAGCCTTGCCGATGTTGAGTATCTGGCTAATAGTAAGTGCAGCATTGTAATTGCTGTTTCCTGCCTGGTTGGCCAGTACTGTTGTTGTACCCGCCCTTAGGATATGTATTACTCCGTTGTTGATCCGGGCTACTGTTGTATCTCTGATGCTGAAGCTTACAGGTAAACCGGATGAACTTATTGCGCTGATGGAAAAATCGCCGTCGCCGTATTGTTTGGATGGCAATGTACTGAAGGTGATGTTTTGTGGGGCCTTCCCTACCGTAAATGCGCGGGTAACCGGTACTGCTGCACTATAGTTGCCATTGCCGGCCTGTGTGGCAATAATATTGGTTATACCAGCTTTAATAATATGCACTTTCCCGTTAATGAACCGGGCTACGGTGGTATCGGCAATGCTGAAGCTTGCCGGCAAACCGGCCGTGCTTACTGCCGATACGTAAAAATCGGTATCGAGGTAATATTTGGCAGGTAAAGCCGCAAAGGTAATGGTTTGTACTGCCTTGCTTACCGTAAGCAATTGGCTTACCTGTGTGGCGGCTGCATATTTGCTGTTGCCTGTTTGGCTTGCCGTTATGGTGGCAGTACCGGCACCGATAATATGTACCACACCGTTTGTTACTGTAGCCACCGCGGTGTTACTGCTGGTATAAGTCACCGGGAGTCTTGAACTTGAAAATGCTGTAAGTGCAAAATCAGCACTGCCGAACACTTTGGCAGTGAGGGCTGCAAAGGTGATGGTTTGCGCTGCCCTGCCTATGCTGAGCTGCCGGCTCACTGCCGGTGCCGGGTTATAAAAATCATTACCGGCCTGGGTAGCGGTTATGGTAACCTGTCCCCCGTTTTTAATCACAATTCTGCCTGCGCTTATCACGGCGACCGAGGTATCAGAGCTGCTGTAATCTACAAGTAGTTTGGAGCTGCTTATCGCCCCGGGAGTAATAGCTGCATCGCCAAATGTTTTTGGAGCAAGTGCTGCAAAGGTGATCTGCTGATCGCCTTTACCGATGCTGAACGTACGGCTTACCGGTGCTGCGGCATTGTAATTGGCGCTACCTGCCTGACTGGCGATAATGGTTACACTGCCCGGTTTACGCAGGGTAACAAGCCCGGCTGCGCTGATCCTGACAACCGAGGTATCCGAACTCACAAAACTCACCGCCAAACCCGAACCGGAGGTAGCCACCAATGTAAAAGGCGCATCGCCGAATTTTGCTGCTGATGGCGTTGCAAAATTGATGCTTTGATCGCTTTTAACAACTGTAAGCAGTTGTGTAACTTTTGTGGCTGCCGTATAATTATTATTCCCCGCCTGTGTGGCCGTTATTGTTACCGTCCCTACTTTAAGCGGTCGTATTTTGCCTGCCACTATTTTTGCCCTGGTGGTATCGCTTGAAGTAAAACTAAGTGCTAAGCCCGAACTGCTGACAGCGTTGGGAATAAAATCGGCCGAAGCAAATTGTACAGGCTGCATAGCAGGGAATGTTATTGTTTGCCCGCCCTTGCTTATAGTAAGCAGCTGCGTTACCGCATTTGCGGGATAATAACTTTCATTACCAGCCTGTGTTACCGTAATTGTTGTTGTGCCAACCCCTTTCATATGCAGTAATCCGGCTGCGCTTATCGAAACAACTGTAGTATCGCTGCTGCTATAAGTAGGTTTTAATTTGGACGATATGTACAGGCCCGGCTCAAAATCGGCAGTGCCAAAGGTTTGGTAGCCGTAACTTTGTATGGAGATATATTGATACTGTTTATAAATAGTAAGGGACTGTACAACCGGGGTGGCGGCATTGTAAAAATTGTTTCCCGGCTGGCTTGCTGTAATATTCACAACCCCTGCTTTAAAAGGGAAAATCTGGTTTGATGAAACTTTGGCGATAGTAGTATCGGCACTGCTAAAAATAACCGGCAAACCTGATGATGCGCTTGCTTTGGCTGTTGTGCCCGAAATGTAACCATAGGTGATACTCTCCAAAGGATCGAATGAAATGCTTTGATTCCCTTTGTTAATGGTTAAAATACGGGTTAGGCTGGTTGCTTTATTGTATGCTTCGTTGCCTGGTTGCGAGGCCGTTATATTAACCTTGCCAACACCGGTAATATGAACTTTGTTATTTATAATGTTAGCGATGGTTGTATCGCTGCTGCTGTAAAGTACAGGTAATCCGGCATTGGAAGTGGCACCTGCGTCGAAATCTGCCATCCCGTAAGAAACGGGAGCCGGAGTTGCAAATGTAATAACCTGAACCCCTGGCGATGATACGATTAACAGCTGCGAGGCAGTTGCTTTTGCATATTTTGAATCGCCGGCCTGGGTAGCTGTTATTGTTACCGAGCCTGTAGATAAAATATGTATTTTACCATTTACCAGGCTCGCCACTTTAGTATTGCTAAACGTGTAAGCAACCGGCAGGCCCGAACTGCTTGTTGCTCCCGGATCAAAATCAGCAGCATTGGTGGTTTTTGCAGGGATGGATGCAAATGTGACGGTTTGATTTAACTGGTACACAAATCCGCTTGCCGATGCCGGTCCGCCGGGTGTCACAACCGTAACATCGCCGCTTGAACCGATGCCCACCACCGCCGTGATCTGTGTATCCGAGTTTACCACAAATGATGCCGCAGCCGTTCCTCCAAATTTAACAGAACTGGTGTTTGTTAAGTATTTACCCTTGATTATTATACTCGTTCCGCTTACCGCGTTTGCCGGACTAAATGAGCTGATTTGGGGCGCAACCATGTTTATAGTGACAACATTGGAAGTATCAGTCAAGGGGCAGTCGCCGCTTCCGGTTACTATACATGAGATATGCTCGCTTCCCTTTAATAATGAATCGATATAGGTGGCCTGGTTTTGACCAACGGTAACCCCATTCTTAATCCAACTGTATAAAGGTTTGGTACCGCCATTTACTACTTTGGCAGTAAAAGTAACTTTTGTTTTGGGGATAATAGTAGTTGCTGAAGCCGTGATGGTAGCCTGGGGCTTTAATTGCGGCTTTATTCCCATTACAATACTGTTAGAGACAGCAGTGCGCGGAACTGTGCAATCTGTATTGGTAGTAATGATACACCTGATGGTATCCGTAGTAGTAAAACTTGCTGTATAGGTAAGCGCGTTGGTACCGGTATTTTTACCGTTTCGCAGCCATTGATAGCTTGCATAACTCCCCGGGTTTACCGGGGTTGCGGTAAAAGTTACCGGTGTGCCGGGACATACCGAACTTGCAGAACCTGCTATGCTGATACCTGGTTTAATTACCGGATTTACCGTCATTACCAGGCTGTTTGAAGTAACCTGGCCAATACTGCATGCATCGCTGCTGGTTAACAAACAGGTAATTACGCTATTGTCGGTTAAAGTGCTATCGGTATATGTGGCGGAATTAAAACCCACATTTATGCCATTTTTTTGCCACTGATATACGGGTTTATCGCCGGCATATCTTGTTGCCGAGGTAAAGGTTACCGGGGTACCGGCGCAAATGCTGCGGCTGCTTGTGGTAATAGCAATTACCGGTGTTAAACGGGTACTGTTTTGTTCATAGGCACCCATATCAGGGTTATCAAGCCAGGCAACTCCGCGAATATCGCTCGTTGGGCCCTGCGAAACCAGTGTGCCGGCATTTATAGCAGGCGAACTGCATGGCAACAGCATTAAACCATCGTCGGCGGTACCCCACACGTTATCGCTACCAATAAGATTGCCTGTATTAACAAATACCGGATCGGCATTTAAATTACCTGTGCCGGCGTATCCTCCCTGTACAATTGAGTATTTGACCTGGGGAAAGCTCTTTTCAAAATTATAGATCGGGTTATTCGATCCCCATAAAATATCACCCCATAAATACGGACTCGCGTTAAAATTGCTTATTGCCGGTTGGGCATAAAAGGTAGAGTTAACAATTACCGGCGTACAGGCGTTTGATGTTACTGTAGAGTTTGTGGTAGAGGTGTTGTATATAGCAGGCTGGTTATTACCGGTGAATAAGCAATTATAAATTTCGGTTGTAAGGCTCATTCCCCTCGAATCATTTACAATTGAATTGCCCTGGTTTTGATAGAAGACAGATTTTTGGATGCGGGGCCTTGTTAACGACACCTGGTCGTAACTAAAAAGTACGATATGTACGGTGGAACTGCCATAATTATTAGAAAACACGCAATTGGTTATCACCGGATTGGGAGCCCAGGTAGCAATCTTGTTGCCCGCATCGTTGTAAATATCTTCGCCGGCCATATAAATGGCCGACCCGTAACCCGCCGTATTATTAGTAAATTTACAATTAGTAATTGTTGGGTTACTTGGCCCGTGCGATCCGTACGAAGTGGTGTTTTCCCGGGCACAGGCAATAGCAATAGCGCCGCCGGCTGCTGCACCTCCGGTAACTGCTGTGGCGCTGGCCGTATTGTTTGTAAACGTACAGTTGGTGATATTTGGGCTGCTATGTAGTATATAGATGCCAGCGCCCTTACCTGCCAGGTTATTTTTAAATGTTACATTATTAACGGTTAGCAGATTATCGCCCCCCGATACCCAAAGAGCTCCTCCAACCCTGCCGAATGTGGTAAGCACCGTAGCCCTGGTTGTCATGGTTACACCATCGATAAGGGCAGGTTCGGTAAGATCAAGCGCGTACATGAGCTGGTAAGAAGCACCTGTTAATAATGTTATGTTTACAGACGGATCCCGCTGACTTAACTGTGTTTCGTAACCTGCAAATCCACCATAAATACTAACCCCCGATTTGAGTTTATAAGTACCCGATCCGTTTATGATAGGATTATAAGCACCTGCGGCTATCCAAAACTGCATTCCTGATGTTGCGTTAAATAACGCACTATGCAATTCATTGGTACTGTAGGCGTTTGCCCAACTACTGCCGTTTTTCAGGCCGGCACCGTTTTGAGTAACGAATACTATTACCGTTGGTGCCGGTTTGATATTAACTTTATGCAGATTTGCTGAATTACTATTCTCAAATTTTTTGCTCTTACTATTTACAGGAGCAACCTCCGCCCTGGCTATCGGCATACATAAAGTAATTAAAATAATAAAGGAAAATAGCTTTTTGAAGGTTGAGGGGTAAAATACTAACATATTGATAAGGCTTTTGCGCTACGTATATAATGCATTGTAAATTTGCATGTTAAAAAAAAGTAGCACAATACCGTAAAACGGGTATTTAAAATTGCGGATAGAAAAATAGGTTTCGGAAACCCGCTTTTTGCAATGAGATTTTTTAGGGGTTAAAGTTTCCTGCAGATTAATGATTTTGTCTTCAAAAACGCAGTCCGGTATCTCTCCCTAAAGCAAAAATTGAAATTTGAAACTTACTGTATGTGTGGACAGCGGCACTTAATTTTAATTAAACAGAATTTACCGTCACAAAAAATAGCAGGTGTTTTAATTTAACAATTAAAGTAATAACTTCATACCCGGTTACCCCGCAAAACCAAACCATGTTTTTCACCTGACTTGAGCATGAGTAAATCATTACTTCTCCTAAGTATGGTATCGGTTTTTTGCGCGCCTTTAAAGCCTAAAACCGAGCCATTAAATTATAATATTAGCTGTGGGTACACCAACGTAATTTTTCACCATGGAGGATCGGTTAGTAAAATTAAACCGGCCTTTGCCACGCCATCAATTATTGTAAGTGTAGCGAGCGGAACAACGTCGGCCTGCGTGGGCGCTGCAGCAACAGGCATGCAGCAATTTACGGTATCGGGCAACAACCTTACCGATAATATTACGGTTACGGCTCCTGCCGGTTTTGAAATTTCGGCTAATCCGGCCGGTGGTTTTAGTAATTCTTTTTTCTTTGTTACATCCGGCAGTACCGTAACTCCTAAAACAGTGTATGTACGCGTGGTTACTTCAGCTACACCGGCTAATTTATCGGGTGCAGTAAACTTAACTTCGGCAGGGGCAGTAACAAAGAAGGTAGCTGTAAAAGGTACTATTAACGCTTTACCCGCTGTCGACCCGATATCCGACCTGGTTTACGCCAACGGTGATCTGACAGCCTGGATAAACTTTACCGGTACCGGTAATACTTTTTACTGGACAAACGACAGGCCATCTATTGGTTTGCCTACCAGTGGTACCGATAATATTGAACCTTTTAAGGCTGTAAATACCGGATCGAGCCCGGTTATAGCTCACATCAGCGTTACGGCAAAAAAAGCCAATGTTGCCTATATCCCCGATTTTAATACCAGCACCGTTTTGGCGGTGAACACCATCAACAATAAAATTATCGATACCATTCCGGTGGGACCTGCCCCGGGTTGGGTTGCTATAAGCCCTGATGGCAAAAAAGTGTACGTGGCAAACCTGGGCAGTAACACTGTTTCGGTTATTAATACCGCAACTAATGCGGTGAAAACCGTACCAACGTTTGATACGCCCACAGGAATGGTTTACAGCAAAGATGGTACGCGCGTGTATGTTGCCGGTGCAACAGGCCAATGTACGGTAATTGATGCGGTGAATGATGTAGCACTTACCTCCTTATCATTTTTTTCGGGCGCCGCAGGGCTGGCTATAAGTAATGATGGTAAGTGGCTTTATACAGCCAATTACGCCATGGGCGATGTACGGGTGTATGATACAGCAACAGGTGCCGATTTGGGTAATATTCCCGCACCGGGGGCCAACTATGCAGTTTCAAGTCCGGACGGCAGGAAGATTTACGTTACAGGAAGTTATTCCAATTGCATCTACGTAATAGATGCCGCCACCGCTTCACTTTCGGCAACCATTAATATTCCATCCGGCGCTGCGGCTATAGCGGTAAGCCCGGATGGCAGCCGCATTTATGTTACTAACCAGGCTGCCGGAACTGTTTCGGTAATTAACGCCACAAACAACGCGTTTATGGTTGCCTTGCCGGTAGGAAAATCGCCCGAAGGGATTTCAATAACGCCCGACGGAAAATACGTGTATGTAGCGAATGTGGATGCGGGCACCGTATCCATCATCAACACTGCCGATTATACCGTGGCTGCAACCATATCCTGCGGCCAGTATCCACGGGCGCTGGGCAGTTTTATTACTCCGGGTATTAACGATTGCCTGGGTAATCCAACTAATTTTAAAATTACGGTAAATACCTCTCCTACCACCATCAGCCCCGGCGCGGTTGGCGGCCTTATTACCACATGTATAGGCTCGGCTTCAACAACGTTTCAGCAATTCACGGTATCGGGCAATAATTTATCGGGTAATATCACTGCCACCTCTCCGGCCGGATTTGAGATTTCATTCAGCCAAACCAGCGGCTTCAGCAATGTGCTAACTCTTATCCAAAGCGGCGGTGCGGTAACGAATAAAGTGATCTATGTGCGCGCTAAAGCAGCAGGTACGCCGGCCAACCTGTCGGGCAATGTGCTTTTAACCACTCCCGGTGCATCCGACAAAAATGTAGCTGTGAAAGGCGTGGTGAATGATTTGCCTGTTACAGATGTTATAGATGATAAGATCTACAATAACGGCGATGTAACAGCCCCCATCGAATTTAAGGGCACAGGAAATACTTACAACTGGATTAACGATCAAACTTCTATCGGCCTTGGCGCAAGCGGCACGGGCGATATACCATCTTTCACGGCCACAAATACCGGTACAGCCACGGTAAAAGCCAATATCACGGTAACTTCCTCGTCTGATGATTATTTGTACCTGGTTGGTACCGGCGGTATGGTGCTGGTAAATGCCAGTAATAACAAGCAGGCAGGAACCATAAATACCGGGGGGCTGGCTACAGTAGGCACAGCCGTTAGCCCCGATGGCAAACTGGTAGCCATTACCGATGTAGATGCCAATACCGTTAAGTTTATTAATACAACCACCCACAAAGTGGTTTCTACCGTTAATAATGTGATCTCACCTATAGGCATCTGTTTTTCTCCGGATGGTAAAAAAGTTTATGTAGCTAACGTAAATACGGCCAACATGACCATCATTGATGTAGCTACGGGCGCTGCCTCAACAGTTTACGTAGGCTGGGCACCCTACGGCCTGGCGGCAAGCCCTGATGGTTTAAATGTTTACGTTGGTTGCATAGGTGAAAACGCGGTGATAGCCGTTAATACCCAAACCCGGCAGGTAACACCCATTAAAGTAAGTTTCGGCCCAACGGGCATTGCCGTAAGCCCGGATAACAGCCGGGTGTACGCCACCAGCGCGCAGTACAACGGTTTACTGAAGGTGATCGATGCGGCGGCGAAAAAAGTAATAGCTACTCTTCCAATCGGCGATGTATCTACAGGTTTGTGTGTTAGTCCGGATGGTAAACGGATCTATATTGCCAATACCAAAAGCAATAATGTGATGGTGGTAGATGCAGAGAGTATCAAAGTTATAGCAACCATACCGGTAAATCACGAGCCTGTAGGCATCACCATAACTCCTGATGGAAAAAGTGTATATGTGGTTAATGACCGTACCAATATTGTAAATATTATCAGTACGGCTACAAATACGATAACCGGCACCATCACCGCAAAGCAACAACTGGGTAAAAGCTTCGGAAACTTTTTTGTGCCCGGTACCGGATGCTCAAGCCTATCTAAATTTACCATAACCGTAAACGTAACCGCTCCTGCTATTACCGCGGGTGCGGTAACAGGCAATATATCGGCCTGCCTGGGTTCGCCATCAACAGATACACAACAATTTAAAGTTTCAGGAAGCAAGTTATCAGCTGATATCACGGTTACGGCACCAGCCAAATTTGAAGTTTCGCTAAACGAAACCAGTGGATTTGCCAGTTCGCTAACCATACCGCAGGTAGGCGGAACAGTAACCGACAAGGTGGTTTACGTACGCGCGGCAACATCAGGTACGGCCGGTAATTTTACCGGCGATGTGGTGTTGAGTTCTATTGGTGTGCCCGATGTTAAGGTTGCTGTTAACGGTATAGTTAATGATTTACCCACTGTGAACCAGGTTATTGATAAAAATTTTAATAGTGGCGAAACTACAACCCTAATCCAGTTTACCGGCAATCAAGCCGCCACAACTTACAACTGGACGAATGATAATCCCGCAATAGGCTTACCGGCGAGCGGCAGCGGCGATATACCCGAGTTTACCGCCGGTAATAATGGTTTAGCTGTTATTACTGCAAATATTACGGTTGTACCATCAACCGCTTCATGTACAGGTGGCTCCATGACTTTTAAAATTAATGTTAAACCTGCCGCCCCATTGTTAACGGCCGGCCCTGTAAGCGGTATTATAACGGCCTGCGAGGGCTCAGCATCGGCTGATCCCAATATCCAGGAGTTTACAATTAGCGGCACCAGTTTAACCGGCGATGTTATCGTGGCGGCCCCTGCAAACTTTCAGTTATCATTAAGCCGTAGTACGGGCTATGGCGGTACATTAACGCTTACACCGAATGCAGGAAAGCTTAACAGTACTAAAATTTATGTGCAATCTGCTTCTGCGGCCCCCGCGGGGCATATTTCGGGAGATATTATATTATCCACTACCGGACTTGCTGATCAAAAAATTCCTGTTGATGGCCATGTAACCGCCATGCCGGTTATGGCGGCCGTGTCATCGCCAACTTTTAATAATGGTGAACTTACTACTCCAATCCAGTTTAACGGGGCCACCACCTATACCTGGACAAATGATAACCCGGCTATAGGCTTAGCTGCCGGCGGGAGTGGCAATATACCTGCATTTACAGCCACCAATAACGGACAAACGGCAATTACAGCCAATATCATGGTAATACCATCAAATGGTTTATGCGATGGTAACCCTGTCCCTTTTAAAATTAACATTAAACCAACCCCGCCGTCTTTAACGGCAGGCGCGGTGAGTGGCAATATTACGGCATGCCAGGGCTCGGCATCCACCAGTCCAAATATTCAACAGTTTGTCGTTAACGGCAGCAATTTAACCGCCAATATCCTGGTAACAGCTCCAGCAAATTTTGAAGTATCATTAACCACTAATACCGGGTATACCACCACCTTAACGCTTACGCAAGTGGCCGGGAAAGTCAACAATACCAATATTTATGTACGGTTGGCGGCTACAGCGCCTGCAGGCTATATCTCAGGTAACGTGCTATTATCTTCTGCCGGGGTCACCGATCAAAATATCGCCGTTGATGGTGATGTAAGCGCTTTGCCTACGATGGCTGCGGTATCATCGCCAACTTTTAATAACGGTGAGCTTACCACTTCAATCCAGTTTACCGGAGCCACCACCTATACATGGACAAATGACAACCCGGCCATAGGTTTGCCTGCCAATGGCAACGGCGATATACCGGCGTTCACACCCGTTAACAACGGAGCATCCACCATTACAGCTAATATCCTGGTTACACCATCAAATGGCTCGTGCAGCGGTAATGCTGTATCTTTTAAAATTAACGTTAAGCCAACACCACCATCTATTACGGCCGGCATAATGAGCGGCAGTATAACAGCCTGCGAAGGCTCGGCATCGGCCAACCCTAATATCCGGCAGTTTAGTATTAGTGGCAGTAACCTTACCGGCAATATCCGGGTAACAGCGCCCGCAAATTTCGAAGTATCATTGAATCTCAGTTCCGGGTATGGCAACACCCAGACCCTTACGCCAACAGCCGGTAAGGTTAATAATGCTACTATTTATATCAGGTCGGCAGCTACGGCACCGGCAGGCCATATTTCGGGGGATATTACCCTATCTTCCACAGGTATTGCCGATCAAAAAGTTTCTGTTGACGGCGACATAAACGCTTTGCCTGTTATGGCAGCGTTGCCATCTCCAGCTTATACTAATGGCGACCCTGTATCACTTATTCACTTTACCGGGGCTACAACATACAGCTGGACAAATACTAACCCCGCTATCGGCATTGCATCCGCAGGCAACGGCGATATAGGGCCATTTACGGCTGTTAATAATGGGCAAACGCCGATTACTGCCACTATCACCGTTATACCCTCTAACGGATCATGTACCGGTGCTCCGGTTAGTTTCAGTATTACTATTAAGCCAACCGTGGCGCCGGCTATTACATTTTCGGGCAATTTATCGCCGCTTACTACCATTTATGGTACATCATCTTCAACAGGGAGTTTCAGCGTATCGGGCACTAATCTTACATCAGGCGTAACGGTCACTCCGCCTGCGGGCTTTGAGTTGAGTACCGATGGCGTTAATTTTAATAACACCGTTACTATTGGCGGCCCAGGTACGCTTAATGCTACTACGGTTTATATCAGGCTGAGTAAAGCTACCGGCGTTGGTAACTATTCAGGTAACATCGCATTAAGCACAGGTGGAACAAGCAATAACTTATCAATGCCGGGCAGCATAGTTACACCAGCTTCGGTAATTGTTAAAGCTGATAACAAAACACGGCCTGTCAATTCCCAAAACCCACCATTTACGGTTAAATATATCGGGTTTGTAAACAACCAGAATGAATCGGTTCTCACCAAAAGTCCCTTATTGGGAACAGACGCTACGTTGGCCGCTGCTGCGGGCACTTATCCTATTTACTTTACGGGTAACGCCGAAGCTGGTAATTACACCTTCACGTACATTCCGGGCGTGCTCACAATAACGCCTGCCGGGGTTTTGGTGTATAATACTTTTACGCCAAACGGCGATGGCAATAACGATACCTGGGTTATTAAGAACATCGAAAATTATCCCAATTGCACCGTAAACGTATTTAATCGCTGGGGTGCCAAAGTATTTTCGTCTGTAGGATACGGCCAGCAGTGGAATGGCCAGCTTGGCAGTAACCCGGTGCCGGTTGGTACATACTATTATGTTATTAACCTTAGCGATGGTTCACCGGCTAAGGCTGGTTGGGTGGCGATACTTAGATAAAATACATTAAACCAAGTGGGATATTCATCAATAATAGATATAAAAGCAAAATTTCAGGGGAAACTAACAGATACTGCTTTCTATCGCTATAAATTTAATAACCGTTCCTTAAACCAACTGAAACATAGCCACTTGCCAAAACATGGTAAAACATCGGCCAAAATCAGATTTTTATCGTAAATTAGGGCTGAAATAAAAACGCACTAACGTAACCGGATGACTGTATAAATACCTGCTTTTTTTTATTAATAAATAATTTATCAGTTGGCTTTTATTTTTTTGAATTCCTCCAACCTACGGGCTGCCGCATTGCGGAATCCCGACGGGTTTCGCGGCTATTATCATCTTAAGAAACTCATTTTTTTATTCCTCATTTCCCTTTCGCTGAATGTATCGGCACAACAAAATAATGTTGCGGGCGATAAACAGACACAGGTAAGCGGTCGGGTTACCGATGCGGTTTCTGGTGCTCCCCTGCCCTTTATCCGCGTTGCCTTTACGGGTAGTTCTTACAGCACCTCCACAGATAATCATGGCAACTATTCGCTAACTGCACCCGGCTTGTTTAGCGAGGTGTCATTTTCATCGATGGGATACATGGCCGAGCGCCGCAAAATTAATCCGGGCCAGGTAAATAACCTGTCTGTTAAACTCAGGTATGCCGAAACCCAGTTAAAGGAAGTTAAGATAACATCGGGCAAAAGCAAGCGCTATCGCAATAAAGGTAATCCTGCCGTAGAACTTATTCAGCAGGTTATTGATCGTAAGGATCAAAACCGGATGCAAAGTTCAAATTACCTGCAATATGATTTGTACGAGCGGATTGGGCTTTCGTTCTTCAACCTGTCGGATAAGTTTATGAACGGGCGTTTTTTCAGCAAGTATAAATTTATGCTGGACAGCACTTCGAAGATAAACGGGCAAACCAAAATTTCGTTGCCCGCTTTTTTCAGCGAAAAACTGTCTGAAAACTATTATCGTAAAGATCCTTCAAAATCCATCCAGGTACTGAAAGCTCAAAGGCAAACCAACATTCTTAAATTTATTGATACCGCAGGGCTTGAGATCTACCTTAACCGGCTTTATGGTAACAACATTGATATCTATACCAATAACATTTTTATTATTAACAGGCAGTTTCTGAGCCCGATAGCTAATCACTCGCCCGATTTTTATAAGTTTTTCATTACCGATACCATTAAAACCTCGCCCGAAAAACTAATCGAAATCAGTTTTACGCCGCGCAATACCGGCGATATTTTGTTTGAGGGCAAATTATATGTTACGATGGATGGCAGCTATGCCGTTAAAGCCTGCGAGCTGAATGTAAACAAGGATATCAATATCAACTTTATGCGCAGCCTCAAAATTCAGCAGGATTTTAAGCGCGATTCGGGGCATTATTTCCTGTTTAAAAGCAATGTGCAGGCTGATTTTGGCTTGTTTAAGGATAAGGGAATGGCAATTTTTGGCGAACGAACGGCGGTGTTCACCAACTATAAACAAAATGCCCCTCAGCCCGCCGCCTTTTACGAAGGAAAAGATCAACAAACCGTTGAAAACCCCAGCCAAAACGATACCGCCTATTGGGCACTTCATCGCCCCGATACCCTAACCCGCCGCCAGGTAGCCGTGTACGCCAACATCACCAAACTTGAACGCATGCCCGCATTTAAGCGCGATACCTGGATAGCCTCGACACTTACGGGCGGTTATGCCGCCGTTGGCCCGGTACAGTTAGGGCCACTGGGCTCAACTTATGCCTACGACTCGCAGGAGGGTTCGAGGTTGCAGATAGGCGGCCGAACGACACCGCAGTTTAACAAAACCGTTTATCTTGAAGATCACATCGCTTACGGCTTTCGCGATCAGCAGGTAAAATATAATCTCAACACCTATCTTTCGTTAAACCAGGTATCGCCATTCAGGTATCCACGCAATTATTTTAAACTCAGTTACCGGTATGATGCCGATTTGCCCGGGCATAGCCTTACCGTTATCCCGGAGCAGGCCGCACTTACCTCGTTCAGCACCGGTAAAACCGATTATTGGTTGTATAACAAAACTTATACGGTTGCTTATGTGCGCGATTTTGAAAATCATTTTTCATTCAATATAGCTTTCAGAAACTGGAACCAGCAGCCGGCAGGGACGCTCGAATTCAGATCGAACAACGGAGATAACAAACTGATTCACAATTTAACCGCCACCGAACTTGAACTGAACATGCGATACGCACCGCACGAACAGATTATACAGGGTACCGAAGAACGCCATACCATCCGCAGCAGGTTCCCGATTTTTAACCTGCAGATTACGCATGGCTTTAAGGATGTATTTAACAGCTCATACACTTATAACAATATCGACGCGAATATCTACAAGCGGTTTTACTTTTCGCAGCTGGGCTATGCCGATATTACTTTGTTAGGTAATATCACAACCGGCAAGGTTCCGTTCCCCCTGCTCAATATTTTGCGGGCCAATCAATCCATAGCGTACGATGCCAACGCTTACAATAAAATGAATTACCTTGAGTTTGTAAGCGATCATTATATCGGCTTGAATTACACCCAGGCATTTAACGGTTTTATTTTGAACAAGATCCCGCTCATCCGCCATTTAAAATGGCGCGAATTTTTGTCGGTTAAAGTATTATATGGTGGCATTCGCGAAGAGAACAATCCTTTGCTTTCAAAAAATCTGTACCAGTTCCCGGTAGCATCTAATGGCTCGAACGGTACATTTTCATTAGGCAGCACCCCTTACGTTGAAGGTGGGGTTGGCATAGGCAATATTTTTAAGTTTTTAAGGATAGATGTGATCAAGCGGTTCAATTATCTCGATCATCCGGCGGTTTCACCTTACGGGGTTAAGCTTGGCTTCAGGCCACATTTGTAGCGAAAACTCTTGGTTATTTAACGCCGATGCTATTGAGGATTAGTTTCCTGCGCCCCGGCATCAGTGATAATTTATTCTTAATTACCCATTACCCATTTATTGCGCATACAGCCATAGCATTTATAACGCTTTACAGGCAACCAGAACAACAGATATCGCATAAACCATGTACGGCGGATTCGCTCGAGGTTTGATCGTTCGGTTTCACCACACGGGCATAGCCGTTTTTGCACGGATGGTTTTAAAATCGGTTCAGTACTCATCAATGGGCAGATTAAGGTAAACTTACTCTCCTCAAATTTAGAAATAACCGGTTAATCAAATATAGCCAAAGGTTGTGCATAATTAAAGCAGAAAAACATATTTATTTATGCACAATGTTTTAATATTTTAGATGGACTATTGTTCGAAATGGGATTTGAACCGAAGAAATGTTGCCAAATAGATAGCGTGAATTACAAAATACCGGCTCTTGTTACGGGATTTTTAAGCCAGTATAAATTTTTTTTCAAAAAAAATATCGTTCCTAACATTTTGAATAGCAGTTGCTTCATGGCCATAAACGTCGACATACAGTTTTAATTCGTATTTCAAATTTGGCAATCCGGCCCGGATTTGTACTTTTGCGCCCGGAGAGTTGGCAGAGTGGTCGATTGCGGCAGTCTTGAAAACTGTTGAACTGAGAGGTTCCTGGGGTTCGAATCCCTAACTCTCCGCTAAGTATTATTCAATTAGGAAAGCGCAGTAAATGAATTATTTACTGCGCTTTTTGCTTTGAGTTATACTGCTTGATATTTTTAATTCCCGACCGTATAAACCTTTCGAACGGGCTTTTATCACCAATGAACCAGGCTGTCCGATTCTCGCTTTTACGATGACAAGCGCCATGCCATTTAGTGCTTTCCGGTTTTTTGACGGAAATGCTGTGAGATCTGATGGATCACCGTTATCTGTAGCAACTATTTCACCCAAGCCTGATATTGAAAAAGTAATATCATTATCTGCATCAGGCACTATATGCCCCTCCTTGTCCAATACTCTTACAGTAATAAAGGATAGATCAGAGCCATCGGCTTTTATAGTCTGGCGATCTGCAGTCAATTCCAATTTGGCTGCAACACCCACAGTTTTAATTGTCTCAACAGCCCAGGGCTTGCCATTTTTGTAGGTCTTTACTTTAAGTTCTCCCGCCTGATATTTAACACTATCCCATCTAAACCGGTATTCATGTTCACCTTTTTTCTTCCGTCCCTGCGATTTTCCGTTTAAAAACAATTCTGCTTCGTTGGCTGATGAAAAAACGTGTACGGGTGTAATTTGGCCCTCTCTTCCCGGCCATGTCCAATGAGGTAAAATGTGCGCAAACTTTAAATCCGGACGCCACCTTGATTGATAAAGATAAAACCTGTCCTTTTTAAAACCAGCAAGATCTATGATACCCGAATAAGAACTACGGGCTGTATAATACGGCGTAGGCTCGCCCAGGTAATCCCATCCTGACCATACAAACTCGCCTGCCACAAAAGGATGTTTATCCTGCGACATAAAAACCTTATCGGGCGAGGCACCGAACTGAGCCGTATACAATTCATAAGCGCTAACAAAGCGGTGATTCGGATCGCCGCCTGATGTATCGTTCACCGGCGCGCGTATCCCATCATAAACAGGAAAAATATAAGCCCCCCGTGTACTCAGCGTAGATGCTGTTTCGCTGCTAATGATCATTTTCTCGGGAAATTTAGCATGAAAAGCAGGGTATAAAGGAGTTGTCCGGATACCTTTCAGATTTGCATAAGCCGGGGCATCCCTGATTCCCTCGCCCTGGTAATTAAGAGAAATAAGATCAGTTGAATGAGGAAATGGCATATTTGGCCGGGCATAATTCATGGATGCAGCGGTAGACCTTTGCTTCGAAGTATCGCTTAAAAAATCATTTGCCGTTGGCAAAATCCATTTCTTCAATACATTGAAGAGGTTCCTTCAAAATTAGTTTGCGATGGGCGACTATCGGCAACAACATCATCTTTACGATTATTAACTACCGGGCGCTCATCATACATCAGGTCATCACCCTTCCCATCATAACGCATAAAGCCATCCATTATTAATATTAATGCGTTCCCTTCCCGTGGCCACCCCATGTTGCTTTTGTTGTGCCGACGCAGAAAATGATGCCAGAAGTATCAAAATTGAGACAAACAAAGGAAATTTCGACGGCATCAAACGACAGCAATTGCCAGATAGACCTTGTTTGCACCGTCAGTAATGCTATAGCTATTATTGGTAGTAAAACCTACCCGGAATAGTTTTCCTATTCCCTGGTCAAGCGATCCTCTTAGTGAAATACGGTTGTATTGCGAAAGCGGTACAGGTGCTTCATCGCGGTAGTAGCCCACGCCAAATTTATAGCTGCCTTTTTGGGTTCCGCCGGTTACGCTGATATCATGGTTGGTTACAGCCGCGGGGCGGTAAAAAAGGTGCTGCCAATCGGTATTGGTTTTGCCCGTGGTATCTTCATCAGCCCCGGGGTTTTTGTTCAGCCCGGCCCTTTTTCTTAAGGCCAGGTATTTGCCCGCCTGCATCATCGGATATTTCAATACATCTTTAGCACCGTGATAACCAGAGTAAGCCACCTGCGGTTCCTGGCCGGCGCTCCCTTTTTTGGTGGTGATCAATATTACACCGTTTGCACCGCGCGAACCATAAATGGCAGTTGCCGAAGCATCTTTCAAAATGTCAACACTCCGGATATCATCAAGGCTGATATCGGCAATGGTTCCGCCAAAAGGAATCCCGTCAAGCACGATCAGGGGATCGTTAGAGGCGTTGATAGAACGCGTACCGCGGATGCGGATCTGCATGGTGGCACCCGGCTTTGTAGAGGTTTGGGCAAGCTCCGCACCCGCAACCCGGCCCTGCAGCGCCTGCGCTATGTTGGCCGATGGTATTTCATTAAGTTTAGCTCCGCTGATGGAAGCCACAGAACCCGTAACCGCTTCCTTGCGCTGGCTCCCATAACCAACCACAATAACATCGGTTAAGCTTTTAGGCTCGGGCACCAGGGTAATAGTGATGTTGCTTTGGTTGTTGATAGACATCCTGCGTAACATAACCTACAGACGATACCTGGAGCGATGCGTTTCGCGGCGCCGAGATCTGGAAACCGCCGTCGGCATCGGTAGTAGTACCTGTTTTGGCTCCTTTTATCCGTACGGGTTCGTCCATAACACGGCCTTTAACGGCAGCATTCTGAGCGTACAGGTTAAAGGAAAAAAACTTAACAAGGCTATCAGCAAAAGCGCGGAGGCCTTTTTAGAAGGCGGTATATCACCAGCCCTTTCTTTTTTTGTGTAAATTTTTACTCGCATAAATTCATTTTATAATTGGTTTGAAGTATAGGGTTTATAGGGTTTCTTACTGAAAGTCCCCGGTCCTTGACCCGGGAGATTTCGTTTTTTTATTTATTAACTGACTCATCTCACCTGTTTTGCGAAAGGCATTTGATTTCAATTACGCAATCGATTGCAAAATCAAAGGATCGGAAACACTTCAGGTTTCTTAAAAAATAGTTTATCATATAATGGTGTAACCAAACGCTTTTCGGCTGTGCTGATCTTTTAAATCGTGATATACTGAGAATTTCTTCTTTTGTATTGTGCCCAAAATCACGAAGCAAATGATCAATTCTAATTACCGATACTTTAAGGTTTTCTATAAGTTTCGGCATGGCAAGGCTCCCTTTACGAAGAAAAAGCGTCGCAAAGTCTTCAGGATTATTATCCAAAGTGCTTAATTGAGCAATCGATTGCTATTTAAATGGCAAATTAGGGATAAAGCTCAGTTGGCTAATTACGCCTCTAATGCGGTTGTTCATATAAAAAGAAGAAAATTAGTTTATTAAAATTGGCGATTGCAAGATAATATATTTTTTAAATGTGCAATCGATTGCAGTATTATTTTTTATTTATAACTTACATCGCTCTTAAAATCATGTTTTAAACCATTGGCGGATAGCCCAACACTCCTTATAAACTACTGTAGATATGACACTTAAGAAATTATTGAGCCTGATCGCGATCATTCTGACCAGCTTTATTTCGCGTGCCGAAATACGCCTCCCCGTCATAATGAGTGACGGCATGGTGTTGCAACGCAATCAAAAAATCAAAATATGGGGATGGGCCGCTCCTTCAGAGCATGTTACAATTCAATTCAGGAACAGGAAATTTAAAACCCTTGCTTCAGGTGACGGAAAGTGGCTGATAACACTGCCACCAACGGAAGCCGGCGGGCCATACACAATGGACATAGATGGATCAAATCATATTCAACTAAAGGATATCCTTATTGGCGATGTATGGCTGTGTTCGGGCCAATCAAATATGGTACACCAGATGGAGTTGCACAAAGTGCGTTATGCCAAAGAGATTGCCGGTGCAAAAAACGCTGCTATAAGGCAATTTGCCATAACCAATAGAGCTAATATGCAAAATCCGCAGGAAGATGTTCCGGGTAGCAAATGGAAAAAAGCCGATTCTGCCGGTATCGGCGAATTTTCGGCTGTGGCCTATTTTTTTGCAAAAGCGCTTTATCAGAAGTACCATGTACCTATCGGTTTGATCAATTCGAGCTGGGGGGGCACTCCTATTGAGGCCTGGATGAGTGAAGAAAGCCTGAGAGATTTTGCCGATATCGAACTTTTAATTAAAAGAAACAGAGATACAGCATTCCTTAATAGCCTACGAAAAGATGCTTTGGCAAATAAGTCTGTACCCTATCAGCAGGATAAAGGGCTTACCGAAAAATGGTTCGATCCTGGGTACATAACCAAAGGATGGCGCAGAATTGCCGTTCCGGGATACTGGGAAGACCAGGGCATCCGCAACCTCGACGGCGTGGTATGGTACCGCCGTGAGGTCAACATTCCGCAAAGCATGCTCAACTCACAGGTCAAAATATTTTTGGGGAGAATAGTAGATGCTGATGTGGTTTACGTTAACGGGAAACAGATCGGCTCTACATCATATATGTACCCGCAACGACGATATAACATCCCTCCAAACACCTTAAAACCCGGTAAAAACCTGTTTGTTGTTCGCGTCACCAACAATTCGGGCAAGGGTGGTTTTGTGCCCGATAAACCATATCAGCTTATTTGTGGTGCCGATACTATTGACCTTACAGGCTACTGGCAATATAAAGTAGGGTTGGTAAACAAACCAGAGGGTAGCGTTGCAGGCGGGGGTATCGCGGTTCAAAATCAACCAACGGCTTTGTTCAATTCAATGATAGCCCCTATTACTAATTACAACATTATAGGCTTTGTATGGTATCAGGGCGAATCAAATACCGGCAACCCCACCCAGTATGCAAAACTCCAGCCCGCCATGATCCGCGATTGGCGGCTAAAATGGCAAATGGCCAACGCGCCCTTCCTATTTGTGCAACTTCCGGGCTTTATGGAAATGAACTATTTGCCATCCGAAAGCCAATGGGCCCAATTTCGCGAGGCTCAGGCAGCTTCATTGTCTGTACCTAATACAGCAATGGCTGTAGCTATTGACCTTGGCGAATGGAACGATATTCATCCGGATGCAAAAAAAGAAGTTGGCGAAAGATTGGCCCTCCAGGCTGAAAAACTTGCCTATGGAGATAAAAATATTGTAGCGTCAGGCCCTGTTTTTCAATCAGCAAAAATTGATGGCGACAAGATCATCATCAGCTTTGATTATTCGGGTTTGGGACTTTGTACCAAAGATGGCGAAGAACCGCAGGAATTTGCCATAGCCGGAGCCGATAAAATTTTTTCATGGGCCAAGGCCACCATTAATGGCAATACTGTGGTATTAAGCAGTACAGATGTACCTCGTCCGCTATATATTCGGTACGCATGGGCAGATAACCCGGTCAATCCTAATTTAATCAACAACGAAGGCTTACCGGCGATGCCTTTTCGTACAGATAAACCATAACCACCCTGGTATTGCCACAGGTTCAATTATATACAACAAATAAAACCACATAAAACTCAAGGGCGTATTTGCCCATATCATTTATGGATAATTTTTTACTAAGCAACAAAGTAATCATAATAACCGGCGGAACCGGGATATTAGGACAAGCTTTTATTAACGGCATTGTCCGGGCCGGCGGCACTGTTGCCATACTTGGCCGGAACAAAGAAATAGCAGAACAACGGGCGGCCCAATTACAGAAAAACGGCGCTAAAGCCCTGGCGCTCATTGCCGATGTAACCAGCGAGCATGAACTAAAAGCAGCCCGCCATTTAGTACTGGATACGTTTGGAAAAATTGACGGATTGGTTAATGCCGCAGGCGGTAATATGCCGGGGGGTATTATACAGCCCCACGATAGCCTTTTTTCGTTTGACATTGAAGCGCTCCGGCAGGTAATTGACCTTAACCTTTACGGCACCATTTTACCTACCCGCGTATTTGGTGAAGCTATAGCCGAAAACGGAAGCGGTAGTATTGTAAACATTTCATCAATGGCGTCGCAACAGGCCATTACCAAAGTTTTGGGATACAGTTTAGCCAAAGGCGCGGTAGATACTTTTACCAAATGGTTTGCGGTAGAGCTTGCCAACCGCTACGGCGACAGGATCCGCAGCAATGCTATTGCCCCCGGTTTTTTCCTGACCGAGCAAAATAAAAACTTATTAACCACCCCTACCGGCTCCTATACCGAACGTGGCAACCTGGTAATTGATAAAACGCCGTTTAAACGGTTCGGCTCGCCCGATGAATTGGTGGGCGCGTTGGTCTGGTTGCTTAGCGATGCCTCAAGGTTTGTGACCGGAACGGTTATTACAGTTGATGGGGGGTTTTCGGTGTTTAGCGGGGTGTAACTGCCTCCAAAACCCGAATGTCATTCGGAACGAACAGCGCGGGGATTGCGATGGTGGAGTGAGGAGAAATCTTCTACGCCAGGCTTTAACGAATGCAAAGCCGCTTTGCCAGGCGTTCGGCCGCATTGGCTATTTTAGAATTTGGTGAGTTACACGTGCTAAAAGGCATAACGGTACAAAAGGCATAACGATTGCCTTTTTTTATGCTGTAAATGCAGGTTTATCGGCCTGGGTTTAAGATGATTTTAATTGGTCATGTAGTTATTACCTCCTATGCCCGGCACGTAGTAAAACTTCAGTTTTTTGTAATAATCTAAAAGATGTTCAGGCTTAGGGGATCCTGCTGCGATGGGCATTCTTGAAAATGATTGAAAATACAAAACGCAGGCGTCGCGCCAGGTTACGGCTTCTTTAAACTGAAGCTGCATCAGTTGTTTTACCTCGGCAAATCGCTCAGGATCAATTTTGCCCTGTAGTTTATTCCAGGTTAGTCCCATCTGTTTAACCGATTCGGCACCTGTGTAATAGCGCCAAACCAGCTCGTCCCATAACGTCCTCCCCGACCGCATTTTGTACCCCCAGCTTAAATGATGAAACCATAGCAGGTATTCATCCGGGCAGCTCTTCATATTTCCCCAATCGGCCTTAACTTCCGGCGCGTATTGCGATAAGGCATTGCTCCCTGCTGCCGTACGATCAAAACCTATGCCGGCAGAATCGGCCCTGTGGTAATAAGTGGCATTCCAATCAGGGCGGCCTGCGTTATCCACCCACGGGCCGGGGCCATAGTGCGTGGATACTCCCATGATGTGATGCAAGCCAAGCGGGGTCATGTAGTTAACCGTATTTTCTCTTGATTGCAGCATGATCTTTTTTACCGGACTTACAAAACTTTCATCGTTGGTAAAAGTCATCCCGAGCCAATCGGCGGCAATTTCTGCCGGCGACTGGTCCGGATTCCAGGCCATGCGACCGAAGGCATACCAGTTGGCTTGCGCAAAAGGATGGCCGCACCAGTTTAAATCGGCACCAATGTTGGCTACGCCGGCCATACCGGTTATCAGTTTCTTATTAAAATCGCCTTTAATTACCCGCGAAACTGTTGAACCTTTACCATACCTGTAGCTATCAGCCTGCAGGCATTCGGCAAATAAAGGCGCTTCATAAACCAGATGCGTTGAAAAACCAAGATACTCCTGCGTCAGCTGAAACTCCATCATCAGCGGGGTATTAGGCATAGCACCAAATAAGGGATGAAAAGGCTCCCGTGGCTGAAAATCAATAGGGCCGTTTTTAACCTGGACGATCACGTTGTCCTTAAATTTCCCGTCAAACGGTTTAAATTCGTTATAAGCTTGTTTAAACCTGTCATCGGGTACTTTGTTATCGTATACAAAAGCGCGCCACATCACTATGCCGTGATGCGGGGCCAATGCGTCGGCAAGCATATTGGCACCATCCGCATGGGTGCGGCCATAACTCTGCGGGCCAGGCTGCCCTTCTGAATTAGCTTTAACTAAAAAACCACCAAAATCAGGAATGTAGTTATAAATTTCATCAGCCTTACCGGCCCACCATTTTTTCACTTCAGGCTCAAGCGGATCGGCAGTTTTCAGGCCGCCCAATTCTACCGGGCTGCTGAATTTTATCGAAAGATAGATCCTGATGCCATACGTTCTGAAAACATTGGCCAGCGCCTGCACTTTCAATAAATATTGCGGCGAGAGGACCAGCGCGTCGGCATTTACATTGTTAACCACCGCCCCATTGATGCCAACAGAAGCATTAGCTCTTGCATAATCAATATAACGCTGATCGACAATATCGGGCAGTTTATGCCAATTCCATATGGATGAACCTGCATAACCGCGCTCAACAGTACGGTTTAGGTTATCCCAATGATCCAAAACCCGGTACATTAAACGCGGATGATCGGCAACGCTGAGTTTACTGATTGTTTGATTAGTCTGGATCAGCTTTAAAAAGTTAAAAACACCATATAAAACCCCAACATCAGTATTGGCCGTTATAAGCGTACATTGCTTTTTATTAATGAATATTGTTTTGATGAGATATCCTTCATTACCAATGCTATCAGGAAAGGATATAGGTAAAGCATTCAATGATTTTGGCGTACCAACCACAATTGTTTGCCCGCTTACTATATTCGTAACCTCTGTAGGTTTTACTGAAAGCATCCCATCCAAACCCATCAAAAACTCGGCCTTGGCAGCTTTAAGCGGATTTGATGATGCGGGGAATACCATATATTGCAACTGCTGCCTGTAAACTCCGGCCAGTTGCCGGTTGCTTACTTTATGATATTCGAGCCATAACTTATAGCCATTGTCGGCCTGGACTTTATTCATTACCATAAACAAAGCCATTAAACACAGGCACGGATATTTCAGTAAATATTTAGGCATACTATTCTCAATTCAGCTAAGTAATATTATAAAACAAAGACCCGCGAGGATCATGGATATTATTGTCGATAACTGATTGTCGTCAACAAGGGTTTATAACCTGTTCAGGATTATGCAATCGATTGCAAATATAAAAAACCATTTGAAAATCAAAACATAATGAATAGTGAATGTGTCGATTTTTTTAAGTGCACATGCGTCACATCCGTCCATCAGCCATTTATCATTCGCCTGATACCCAGTTCCAGTCCCCGTAGTTCGGCCAGACCTTTTAAACGGCCTGTAACCGAATAGCCGGGGTAAGTGTTGTAATTATAATCGTCGAGTATTTTATGACCATGATCGGGCCGCAGGGGTATTGCAAGATCACTACGCCCGGCTTTTTCACGTCGTATCTGTTCGTCGATAATGGCTTTCATTACAGCAAACATATCCGTATCGCCCTCCAGGTGTTCCGCTTCGTAAAAGCTTCCGTCAGGCTCCCTGCAAACATTCCTTAAATGAAGGAAGTGAATATAGCCCCCCAGGCGATTTATGATGCCGGGAATATCATTGCCAGGATTGGCCCCTAAAGAGCCGGTGCAAAGCGTGATGCCATTATTTACAGAAGGGTACATATTAATAATATCAACCAGATCCTGCTCACATTTAACAGCTCGCGGAAGCCCTAAAATAGCAAAAGGCGGGTCATCCGGATGGATGCACATGTTTATGCCCAATTTTTCGGCATAAGGTATTATTGCGTTTAAAAAATATCCGAGGTTTTCTTTTAATTTTTGCTCATCAACGGCAGCGTATTTTTCTAAATATACTTTGAATTCATCTACTGTGAATACCTCATCTGTACCTGGTAATCCAGCCAAGATCGTGTTGGTTAAAAGTTGTTTTTCGTCATCGCTTAATGTATCAAGGTAAGCTTTGGCGGCCGATTGCTGTTGAGGAGAAAACTCATTAAAAGCATTTTCCCTTTGCAGAATATAAAGATCAAATGCGGCCAGCGCGGCGGCATGATACCTTAAGGCAGAAGCATTGTTGGGTAAACGGTAATCAAGGTGTGTACGTGTCCAATCAAGCACAGGCATAAAATTATAACATACCGTGTTGATGCCGGCTGCGGCCAGGTTGGTTAACGTTTCGATGTAATTTGCAATATACCGCTGGCGTGCGGATGTACCCATTTTTATACTTTCATGGATATTAACGCTTTCAACAACAGACCAGCGGAAACCTGCCGCCTCAATCACTTTTTTACGTTCACCAATCTCGCCGCTGCTCCACACGTCGCCGCAGGGTATGTGATGCAGCGCACTGACAATGCCTGTTGCTCCTGTTTGTGATATGGCCGGTAAAGAAACCGGGTCTGAAGGGCCAAACCATCTGAATGTTTGTTCTAATTTAGGTATCATTTTAAAAAATCAATTTCGCAGATACATCGATCTGCATATACAAAGGCAACCTGTCAAATATATGCAATCGATTGCATATTGTATTCTTTGTTTAGTTTTTATTTATATATTTATCACCCGGATCGGAGATTATACCCCCGACGAACAACGTGCATAAAGAAATTACTATTTATGATATTGCCGCCAGGCTTAATATTTCGGCAGCCACCGTTAGCCGGGCGCTGAAAGATCACCCGAGGGTAAGCAAAGCCACCAAAAAGCTTGTTGCTAAAACTTCCGACGAAATGGGCTATCGCTCAAACTCATTCGCCAGCAACCTCCGCAAAAAGCAAAGCAGTATCATAGGCGTAATTGTTCCGAGGCTAAATAGTAACTTTATGGCCGATGTGCTGGCCGGTATTGAGAAAGTGGCTAACAGCAATAACTACAATTTATTTATTAGTCAATCGCTTGAAAGCACCAAAAAGGAAGCCAGCAATGCCCAGGCTATGCTTAATAATCGTGTGGATGGATTATTGGTTTCGGTAGCTTACGATACCACCAACTTTGATCATTTTGAGTCCTTTATAAGGCGAAACATCCCGGTAATATTTTTCGACAGGGTGTTTGAGCATGAATCATGCCCGCAGATCTACATTGATAATTATAAAGCTGCTCATGATATTACTGATCATCTTATTAAGCAAGGCAGTAAACGCATAGTTCATATAGGTGGCAACCAATTGCGCAATGTATATGCAGAACGGCTTCAGGGTTACAAAAGAGCGCTGGAGGAAAACAACCTTTTGTTTGACGAAAACCTGGTGATCATCAGCGATCTTACCAGCAAAGCCGGAAGTGATGCAGCTTATAAAATTCTAAAGATGTCTCCCCTGCCCGATGGCTTGTTTGTGGCCAATGATATTTGTGCTATCGGATGTATGCAGGTGTTAAAAAAAGAAGGAATAAATATCCCCTCAGATATAGCAGTAGCCGGGTTTAACAATGACCCTACCGCCACCGTGATAGAACCCGCGCTTACTACGGTAAATTATAAAGGCTACGAAATGGGCGAAGTGGCCGCGAAGTTGATGATCAATCATTTAGTGGATAAGGATGATTTCCAGGAAACTCACAGCCTTATACTAAGGTCTGAGTTAATCATCCGTGAGTCGTCACTCAGAAATAATTTGCAGAAATGATGCCTGATTGCTCAGTGCTTTGCCAATAAACTTCAGAACCGGGTAGCACAGTTTCCTTTAAATCTGCGTTATTTTTGGTCATATACCCCCGGCATGATCAACCTGTTTGAATCAAATACTGACGAACAAATCAGGGCGCAGTTTTACACCAATTGGCAAATACTTTATGATGGTTACAGCCTACGCCAAGTAGCCGCTTATTATTCACTCCAACTAATGGTGCTATAATCTACTAAATCCCACCAACTATCCCTAAATTTGAAAACACTTACCTAAATAAAAATCTACCCATGAATCTCGGATTAGATCAAAAAGTAGCCGTTGTGATGGCGGCAAGTAAAGGATTGGGAAAAGCCTCGGCTATGGCATTATCAGCCGAGGGAGCGAAAGTTATCATCGGCTCGCGCGATGTAACGGAGCTTGAAAAAACAGCAGCCGAAATCAGTTCAAAAACAGGGAACCCAGTTCATTTTTTTGCGGTCGACGTTAGCAGCGATGACCAAATTACAGCTTTTATTGAGCAGGCCGGTAATTTATATGGCCGGATAGATATATTGGTGAACAACGCCGGCGGCCCGCCTTTTGGAAAGTTTGAAAGTTTTGACGATAAACAATGGCAGCAGGCTTACGAACAAAACCTGCTCAGTTTTGTGCGCACCTCACGCCTGGTATTGCCTTTTATGAAAAGCACCGGCAGCGGCCGTATCATTAACATCATCAGCGGATCGGTAAAATCTGTTCTTGCCAATTCGGTATTATCAACGGCAATGCGCATGGCGGTGGTTGGCATGGCCAAAATGCTTGCCGACGAACTGGGTATGCACGGAATTACCGTTAATAATATTGCACCCGGATTGATCCTTACAGATCGCATCAAACATACCCTACCCCAGGATATGGATCCCGAAGAAGCCATCAGGGAAAAAACAAAAAATATTCCGCTTGGCCGCATCGGTAAGCCCGAAGAGCTTGCTGCGTTGGTGGCTTTTCTTTCATCAGCCCCGGCGGCCTATATCAGCGGCACTACCATACAGGTAGATGGCGGAGCAAACCGTGCTATCTTTTAATTGATATAACCGGCTGCTTTGTGGTTTATAGGCAGTCGGTTATATAAAATGATCTGATTAACCTAATTATTAAAATCAGGTGTTCCCGATATCAATCAATTCTACAAAAACGGATCAATCAGCTTAATAGAACCATCGGCGTTATGTTCCAGCGTGGTCACTTTCACGTTGCGTAAATGAGTTTTGCCCGATAGTTGGGTATCGTGATAAAATATGTACCATTTACCCTTAATTTCGATAATGGAATGATGCGTTGTCCAACCTTCAACCGGTTTCATAAATACGCCTTTATACGTAAAAGGACCCAACGGGCTGTTCCCTATCGCGTAGCAAAGCAAATGCGTATCGCCGGTTGAGTATGTGAGATAGTACTTTCCGTTGTACTTATGCATCCACGAGCCCTCAAAAAACCTACGGTTATGATCTTTGGTTAACAATGGTTTGCCCAGGCTATCTACAATAACAGCGTTTTTTGCGGCACCATCAAAGTTTTTCATATCGGGTTTAAGCAGGGCAACTTTGCAGCTTATGGCCGGGGCATCTTCCTGTTTCGAATCGGTTTTTGAGCCGTTGGGTTCATATTTTCCGGTAATCCAGCGTTGAAGCTGTCCGCCCCAGATCCCTCCGAAATACATGTACGTTTTGCCATCTGTATCGGTAAAAACCGCCGGGTCGATACTGTAACTGCCTGCTATAGGCTGCGGCTCTGCCTTAAACGGACCGGCCGGGTTTGCAGAGGTTGCCACCCCGATATGGAAAACATCCTGCTTATCCTTCACCGGAAAATACAGATAATAGGTGCCATTTTTATAAGCCGCATCCGGTGCCCAAAGCTGCCGCCCCGCCCATGGGATATCCTTAATATCAAGCGCTACTCCATTATCGGTAACCTTGCCACCGATACTATCCATCGACAGGATGTGGTAATCCCTCATCGCAAAATGATCGCCGTTATCATTTTCGGGGATGCCTGCGTTGATATCATGCGATGGGTAAATATAAATTTTACCGTTAAATACATGAGCCGATGGATCGGCAGTGTAAATTGAACTAATGAGCGGCTGTGAAAGGTATTTTGTTTTTTTGCCGGTATCTGTTTTGCTGGTATCGGCACTTGCGGGTGTTTTTTGGGTTGATGAATTACAGGCGCCCAAAATGCAAAGGGGTGCAGAAAGGGCTGCGATTATTAATCCATTGATAAATTTGACGTTCATGGTTGTTTGATTTATGCTGATGTTTAATTGGTTATGTAATTATTACAATAAGTAGCAGCAGGCACATCTTCGTTAACTTAGGTTTGGTCATGATGTTATTAATCCGGCTTTTGATATAACTATGACAGTAAAATATAATTGGATCTATAGCAATTAACGGCAAAACGGGTTAAAACCCCTCCCGCCTGTAGCAAACGGTTTATACGATAAATTTACCTACGCAATCGATTGCAATATAAAAAGTTTTATTTAAATTAACAATACCGTTAACTGTGTTGCGCCGGGCTTTATAGCCACAAATATGTCGGCAAAGGCACTTAACAATGATCCGGCCCGCAAACAAAAAGTGATGGGCCGCCCCCATGCGCAAACCGGGCGAACCTGCTGATGTAGCCGAAGCAGTTTATTACCTGCCCGCCGATAGTACCAAATACGTAACCGGAGTTGCTTTACAGGCTGACGGCGGCAATTCTATCGGGTTTTAAGGACTTAACAAGCTATCTGCAGTGGCTCGCGTGCTTATTTACTTTTTTCAAACCCGTCCTTGCCGTAATGCATCAACCTGTTTGCCCAGGTAATAAAATATTTAACGTTTGGTGCATCGGTATGGCCGCCATCGTGCTGCCGCCAGGCCAGTTCGCCCTCGAGCAAGCTGGTATTAACCGGGGGTATTTTTTCGGTTTTATAGTTATCTGAAACACCAAGATCTTTCGCTCCAAGCAATTTAAATACCGGTCCGGCTGCCACGGTTGCCATATAACTGCCCTGCTGATCAAGCCATTTGGCATCGCCCTGCTCGGGCACTCCATAACTAATAAATGTGAACCGCGGAGCACAAAGGGCAATCAGTTCATGCGCATCTACCGGCAAATCTTTGGCAGTTTTAGCACCGGATGAGGCTTCCGATGCACCATATTTCATAAAGTTACCGGCCATCCAGTAGTACCCACCGCCCGTAAGGCTTTCAACAGCCTCACCAAAATTACGGCGATGCAGCTTGGCTCCACCCTCGCCCGATGAGCCTATCAGGCCCATGGCAAAACGTTGTTCAAAGGCTAATGTAACCAGTGCTGCTTTACCATAGCGGGATACACCTTCAATACCTACATGCCTGGCATCAACACGCGGCTCTGTTTCGAGATAATCCAAAGCCCGCGCCGCTCCCCACGACCAGGCCCGTAAAGCGCCCCAATCATCCGGCTTACGTGGCTGACCCTTGTTTACCAAACCTATAATCCCCCGGGTAAGCCCCTCAGCATTATCGGCCTGGATAGACGACGGATCAATCAATACATAACCCCAGCCATTAGCTATCAATTGCATAGCAGTTGGCGGATCACTTTTAGCTGCCGGGAAGCCGCCCGGACCGAAGGGCGATTGCTCAGGAATGGGATTATAAGCCGGGTGTTTTTCAAAAATGGTTTTTAATTCGGGATGCTCTTTTACCAGCATTTCTTTCAGCGCTTTGTTGATTTTTTCTACATCGGCGGCAGGGGGCTGAGCAGGTGCGGGCAAAGCACTCCGGCCAAACATCATTAATACGGGCACCGGTCCCTTGGCATTTGCCGGAAGCACCAGCGTCATTTCGATATTTACATTAATGAGCGGATAAGCGGTGTTATCAACGTGGCCGATAAGCTGTTTGGCTATAACCGGGAAAAAGCCAACCCGTTCATTGTCTGTAACATTTACCGTCCAGTTTACTTTAGGTACATTTGCCGGAATGCGGCCATAAACTTCGCGCTCCATATCTTCCACAATTTCGGGGCGGCGCTGGTTCCACCACATTTGTGCGGTGGTTACCTTTTTACCGTTTTTTAATGTAAGCACTTCCGGCAAATCAGGATACGGATTAGCCAGCGCCTCATCATAATTGGCATGGTTAGGAGCCGACTCATCGCCGCTGGGGCCGTTACGTAGTGCCTTAATCCCCAACTGCTTCATCATATTTTGATGATCCTGATCGGCAGTGAAGTTTACGGGTGCCGGGCTTTGGGCCTTTACTGCTATTGCGCAGCTTAATAGAAAAAACAATATTGTATTTTTCATTTCTCCTTGATTTTGGTTTATAGTTTAGATGCTGGCCCGAACAGGCGTTATAAACCACGGCACATCATTAATAGCGATAGCTTTAGCAATTTCATACCGCCCCGAAATTTTTGTTTGATGGTTTACATCACTAAGTAACAAATAAAAAAAGATTTATACAATCGATTGCACAAATCTTTTGCAAATTATAGGTAAAGCTAAAACTCTATCAAATTCGCCAAATGGTATTAATAGATTGGTTTTTAACCCGAGATAGCCAAAAGATAATCAAAGCTTTGAGTCGGGGCGTTTAGATAATGCGTAGTTAAATACGGCTTACCGGCTAAGCGGATTTGCTGCCCGTGTGAGATTCCCTGTAAATTAATGGTTTGATGACTGAAATCAGTATCAGCAGTATCCAACAACAGATAAGCCTCTTCCGAAATGAGGAGATCATTGTTCAGCTCTTTGGTTTTAGCCTGCAGCCTTGCCGCTATATTTACCGGCAAGCCCATCACCGATAAATTACTGGCGCCATCAAGGCCAAACTCGCCAACCAATACCTTACCCGTATGCATCCCCACTCCTATCTCCAGCGGACCGCCATAAAATGGCTCGGCATAAGCCTCGTTAAACATATTGATGGTTTGAAACATGGCTTTGGTGGCCTGGTAAGCATTATTAGCAGCCTCGCGGATGCCGGTTTGCAAACCGAAAACGGCATACAGGTTATCGCCGGCTATTTCAACCACCTTGCCCTGAAAGTTTTTGATGATCTGGTTAAAGGCAGTAAATAAGCGGCGCACCACGTTAATCACTACCTGGCCCGGTTGCGATTCCATCAGCCCGGTAAAATTGCGGATATCAAGGAATAAAATCGCCAACTCTTTTTCTTCGTCGGCAGCGGTATTTATATTGATGGTGCAGGCACCGTTTAATATCAAGTCTAAGTTTTTCATCAGCGTATATTTTATGGTATACTAACTCAGACGCGAAGCTCACGAAAACATTTTAAATAAAATTTAAATTACCTGCTTGTGATAAATGGATGACCTGATTTAGAGTTTGATATGACACTGTAATTTTAGGATGACACAATATGAAAAAATACGGGCATTGCAGGATTGATTAACAACTCCTGTACAATGCCCGTTCATTAAATAAAGAAGGTTTTTATTTGATGACCAATAACCAACCCTTCCCTTTTTCAACCGGAATCCTATCGTTCATTCCGAAAGTTTTGGCAGGTTGAAAGCTTTTAATTTCGGGCGCGGTAATCGTTGCTTTTGCCGGGTCGATACCTAATTTTTTCCAGTCGATGTTTAATTTGAAATCGGTATCGGTGTTTTCCCAACTGGCTATAGCTACCATGGCAGCACCATCTTTTTTGTAAACGGTAGCAATCACTTTTTCCTTGTCGGTTTTTAAAGGGTTATCATCAACCCAATAGCCTATCATTTTAGTGCCTTTGATACCGAAATCGTCCCAGGCTTTCCAGATCGGGCGCGGGTCGGCACCATCGCTCCATGGCATGCGGTTGGTCATGCCGTAAACCATGCCTCGCCATTTGTTGCCACCGCCTTGCAGCATCTCGCCCATTAAACCAAAAGGGATACCGCTCACTTCGGTCAGGAAAAAATCAGGATCATTTTTTTCGTAATCAAAATACTCGCCGAACCAAAGCCTGTTGAGGTACGGAAAATGCTCCATGTACAGGTTTGCACTGTTATCAAAACCATCGCTCTTGTTGTATTGATTGGCAGAGTGTAAGTCGATAATACCGGGATGCCCATCTTTGGTGAGCACACGTTTAATGCGCTTCATGGTAACACGATCAAAGGCAACATCGTCCAGGTAAATACCATCGATGCCTACGTTTTGCGTTAGCCAGTTCATGCCCTCTACGTAGTAATTGTGCCAGCGGTTCATGCCGCTATTAATAATGGCAGCATCTTTAATTTCGGGTACAAACCAGGCAGCTATGTAATCGTCGCCCACGTGTTCCTGCAACCAGCTAAAGCCTCCCCCCTTGCCCGGCGAATAGATTTCGTGGCCTAAACTACGCAGGGCGAAAGTTTCGTAAGCATGATTTGATAACTCGCGGATGGTATTATAGATCTTCACTTTCAATCCCGCCGCGTGTGCCGAATCATCGTAAGCCTTCATTTTTTGCCAGGCGATGAAGGGGTAATTGATAGTTGGGTTAATAGCGGTTGCGTGGTGGATATTGATCAAAGTAGCACCGGCCTGTTTAATGGTATCGATAGGTTTGTAAGCATGATAAAACCTTGTGGCCCACTGAAAATCGGTATTGATAGTATGGAACGGCGTGATAAGCAGCGTAAAATTGTAATATAATTCATCGCCTTTTTTCAGATCGCGCTCCCCGCTATAGTTATTGGCTAATACGGCCTTGCCATCAAAGGTTACTTTAATACCGCCTTTGTTATCATTACCCCATGATGTGGGCAGTAACAAAGGCTTTTGCAGGTAGAAATTGGTATTAAGCGGGCGTACATATTTTTCATCTCTTAGCGAATATTGCAGGCCGCCGTTCACATTACCAATCCATGCGCCGTCCTGATTTTTGTGCGCTACATCCCATTTCCACTCAAAGTTTTCAGGGCGGTAGCCACCTTTCTGGCCCAGGCCCATCATATATTTTGCAAACTCCTTTTTAAAGGGGATATGCATGGTGATATCTTTCAGGCTTACATCCTGCAAGGCTTTAACCTTTACGGTGTAGGCTATAAAACCATCAAACTCTAACGATGCACTTACATTCATCTGCAAGCTATCGTTAGCGCTCGTGGCTGTCCACTGTACGGTTCCTGGTTCTTTTTTGGTGAATTGTATGCCCTGGCTTTTCAGGTTTATTTTGTTGCCTGCCGCATTGATAAAATGAAAGTGGATGCCTTCAGTTAACAGGTTGTTTGGCGCGGTTGCGTACTCCGTCATTTCGGGAGTGAAATAAGTTTGGATCTGTTTCGGAAAGCCGTCCTGGTTCACCTCTACTTTACGGCCTAATAAACTTACGGTGTTGCCGCTTACCTGCAAAGGAGTATAAGGTGCGATAACAGTATTCTGCTGCGCCATGGTAGAGTTTAACCAGCCCAGGCGTGTCATTTTATCAGGTTCGCTTACGCCACCGTCTTTCGATAATTTGTTATTTACGCGGATGGTTAGGGCTATTGTTTTTGCAGGTTTGCCATTAATGCTGATGGTGGCTTTCCCGGTATATGTAGCCATAACTACAGACGCCGGAACATCCACGCCACACCACAAGGCCTGTACTTCGCCCTGTTTTATATTTACGATTTTGGTAAGCGGCCTACCATCGTAAGCTGTACCACCGGTGTTGATACAAAACAGGTTTGCAGCCGGGATAGTTTTTCCGTTTGCCGCTTTCAGTTCGGTGAATTTCACCTGAACATTTTCAATATTTTTCAACGCATATAGGCCTAATTGAAATGCAAAGTTTTCACCACGGGCGGCCTCACCAACATATTTTGCTTGCGGATAAGCTTCTATCCAACGCTGCGGTAAATCCTTTGTCATGCGGATGGAGTTCATCCTGTCTTCCGGGAAGATCAGGAAGGATTCGGTTTTATATTTGCTGATCAGGGTTTCAGTCTCGGCTTTTGTAGCGATCACCTCCATGGGATAAAAGCTATTAAAAGCATCTATCGATTGATATTCTTTTACAGTTGCTGCCGGGATCTGCTTATCGGCAGGCAATGTGTTCAGCCAATCCGCCGAGGCTGTGTTTTCCGGTTTAAGATAGACTCCTTTAGGATAATTTGAGCGGCCTTCGTTTTTGTAAGGCATGTAGTATACAAAATACTCGCCTTTGCCCGATGTAGGCTCGAAATACAGCTCTCCGTTTTCGCGGTTTACGGCACCTATTTTTACATTGGTTATTTTTTGTTTGGTTTTAGCATCTTCAATAATAATCCGCTTGTTTTCTGGGTTATCGTCCCTTCTGCGCCAGTTGATCATCGCTTTAGCTACCTTGCCGGTACCGTTAAAAGTTAATACTACACGGTGATTACCTAACGAATCGGCCAGCCAGCAGTTATCGCAATTGGTATAAGGTACTTTTTGCGCCGATGCGGTAAAGCCGGTTAAAAGGATGGCCGCAGCCAACAATTGTTTTTTCATGAAATAAATTTAGTCAGTACTTTTTATAATCTGGTGATGTGCCTTCTAATTCCCTCCCTCGGGAGGGGTGTGCCGGCGAGTGTAGTGGCAGGGAGGGGTTCCTATACTGTGCTAACGGATATGCATGGTAAAGAAACCCCTCCCTAAACCCTCCCAAGGGAGGGAATCGCACTATCCCCCCCCACTTCTATTTATTGGTTCTTATTCTTATATCGTAGGCGTTATCCCCTTACCTTCCCAGAAATCAATAATAGGCTTATACGGCCCATATTTATGCTGCTGTTCTGTAAAAGGATCTTTAAAAGGCCCTTTATCATAATCTATCGCCTTTTCATCATAGTTAGGATAATCAACCTCTTTTGTGGTTTTGGGCAACGGGCGTTTGTGTTTTTTATCATCGTTAACATAAGCGGCAATATCAAGCGCCTGGGCATCGGTAAGAAAAGGTTTGCCTACCTCCGTTTTATCATAAGGCATATTACCCTTTAGCCATTGTGCAAGCTTGACCACCCGGTGCATGCTCGATCCGGGTCGGTAAGCCAGTAAACCCCATACCGGCGGATATTCGTAAGTTACGTTATCAAAACGCATTTTGCCCTCGCCATTTTTGGCGTGGCAACGCTCGCAGTTTTGGGCGTAGAGCACTTCTCCCCTGTCGGATGATGCGGCTACATCCGGCAGCTCAACTTCAAGGTTTTTGATACCTTTTTTAACTTGCGCTACGTTTGATGAATCGCTCAGGAATTTGAGGTAAGCCATAATTGAGATCATCTCCTTGCCATCCAAAGGTAAGGGTTTACCCAGATTAGGTCGCATTACGCAGTTGTTGATGCGCTCGGCCAGTGATAAGATCCTCCCCTCCCTCGCCCGATACTGCGGGTAATCTTTAAACGAACGCACCAGGTTAAAGGCGTAAGGCCTTGTACCGGCATCGCGGTGGCAATTGGTACAATTCATTTTGTTACCGGTATAATGCCCGTTAATACCCTCCGGGCCAATGTAGTAAGCGGTATGCAACATCAATTCCCTGCCGTAACGCACCGCAGCACCGTATTTGCCCCCCGGAATTTTGGTAGTATCTATCGAGACCAGTTTCTCAGCCGCCGCAGATTCGGCATTGGTTGTCTCCTCTGCGTTGCTGCCGCTGCATGATGTTAGCTGCATCGCGTTAGCAAAAACAAACAACAGCAATAAAAGGGTTATATATTGAAATTTCCTGTTCATCATCATTTATGGTTTTAAATAAGGATTGAGCTGTTCATATTTTATAAAGCCGGCACGGTAGGTTGGTACAGATGTTTCCATCGTCCAGTGTAAACGGCCCTTGTTATCGGCCAGCACTACAATGTGCCTTTTTGAGCAGCAAACCAGTGTGGTGGTATCGTTTATTTGATAGGCGCTGCCCATGCGGCCGTTAAAAATTTCTTTAGGTAGCTGGATATGCATGGCGATGGTTGAACTTTGGTGTTGCTCATCTATCTTCATGGCATATACGCCCGACTGGTGTTTCTCTACTCCGTTATCAAAAAACATGAGGTTACCCTGCGCGTTGATATGCGCGGCATGGGCTTGTGTAAAATTGCAATCGGCAGGCATTTTAATAGTTCCACCTTTGCCAAATTTGTAGATCACCTTGCCGGTTTTTGCGTTGATCTTCCAGATCTGCCCGTTATTGTAAAACGACATCAAGTAGTTTCCATCCCTGTCGTAGCTAAGGCTGTTTGCATGCATCCAGTCTTTTTTTGTTTTCATGATCTTTGGATCTTTCAGCGGATCCATCACATCAAACACACTCCATTTGTAAAGCTGCTTGCCGGTTTTATCCATCACCATAATGCCATCACCATTAACGGTGTCCTGTTTAGCATCGCCAACCGAAGAAAGATCCATTATCCGCTTATCTACATAAATAAAAACCAGCTGGTCTTTATCATTTTTCAATATCTCGTGATGGATGATTTGTTTAAAATCGCCCTGCCCTTTTTTGAGGTGCAGCAGGGTATCGCCCAATAAATTGATCTCCAATATTTCGCTGCCATAACTGGTAGGTTCATCATTACGACCTAAAATAGAGAGCAGGGTTTTATCTTTAGTAAAATTGATCACCTTAAAACCAAGGTCATCTATGGTATGGTACCACCTGATCTGCCCTTTGTTATCAACCAGGTAAGCCACGCCCGGCGCGTAGCGTTTGTTAATGAGCATCAGCCCGTCATTAAACTCGCCCGGTAATGTGGCTTTCGGAGCTACCTTTGCGTTAAACTGTTCCTGCAAAAACAGCGGCAACTGGTGCGATTTAAAATTGTAGGTTTTGCCTACCGTAGTATCTCCGTTGCTAACCGTTACAATATGATATGAGTAAGTAGTATCGGGCAAAATATTAGTTAGCACCAGTTTGTACGATGTGGCCTTGCTGGTATTTACCGAACGGTATTTTTCAGGGTGCTTGCCCTCAATCCAATATTCGGCATACAGATCAACGGGTTTGGTGGTGGTTACATCCAGCCTTATTTTCAGCTCGTTATTGTTGTAAAGCCCCAGGTGTATCTCCTTCACCACATTAATGTCCGAGCATCCGCTCATCATCGTACCCAGCAATCCTATTACTAATATTTTAAACCAATCCTTCATCACTCAATTTGTAATCCGGTTAAATGGTAAAGAATACACGGCGATAGGAAGCCGCGTATTCTTTATCCTATCATTATTTAATGCTTATTGTTGCCTGCCCGCGTTGTTCAGGTTAGGGTTGATATTAACCTGGTTAAGCGGATACGGGAAATATTCATCGCGCGGTAGCTGCACGGTATTGGTTGCGCCAATGCGTTTCAGGTAAGCGTTCACAATTACATCATACTTACCAAAGCGTTTCAGATCGGCCCGGCGTTTGCCTTCATAATAAAGCTCCCAACCACGTTCCTGCAATAAAGCATCGCGGAAGGTTGCCTGTGTAAGGTTTGCTGCTACCAACAGTTTTGCATGCGAGCGGCCTTTTACCTGGTTTACCAGGCCAACAGCCTCAACAGTTGGGCCGCCCAGTTCGTTAAGCGCTTCGGCACGGCTTAGTAATACATCGGCATAGCGTAAAACATCCACGCTGTGGCCGTCATAGTAGGTATTGGCACCGTTCGGGTCGGCATATTTCATAGTAGCTACATCGGGCATGTATAAAACACCGTCCGGAGCGGTTGCACCTAATGATGGCGCTTGTTTGTGGGTTAAACCGTCTACCCCATCGTATTGCGTGAAGAACATTTTTTTACGGTCGTCCTCATCGCCATAGCTATTATAAAAGTCCCAGGTTACGGCGTAATACTGCCACCTGTCGGTTAATACCGGGTGACTTAGCGGGCCGAAGTGGTTCAGCAATTCGGTACCGTTAACGTTGGCATCGCTTAATACTGAGAATATATTTTCAGAGCACCAGGTATTCGATTCTTTAAACAAGCCCTCATAGCTTGGATACAATTGATAGATACCCAAATCTATTACTTGTTTGGTTAAATCGGCAGCTTTTTGCCAGGCGTGTTCACGCAGGTAAATTTTAGCTAACAGGAACATAGCGGCACCTTTGGTAGCACGGCCAACATCATTGGTTGAGTAGATGCTGTTTTTGGTATAATCTGTTGGTAAAACGCTGATGGCATTTTCCAGATCGGTTATCATCAGTGCATCAACATCAGCCACCGGGCTTGGTTTAGTTTGCGCCTTATAATCGGGATTGGCTACATCTTTCTCGGTATTCAGGATCACCGGCCCCCACGAGTCGGTTAAATCAGAATATGCAATGGCACGCAAAAACTTCATCTCGGCCAGAAACTGGTTTTTCTCGGCGGCCGAGATACTGCTCATTGCAGCGATGTTGTAAATAGCATTGTTGGCGTTGGCAATCAGTTTGTAGATCTGACGGTAATCTTCGGCAATTAAACCGTTGGCCGAGTTCCATTGCACTTGCGATAGCTGACCAGGGTCGCCTGCGTAACTACAATGGCCAACATCGGTAGTTAAATCGGTAAGGGCGAAGTGCCTAACCGTCCAATAATCAAAGTTATCGCCAACTGCGGGGCCTTTAAGGCGGGCGTAAACCGAGTTAACTGCCGCGATAGCGTCTGATTTGGTTAAGAAAGCATTTTGACTTGTTAAGCTGCTATATATTTTAGGCTCGAGGTTGGTTTTGTTACACGAAAACTGTGCAAGCACCGCCGCTGCCAATACAAGGATATTATATTTTTTCATTTCGATTTAAATTTTGTTGATCCCTTAATGGATTAATGAATTGATGCCTTGATACCGAAGGTTACGGTTTTAAATGCCGGGAAGGAGTTAAAATCCAAACCGCCGCCCAAAGCGCCCGAGTGTACGTTTACCTCAGGGTCGGTACCTTTATAGCCGGTAATTGTCCACAGGTTTTGTGCTTCGGCATACACTTTTACGCCCTGTAATATTTTCATATTCTGGAACCAGTTTGCCGGGAAATTATAAGCCAGCGTTAATGATTTCAGGCGTACATAAGAGGCGTTTTCAACAAAGCGCGAGTTTACGTAGCTGCCGTAAGTGCTCAGGTAATAACCTTCGCGAGGGATGGAAGTATTTTCATTTTTACCGGCAACAAACCTGTTCAATGCCGCCGCGCCGGTAGTTGATTCCAATACCATGGCGTTCATGTTGTACAGGTAATAATCAAACGCTCCCTGGAAAAAGATACCCAGATCAATGCCTTTGTAATGGAAATCGTTACCGAAACCGGCCATGTAATGCGGGTTTGAATTACCAAGATAAGTACGGTCGGCCGGGGTAATTACGCCGTCGCCGTTAACATCTTTGTATTTCGGGTCGCCGGCTTTTGAGTTTGGTTGAGGGGCGTATTTCTCGCCGGTTTTAACTACGCCTTCGTAAATGTAGCCGTACAATTCGCCCAATTCAATGCCCGGCACAACACGGGTGAACTCCTGGCCAGAAACCGTACCGCTTGGGTTGGCAGTATTGGTGCTGATCACCGTTACACCCGGGCCTAAATCCAAGGCTTTCTGCTTGTTGTAAGCAAAAGTAACGGTGGTATTCCACGACAGATCTTTGTTGCGGATATTGCTGGTATTAACCGAAAGCTCGATACCCCGGTTTTGGATAGCACCGCCGTTAACATATTGATTACTGAAACCCCACTGTTGCCCGATAGGGATCTGGATCAGCAAGTCGGTTGTTTTTTTGGAATAGTAATCAATGCTGGTATTGATACGGCCGTTGGCAAAGCCCATATCCAAACCAATATCCAGCTGGCGGGTGGCTTCCCATTTAAGGTTAGGGTTGGCCAGTGTTTTTGGCTCGATACCGGTTTGTAAGTTACCGGTTTCGTTAAGCACCACACCGTAAGGGCCAAAAGTTGAAAGGTATAAGCTGGCCGGAATGCGGTCGTTACCGGTAATACCGTAGCTTACGCGGGCTTTCAGGTTCGAAAATGTGTTCAGGTCTTTAACAAAATCTTCATCAGTAAGCTTATAAGCTACAGCACCTGCCGGGAAATAACCAGAGCGCTTGTTTGAGCCAAAATTTGAGGAACGGTCATCACGGAAAGAGAATGAAGCCAGTATCTTATCTTTATATGCATAGTTTAACCTGGTGAAATATGAAGTTAAAAATGCTTCGGCTTTCGCACTTCCGTAACCATTGGGTAACGAACCGGCACCAAGGTTGTAATACAGGAAGGCATCGGTAGAAAAACCTTTCGATCCGGCGTTGAGGCTTTCGGTTACGTCTTTTTGGTTTGATGTACCTAATAACACAGTAAAGTCGTGGTCTTTGGCGAGGTTAAACTTATAGGTAAAATAATTCTCCACAATCCACCTAAAAGCCGACGATGATTTCTCGGTAGCCACACCACCTTGTTTAGCGCCTGCTATGGTTGTCGTTGGCAGATATTGTCCCTCGATGGTCTGGCTGTATTCTGTACCGGCTGTAAGGTGATAGGTTAAACCGTTAATCACCTTATAATCCAGACCGATATTGGCATTAACCAATTTGTTGCCGCTGTTATTGGTTGGCTCTAACAAACCGGATAAAGCGTTAGTTTTTGTGCCCTGGGTAACATAATAGTTATAAGTACCATCGGCATTATAAGGGTTTACGTTTGGTGGTGCTGTTAACAAACTGAATAACGGCGCGGTAATATCGCCCGAGTATGATTGTAAAGTTGAATTTGAATTAGCGCCGTAAAAATTAGCACTGATCTTCAGGTTATCGCTCATCGTTTTCTCGGCACCTATCCTGGCGGTGTAACGTTCGTAGCCGGTATGCTGCAACACACCTACTTGTTTAATGTGGTTAGCGGCAACATAGATCTTAGAATTTTGATCGCCCGAACTTAGGCTGATGCTTTGATTCTGTACCGTAGCGTTACGGGTTGCCAGTTTTAGCCAGTTGGTATTAGCCACCTGGAAACTTGACGGATACGGTTGAGGTTTGCCGTCCTCTAAAGCGGTGGCGTTTTGAATATCGGTGTATTGCTGCCCGGTTAATAACTCCGGTTTATAAGTTAGATGCTGCGTACCGCCCGATACATCTACATCCAGCGAAACCTTACCGTTTTTGCCTTTTTTTGTAGTAATCAATACAACACCGTTACCGCCCCTTGCACCATAAATGGCCGTGGCCGATGCATCTTTAAGCACCTGGATATCCTCCACATCGTTAGGATTAACCTGGTTGCCATTATCGCTAATGAAACCATCAACCACATATAAAGGCGATGTTGAGGTGTTGATTGAGTTACCACCCCTCACCGTAATATTAATACCGGCACCCGGCGCGAAGCTTGATTGCTGCACCTGCACACCGGCAGCCTTGCCCTGTATAGCCTGGCCGATATTGGTAGTGGTACCACCCAGTGTTAGGTTATCACTTTTGATGGAGCTGATAGAACCGGTAAGGTCACCCTTTTTTACACTGCCATAGCCTACAACAACTACCTCATTCAGTTTGTTGAGATCTTCCTGTAAAGTAATAGTAAGTTGGGTTGAATTGCCGATAGTTACTTCCTGCGTTTTATAGCCTACATAAGATACAAGCAGCTTGTTGGCGCTCCCTTGTAAAGTAAGCTTAAACTTGCCATTAACATCGGTAGTGGTGGTGTTTTTAACGCCTTGCTGAGTTACTGTAGCCCCAATAACGGGACCGTCTTTATCTTTCACGCTACCGCTGATAACTGTTTGCGCGTTGGCCAGTACCGGCAATAATAAAAGGAGGGTGCAGCATATTAATTTAAAAAGGCTGCTAAACTGCCCTCTTAAATTAATGTGTTTGCCTGCACCCTGTTTTGAGGTTGAGTAAATTTTAATCATACGTGGTGGGTGTTAGTATTAATTAATTGTTAGTTTTTTGTTGTTTTTAGCCCTGTTTTTGAATATTGGAAATTAGAGATACAGGTTTTTTAAAGCAAAAAATCGGGCCTGCAAACACAGCGCAAACGTTTGTTTTGGAGGATTTTAACGTTACGCAAACGTTTGATCTGAGGTAATTTGCGAGCGCGAATTGGGTAATTGAAGTGGTTTTTGGAGGTGATTATGATGGATTGCGTGAGCTTTTGGTTATCGATTTGAGAGAATCGGCGTGTTTTGGGAAGTAGCGGGAAGAAATTGATTACGAGGCGATTATTTCCATATAATCTGCCGCGGGTTTAGCGACAGCCTAACCCGTGGTGTAAAACCGATACTGGTCGAAGTTTAGCGATAGCGTAACTTCGACCAGAAATCGCTATGTAAAGGTTAAGCTGAAAGCTTAACCTTTTATTCCCACGGGTTACGCTATCGCTAAACCCGCGGTATATTATTAAAAAAGCCCGGCTTGCGCCGGGCTCCATATACAAAACTATTAAAACTTGCTGCTTAAAATCCACTATCATCCAAAGCGAAAGTATTCTTCCTCTCCCTCCACTTCCCTTTGGTAAAATCAGGAAACTCCACGCTGGCATTGCCCTTTTTCAATGATTGGGTTGATAGCGGCGTAATCACACTCATGGTAACCGAGTCATAAACATCAATAGGCGTTTGGCGTTTTTGCTTTACCGATTCGATAAAGGCATTAAATACAAACCAGTCCATCCCTCCGTGACCTGCTCCCTCGGCAAACTTTTCGTATTTTTTCCAAAGCGGGTGATCATATTTATCAAACCAGTCTTTTGCCGGATCCCATACGTCATCCTGTTTGGATTGGTGATCTATATAAACACTTTTGTTTACATCCATCCAGAGACCTTTTGTACCCTGCACACGGAAACCTAACGAATACGGGCGTGGTAAATGCGTATCGTGGCTCAATAACACGGTTTCGCCATTGGCACAATTGATCATGGTAGTAGTTACGTCGCCATTTTTATAATTGATCTTGGCATTAGGGTGACCGGGCGATTGCTCCTCTACATAAGCCGCCAAACCACGTGCTTTGCTGCTGAAAGATACCAGGTTGGTGAAACGGTTGCCCGCATTGATGTTGGCGTAGTGCATGCAGGGGCCTGCACCGTGTGTCGGATAAATATCGCCATCCACGTCGATATTGAATTGCGTACGCCATTGTGCTTCGCTTAAGGCTTTGGGGCCAAACTCAACGCCACCGCCGTAATATTGCTTACCGTTATTGAACAACACCTGGCGCAGGTTGTGCTGATAGCCCCCCTCTAAGTGGATCATCTCACCAAATAAATTCTGGCGTACCATGTTCAGGGCAGCCATAACATCGCGGCGGTAACAAACGTTTTCGAGCGTCATGTAGGGCATACCTGTTTTTTCGGAGGTGTTTACAATATCCCAATGGTCTTCTACCGTTAAACCTGCTATTACCTCGCAGCCTACGTATTTACCGGCTTTCATGGCATCAATAGCCTGCGGGTGGTGAAACTGCCATGGGGTGGCAATGATCACGGCATCGATATCCTTATGATCGAGCAGTTTTTTGTAGGCATCCAATCCGCCTGTGTATTCTTTTACCGGGGCGTGGCCTTTTTTGGCAATGTATTCGCGGCAAATTTTCAGGGAGCTTTCCTGCGTATCGCAGATTGCTATGATCTCCACATCATCGCGAAGCAAACCTTCGGCAATATGGCTCATGCCGCGGGCACCTACGCCAATGTAACCTAAACGTACTTTGGCCGGAGCCGAGGCAAACAAACTGCCCGATGGCAAAATACTGAAACCTGCCGCTGCAATGGCGCTGGTTTTTAGAAATTGTCTTCTTTCCATATATTAAATATCGTTGTTTTGGGGCTTATTTATTGGGGAGATTTTTAAAATCGATCAGCGGTTTTTGACCAGTGGCTTTACGATCAAATGGCGTTTTAAGCTGAATGTAGTTATTAAAGAAACCGCCATTTTGCAGGTAGAATTTATTGCCTTCTGTTCCGCCTGCGTAATCCTTGCGGTAATTAGTATTAGCGGTTGCGTCGCCGGTATAAACTGCATTGGTTAATTCCTGCCAGTTGTTATCGCTATCTCCTATCCATTGATTGGTGAAGAACGCCTTACGGATCTGATCGCCATTTTCCGGCTCAAAATTCTCTACAAACGAATACAGATGCGTTAAATAAGTTGCCTTTTGCGGGCGGGTGAAGCTGGCTATTAAAAACCATTTTCCGGCGGTTACATCTTTAAAGTAAGCGGTGTAAGTGGTAGTTTTCTTTGCAAAATCAGGCTCGGCACTTAACAGGAAAGCATAAGCCTGTCCGGCTTTCCATGGGAAACGCATATAACTCTGGCCGCCCGATCCTTCATTACCAAACTCGCCGATATGCACGCCCGCGCCATTTTTAACCAGTTTAATCCGCATGCTATCAGGAATGCTTTTTGGATCTTCGGTATTGAAAGGGCTCCATACCGAAAACAGCACTCTTCGCTCGGTAGCCGAATTTACCTGCATACCGAAGTACCCTTCGCCAAAACCATCGGCCATAAAGTAAGATCCTATTATGTCCCCTCCTTTAGGCACTATAATCTCATTATAAAACCATTTTAGTTTATCTTGTTTATCTTCAGCAACCGGGTACCGCAAATGTACCGATGGCCCCCTCCTGCCAAAATGGAACGAACTACCTTGCGTAACATAGGCTATATCCTTATCCGGATGTTGTAGTGTAACTATCACATCAGATACATCGGCATAAATTTTTCCAGTTTTACTGATGCCTTTTAAGCTGATCTTCACATGGCCGGGCTGGCTTATATGGATGGTTCCAAATTCAACCGTATCAAATGCTTTATTGCTCAGCTTCTTTGTAATCTCACTTTTTCCGGCGGATAACTTTATGGTGCTCGCCCCTTCCTGCACCCTTAGCCGTAAAGCAAGTTTTACATCCTGTGCCTCGCTCAACCTAAAATAGATATTAGCTGTTGATTTAGGATTGCTCCAATTAAAAAGCCCCTCATCGGTAATCGAATCCGGCCGGTTAACCCAGGCATTGCCACCAAGCGGAATAATGTGGCGCAATTTTGACACATCAATACGGGCTTCCTGTGCCATTACCGTATGGGAGCATTTTAAGGCAAAAAATAGGATTATGCAAATTGAAATGGTTTTCTTCATGATCAGCTTATGGGCGGCTATGTTTTTATAAATGTAGTTGCATTAGTTGTTTTAGTAAAGAATAAACCGCTCAATTTCAACGCAAACGTTTGTAATATTGGCATATTTATCCCATATCTTGCCATAATTACCAATTAGCTATCTCACAAAAGCTTAATGATAAGCCACTATTTATCAAAATACTACGGCGGTAAATCTGCCCGGCAATTATAAAGCCGATAATTTAAAGCCTATGTGGCTACCCTTCAAATTCAGCGCAAATGCTACGCAAACGTTTGCAGTAGCTTATCTCACAATAATGGCTTAACTTTAAAAATAAAACAGCGAAACAGGGTATACATGCAGGGAAAACCAACAACAATTAAGGAGATAGCGCAAATTTTAGGTATTTCTGTTTCAACAGTTTCGCGGGCTTTGCATGATCATCCCAGCATTGGCCTCACCACCAGGGCCAAAGTAAAAAAGCTGGCTGCCGAACTTAGTTATGAGCCTAATCAAACCGCCATATTTCTGCAAAAAGGGAAAACACATACCATCGGCGTTATCCTGCCCGAACTTTCGGAAGCCTTCTTCTCCTCGGCCATCAGCGCCATTGAGGATACGGCTTATAAAAAGAATTATACGGTACTGTTGGCGCAATCGCATGATGATGAGGTAAAAGAAAAACAACTGGTTGAGAAAATGAAAAACCACCGGGTTGATGGCCTGCTGGTATCCGTAGGTAAAAACACCTCATCGTACCAGCATTTCGAGAACCTTAAAAAGTATAATATCCCGGTTGTTTATTTCGACAGGATCCCTTCTATCCCTAATATCCACTATGTGGCCTGTAACATGGAGATAGGCACCATAGAGGCTGTTAGCTACCTGCTAAAAAAAGGTCACCGAACCATCGGCATGATCAACGGCCCGCAAACTATGGTAGCTACCGGCGAGCGTAAGGAGGGCTACATTAAAGCAATGACTAAAAACCGGCTGAAATACGATCCGTCACTCATCGTATCCTGCGACCTCACCGAACAGGGCACCCAAAAAGCTTTAGACGAACTGCTTAACAACAAACGCAAGCCAACCGCTATAGTAACTTTTAATGATTATGTGGCGCTTTTCGCAATCAAATACGCGCAAAAACTCAACATTAAAATAAACAACGAGCTGGAGTTTGTAAGCTATGCCAACCTGCCGCTCATTAACTATATGGAAAATATCCCGGCCGCATCGGTTGAGCAGTTCCCTTATTTACAGGGACAAAAGGCTACCGATATTTTAATGGACCTGCTACACCATCAAGGAGCGGCAGGCAATGAACCAAGCGCTTTTTACAAAGTGATCATCGAATCGCAACTGGTAGAGAACAAAAAGTAAACCTGGATAAAAAACAGTCAAACGTTTGCGCATGGCTATCGTTAACCAATTAGCTATGTTTGAAAACAAGTTAACGCCCATACTATGTTTAATGATATCCTTATCAATTTTGGATTGAACGCTTCCGATTACCAGGTGCAGCCTTTCGGCTCGGGCCTTATTAACCATACCTATAAGGTAAGCGGTGTTAACCATTCCTATATTTTACAGCAGATCAATAATTCGGTATTTAAAGATCCCGACGCGATAGATAATAATCTTACTTTAATTAAAGATTATCTGGACAAAAACAGTCCGGATTATTTGTTTGTGGCACCCATAAGGGGTAAAACAGGCAAATCCATCATCCAATCTGCCGATGGTAATTTTTACCGCTTGTTCCCTTTTATTGAAGGATCGCACACGGTTAATTTTTTGCAGGCCGATAAGGAGGCTTTTAACGCCGCCCTGCAATTTGGCAGATTTACCCGCCTGCTCAATAATTTTGATATCAGTAAATTAAGCTATACCCTCCCCGATTTTCACAACCTGAAACTCCGCTTCGAACAGTTTAAACAAGCAGCTACCGATACCGCTACCGATAAACTGGAAGAAGCCTCGGCCGAAATACGGGAAGCCTATAATAATGCCAACATTGCCCATACCTATACTCAAATAGTGCAAAACAGTGAGATCCCGCTACGCGTGATCCATCACGATACCAAAATCAATAACGTATTGTTTGATGATAAGCACAATGCCCTTTGCCTGGTTGACCTGGATACTGTAATGCCCGGCTACTACCTGAGCGATGTAGGCGACATGATGCGCACCTACCTATCGGCAGCTAACGAAGAAGAGAAAGAGTTTGACAAGATTACCATAAGGCAGGAATTTTTTAAAGCGATATACGCCGGCTACATGGCCGAAATGGGCGGCATACTCACCGAAGCAGAAAAGCAATTGTTTATTTTTTCGGGCGAGATGATGATCTACATGCAAGGCCTACGCTTTTTAACCGATTTTTTAAATAACGACATTTATTACGGCGCTCGATACAAAGGGCACAATCTGGTGCGTGCCAAAAACCAATTCAGGTTATTGAGTGAATATCAGAAAGCGATCCCGGATTTTTGCTTACTTATTGCCCGGGTAGACAAAGAGTTGTTGAATCCCGCGGAATAAAACCGGGCTGCAATTCGCATACGATACAATTACGGAGCTATTAATTGTTTATATTTGACTTACCTAAACTGTAATTTACAAGCTGCAGGCGGTATGGACGTAAATACATATAACAAAAATATCCCGTTCGAAATTCATATCACTGTTGATACGTTCGCACTTCAACAACAACAATTCTTTATTAATCTGTGTCTGGCAAATAACAGCAAGCCTTTGTTTATTCAGCTTTCGAAGGGAGATCATGTTTACCAACCAATGCTTGGTACAGTCATTATGACCAACGATATTACGGCCGCCTTATGGTTAGCGAATATGCTTTCGGATAAACTCGCAGCAAATAATTTTATGGCCAAACGGTTAAAAATAGAAATACCTGCCGAATATGCCGGTACGTTGCTACTCGAATCCGATTTCCGAAAATACTTTGAATGGCATGCCAAGGTGAACTATGTAAATGTTGACAGATTGATGCAAATCTGCGCTGTGCACCGTGCTCACCTATCCTCAAACTCGCTTAAAAACGAAGATGATTTACGCTTTATAACATTGCGGGAGTTTGGAACGAGGCAACAATTTGAAAACCGGGTGCAGGATATTATAAATACCCTCCTTCACGAAGGATGGAATATTATAAAACAGGAATCGGAATATTGTATTTACGATAATAATGTTTTTCTGGATAACGGCTGGTTGCCTCAATAATTTAGCATAATGCGAAACGCAGAGAATCAAAAACTTGAAATGATAGCCTATGAGGCTTTTCTAAGAAGAGCTTCGATAATAAACATGCCTTTTATGTTGAAGGGGAGTTACGTTACACGCCAATATTTACCCGATGGCGTTGAAAGATTTCCTGCCGATATGGATTGGGTTTATATGCTCCATCTGCAAAAAGAGAAAGAAGCCGAGCGTATTTTTAGTGATTGGGTTACCAACATAACAGAGCTTAAAATAGATGATGGCATTACTTTCAGAAGTTTTACGGAAGATAGGTTTTGGCGTTTGATGGATTACGCGATGGCCGATGATTTCCCAACCGTTAATACAGATATAGTATGCACTGTACATGGTTTTGAAATCGGTTTAAGAGTAGACATTTCCTTTAACCTTCCAATTGAACAGCAACCGGCAACTTTAACATATCAACCTATTGAGGGAGAAGCCTTTGTAGTTCCGTTTACCGTTCCACTTAGTTTGCAGGTTTCCTGGAAAATTCACCAAACATTGGTAAGGGAACGTTTTAAAGATCTTTTCGATCTTACATACCTTGTTAATCACCCCGCCTTTAACAGCGAGGTTCGCACGCAAACGTTAATTGCACTTGTAAATGAATGCAAAACAGATAATGTACATCACGAAAAACTAATTTCTTTTTTTAATTATGAATTTGAAAAGCTGTATCCATTTGTTTCGATAAAGGCTGATTGGGATTTCTGGCGACACGGCATTGAAACAACAAACAAGATTAAGTTTTCCGCGTGGGATGAAATGGCGGAAAATATTACCAATACTGATTTTATCCCTGCGCAACTCCCCGATTTTTTTCAAAATTTAAAAGGTAGTATGGAGACAGCCGGGTTAACTCCTGCTTTACTTAATCAACCGCCGATAAGTGATTATATTTCAAGATCGCAATCACTTGCAGCCATCAGCCGCGAACTAAATAAAACTAACTACGATACCCGGACCACTTCATTTTCAGCACATCAAAAAACAAACGCAAACAATAAATCTGCTTTAAAAAGATTAATTACCTGGCTATTTAAAAACGAGTAATTACGTTTCGGCGTTGAGAAAATTCATCATCGAAGATTTTTATTTGTACCTGAACTGCCAATACATGATATTCGACCTAAAACAGTAACGCCACAGTGATCAGGATAAAAAGCTACAGGGACGATAATTCGGATAACCACAACATCATCATCAAAGGCATTGCCATTGACGAGTTTACCGACCCCCTGATAGCCCAACATGCAGCTGTCAGTATTTATTTTGATAAGGAAAGCTACCGCCAAATTCTGCCGAAACACATTGAAGTTGACCATGGAGCTTTCACCAATCAAGCCGCCACAATAGCTTTTCCGGAAGTTATTGTTACCCGCCAACCGGAGCAACTTTCGCTTTCGTGTGCCTGCAGCGCCCCAAATGATAAGCTATGTGAGCACCAGGCCCAGGTGTTATCTGCCATTATCCAGCGCGATGAGCTGCGCGTTTTTTTCGATGAAAAACTCAGGCATCAAAAAATCAGGAAAGTAGCGAAAGATTACGGTCTTGAAAATGAAGCTAATCCCGACGAGCATTTTGAAGTAAAGTATCAGCATAAAAATATCGAAATAACACCCCGCTCGGCTGCTTTAACCATGGTAACTAAAGAGAGCCTCGATGCCCTGCAAGCGGTAATTATTAAGGATAAGCCCGAACCGCCTGAACAACCCGGCGATGCTGAAGATAAAACCGTTTGCATCGTACTTAAACAGCATAAATACTATAAATACCTGTTTATTGAGCTTTACAGCGCGCAAACTACAAAGGATGGTAAAATCAAAAATCCGCTAAGCCCTATTGCACCCTTGGATATGGTTTGGGATACGGAAGAAGCCGCCAAACTGAAGTTTTTTACGGGCGTAAACAAATTTCAAAACCACATCAACCAGCAACGGACAACGGCGGATATTTCGGCATTAAAAGCTATAGTTAAAAACCCTTTAAACTATAGTTTTTACGCGCACGATAGCAATATATCTGATAATGTTACCGCAGGTTCGGTAAGCCCCGTTAAAGTAAAAGCATTACAAAGCGACATTAACCTGAAGGTGAATACCTGGGGCGATTTTTATGAAATAAACGGCGTATTTAATATTGATGGTTTGCTTTATGATGTTAAAGATATTGAAGTAAAATTCAGCTATTTTATTGCCGTTGGCGACAGCCTGTATTTTATTGACAACCTGCAGGTGCTAAACCTTGTTGAACTGTTAAAGAAAAAACAAGGCAGCCTGCAGGTACACAAAAGCAAATACGCCGATGTAAAATCGCAACTGCTCAACAAACTGGAAAGCAAGCTGAGCATCGATTATGTGTATATAAAACCTGCAACGCCCGCACAGATAAAAGACGAAGGTTTTGACCAACCGGCGGAAAAGATCATCTACCTATCGGATTTTGGCGCACACGTGATGATCATCCCGGTAATGCGCTACGGAGAAGCCGAAATCCCCATCCGCACTAAAAAACAGATTTACGGTACCGACGAAAAGGGCAACCAGTTTATGGTAAAACGCCGCGATGATGAGGAGATAGCTTTCACCGCCCTGCTCATGAAGCAGCACCCCTATTTTGACGAACAGGTAGATAACGACCTCGAATATTTTTACCTGCACAAAAGGCATTTTTTGGATGAGGATTGGTTTCCGGATGTATTTGCCCAATGGCGCGACCACCAGATTGAGATACTGGGCTTTAACGAACTGGAAGGCAACAAACTCAACGCCAACAAAGTAACCATCCATATTAAAGTACTAAGCGGCATCAACTGGTTTAATACGGTTATCGATGTAAAATTTGGCAAAAAGCGGGCAAGCCTGAAACAGGTTCACCAGGCGGTTAAAAACAAGAACAAATACGTTAAGCTTGACGATGGCACCCAGGGGATTTTACCTGCGGAATGGATAGAGAAATTTACCGATTATTTTAACTCGGGCGAGATTGGTGATGATGACACCCTCCATACATCCAAAAGCAACTACAGCGCTATTCAGCAATTTTATGATGAAGAGATGCTGGATGATGAAGTGCGTAACGAGATCAACATCTACCATAAAAAGCTAAGCGATACCCATCAAATAGCCGAAGTGGCTGTACCTGGTACTTTGAATGGCATACTTAGGCCTTACCAGCAGCAGGGCCTGAATTGGCTTAACTATTTGGATGACCTTAACTTTGGCGGTTGCCTGGCCGATGATATGGGTTTGGGTAAATCCATCCAGGTTATAGCGTTTATATTATTGCAAAGGGCAAAAGTTAAAAACAACACCAACCTTTTTGTGGTGCCTACCTCCCTCCTGTTTAACTGGCAACAGGAAATTAAAAAATTTGCGCCATCAATCACCGTGCATACTATTTACGGGGCTGAGCGGGCCAGGCATGCGGATGATCTGCACAAATACGAAGTTGTGCTAACCTCATACGGCACTTTGCTTTCGGATATTAATTTTTTGAAAAATTTCCATTTCAATTATGTTTTTTTGGATGAATCGCAGAATATTAAAAATCCCGAGTCGCAGCGTTATAAAGCCGCGCGGCTATTAAAATCGCGTAACAAGATCACCATAACGGGCACACCGATAGAGAATAATACTTTTGATTTGTACGGGCAGTTATCGTTTGCCTGTCCCGGTTTATTGGGCAGCAAACAGTATTTTAAGGATATTTATGCTGTGCCTATCGATAAGTTTAAAGGCAGCAAGCGGGCACTCGAGTTACAAAACAAGGTAAAACCCTTCATCCTTCGCCGCACCAAACAACAGGTAGCCAAAGATTTGCCCGAAAAAACCGAAATGGTATTATACTGCGAAATGCAGCAGGAACAGCGCCATATTTACGATTCGTACGAGAAGGAGTTCAGGGAATACATCTCGGCCACCACTAACGAGGTGCTGAAAAAAACTCCGATGAATGTATTGAAAGGTTTAGGCAAATTAAGGCAGATCTGCGATTCGCCGATGTTATTGAAGGGGGAGAAAATGCCCGGCGAAGCATCAGCCAAGATCAATACCCTGATGGAGGAAATTGAAGGCAAAATGCACCAGCACAAGATCCTGGTGTTCTCGCAATTTGTATCAATGCTTGACCTGATCAGGAATGAGCTGAAAGACCGCAATATTCGTTATTCTTATCTCACGGGCCAAACCCGCAAACGCGAAGCCGCGGTAAACGAGTTTCAAAATGACCCGGAAATTCGCGTTTTCCTGATCAGCCTCAAAGCCGGCGGCACAGGTTTAAACCTAACCGAAGCCGATTATGTATACCTGGTAGATCCATGGTGGAATCCCGCCGTAGAAAACCAGGCCATTGATCGTTGCCACCGCATAGGGCAGGATAAAAATATTGTGGCCGTGAGATTGATCTGCCCCGGCACGGTAGAAGAAAAGATCATGCTCATGCAGCAAACCAAAAAAGACCTGGCCGATAACCTCATCAGGCCGGATAGTTCGGTTGTGGCTTCGTTATCGAAAGATGAGCTGTTGGATTTATTGAATTAAAAAAGTATCATAATTGCTGATAGTCCCGCAGGTATCAGAGAATAAATAAAAAGCGGTGGGGTGTGCTATTCCCTACCGGGGGTTTAAGTTTACCCACAAAACAGCACTGATGAATTTGAATAACAACTTGAGTTGAACCCCTCTGGGGTTCGGGAAGCACTGTAACGTGTTTTCTACAAACCTTTACCCCCTCTGGGGGATTTTGAGAATTTGCCAATCTTTTTATTTTATTTATAGCCCAATAATAAGTGCACCAGAGGTGCAAAAGGTTTGTAGTAATGTCCAATCACCCATATTTATTGCACCAGAGGTGCAAAACAAGAAACTTAGCAGGTCCGTTTTTTTTTGTAAACTTAAACCCCAAGGAGGGAACGAAAAAACACGCAAGTTCAAGCTTCTACGCCATGGCCGTTAACTTAAGTGGAAAACCGTTAAAAAGCATGGGGAATGTGCGATTCCTCTCTTGAGAGGGGTGGAGGGGTGTGTTATTCTGCATGCGGTTTATCGCTTGTATAACACACCCCTGCTCCCGCTCATTCCCATCGCGCCCCCTCTCAAGAGGGGATTTTAAAACTTTTACGCTAAAATAATTCCTTAGGTTAACGGCTATGGCTTCTACGCTTGAACTCGCTAAGGATTCATTTGAATTAAAAAGGGCCATCGCACATAGCGACAGCGCAAACAGGGGTATTAAATATCAAACTACACACCCTCCAAACCGTACTGTTTCAAAACATCGGCGGGCACCCCCTCCCATTTACCTGGAGTGTTTCCTTTATAACCCAGGTCTTCAATACCCATTTTACTGGTAAAAAAGCCGATAGCGGTTAGGTCGCGCATTTTATTAAAAAATGCTACGCCGGGTTGCATAACAGGCTTTGCTTTAAAAGGATAGGCTATTTCACCCAGGAGTGCCGTTTGCTGCTGCGACGTGCAGCCGATAAAATCATTATTATACCGGTTAAGGCATTGCACATCCAGCCATTTAAGGCCGCCGCGCATGGGCAGTTGGTGCTCGGGCTCATCCTTCACAATAAAAGCTATAAACTCAGGCACTTTGGCATCAGTGGCGCTGCCGCTCCGGGAATCTTTGGGGATAATCAGATCGGCCAATACGGTAATGGTTGCCATTTCATGCGCATCAAAAAAAGTTGTTTTGGCGATTGATTCATCGCGGGCAATTTCAAAATCCTGCCTGCCGGTTTTGGCTACTTCTACGTGGTCATCACCTGTTGCTTTATCTGCCCCGGGTGTGCAGGCGGCTAAAATCGTTGTTGCAGATAAAGTACTTAATCCTATGGCTTTCAGGCTGTCTCTTCTATTCATCTGATTTAATAATTAAGATTAAATGTTTTGTTTTTTACGCTGATCAATCAGGTATTCGGCAGTACGCATGGCAAGGGAGAGGATTGTCCAGGTTGGATTTTTTTCGGATTGCTGGGTGAATACCGAACCATCGGTAACAAACAGGTTTTTACAATCATGCGCCTGTCCCCATTTGTTAAGCGGGGCCTTTTTGGCATCATCGCCCATGCGTACCGTACCCACTTCATGGATGCCTTTTCCGGGTTTATCCAAACCATAATTGCTTTCGGGGCCTTTAGGTTGTACCAGCGAGATGCCGCCCATCTGTTTTACAATTTCCTGCGAAATCTCCTGCATGTGTTTAGCCTGGTTAATATCGTCCTGCGTCCATTTATACCTGAAACGTAAAACCGGGATGCCGTATTTATCAACCACATTCGGATCAATCTCGCAATAATTATCCTCCCGCGCGGTAGATGCGCCATGGCAGCCTACCCCGGCCATACTGCCGTAAAAGGTGCGGTAATCATTTTTAAGTGATACGCCAAAGCCCCCCGAATCTTTTGTCTTACCATCCGCGCCGGGTATAAACCCGTTCAGGTACGGCACCGGGGCGCCTTCAAAACCAAAATAACCGCCATAGCCGGGCATCATCATGCCGCCAAAAATCTCGAGGTGATAGCCACGCGCAAAATCAAGCTTTTTATTATCCAGCCACCATGGCGCGTACAGGTGCAGGCTCCCCACCCCGTCTTCATTAAAACGTTTGCGCCCTAACAGTTGGGGCAGTATTGCAGCACCGCCACCCTGGGTTGAATCGTGCAGGTACTTGCCCACTGCGTTGCTGCTGTTAGCCAGCCCATTTGGATGTTTATCTGATTTTGAATTTAACAGGATCCTTGCCGACTCGCAGGTACTTGCCGCCAGGATCACCGTTTTGGCGCTCACCTGGTACTCCTGCATATCATTTTTGCTGATGTAGGATACGCCATTGGCCAGCCCTTCCTTATCCGTCAATATTTCACGTACAACAGCATTGGTCACCAACGTTAAATTGCCGGTTTTAAGAGCCGGGATAACCAAACAGGATGAGGACGAAAAATCGCCGTAAATTTTGCAGCTCCGGTTACATTGCCCGCAAAAAAAGCATGCCCCTCTGTCTTTATTGCCCGGCAGCGGTGCCGTTAGTATCGAACCTCTGCCTGCAATAACTTTAATACCTAAGCCGGTAGCAGCTTTTTTAACAAACAACTCGTTAAGGCGGGGTTTGGGTGGCGGTAAAAAAATGCCATCGGGGTCATTTTCCAAACCTTCCATCGATCCGTAAACACCCAGCAGGCGGTCTACCTTATCATAATAAGGTTTTATTTCATCGTAGGTGATGGGCCAATCATCGCCAACGCCGTAAGCGGTTCTGCTTTTAAAATCCTTTGGCCCCATACGCAGCGAAATGCGCGCCCAATGGTTGGTACGCCCACCCAGCATCCGCGACCGGAACCACTGAAAATCAGACCCTTCCTTCTGCGTGTAAGGTTCGCCTTCAATTTGCCAGCCGCCAAAAGCCGCGTCGAAATCGCCCATAGGCCGGGTAGCATTGCCTCCTCTCCTTGGCGATTCATAAGGCCATTTCAGTTGCTGCGAGTCTTTAGCCGGGTCAAAAAAAGGTCCGGCCTCCAGCATCAGCACTTTTACACCGGCATTAGCCAGCACATAAGCCGCCATGCCTCCACCCGCTCCCGAACCTATAACCACCACATCATAAACGGTTGATGATTTCTTTATCTGCATGTTATTGATAATTTAGGGTGATTGCTTAAACCATCGCGGCAACTTTTTCTATCAGCTTTTTGGTGGCTGTTGTCCCGGCATAATCATCAAGGTACTTATCATCCTTGCTGTACATTTTCAGCAGGCCGCCCTCATACTCAATGCTCACCCAACCCTTAAAGCCCGAATCTTTGATGATCTTAAACATCTTTAAAAAATCAGTCTCCGGGTCGCTGCCATCAGGCATAAACACGTGCGATTTGGCGTGTACGCCTTTTGCAAAAGGCATTAGTTCGGCTATGCCTTTGTATTTGTCATACTCTTCCAGGCAGCGGGTTTTCATGTAACCGGCAATATCATTGGTTTCGGGTTTGGTACGGTTTACGCAGAAATTACCAAAATCGGCCAGGGTACCGCAGTGTTTACTGTTCACCTGTTTCATTACCCCCGCCAGCCAGCCGGCATTACAGGATATGCCTACGTGGTTTTCTACAATAACATCTATCTTTTGCTTGCTGCCGTATTCAATCAACCTGCCCAAACTATCCACGGCGGCTTTGGCTACATCGTCGGGATTACCCTCGCCCTCTACATTCACCCTGATCATCGGGCAACCTAAGGCAGCGGCGGCGTCTATCCATTTATGGTGATTATCTACGGCTTTTAAACGGGTAGCTTCATTTAAATCGCCCAAAACGCCTTCACCATCTACCATAATGCGCAGGTTGTAGCTTCCGGCATCGGCGGCGCGTTTTTTCAGGTCGGCTAAATACTGTTGATCTTTGGCTTTATCGGCAAAAAACATTGAACAATAGTCCAGCCCGGTAATGCCCAGTTCTTTTGCCTTTGCCGGAAAATCGAGCGGATCGAGCTGTTTTGTCCAAAACTGGCTGGCAAATGAGAATTGGGAAATGGCCAGCTTAAAAAATGGCGCTTTACTGCTATCCGCATACAAAAACTGCGGAAAGGTGGCAGCCAGGCCCATCCCGGCAGCTCCCATAGCGGTTTGTTTAATAAAATCTCTCCTGTTGGTTTTCATTTATAATTGGTTATTGGTTAATCTTATTTAGTAGATTTTACAAAATGAAGATAAATACAATAATTTATTATTTAGTAATTTTCACTAAATAAATTTTAAGCGGTATTTTGTACCGGCAGAAATGTTATTTTTGAAGATGCAAACGGAAGCCGAATTAAAGGATTTTATACTGAACGGACATCTTTACTACATCCCACATGTATCGATAGATTGTGCCATTTTTGGCTACCACGAGCAGCAGTTAAAACTATTGCTGATAAAACACAAAGCCATTGATGGCTGGTGCCTGCCCGGCGGATACATTAAACGTACCGAGAAACTGGTGGAAGCGGCCGAAAGAAACGTAAAAGTGCGTACCGGCGTTGATAACCTTTTTTTACAGCAATTTAAAACTTTCGGCGATCCCGACAGGATCCAGTTTAACAAGTTTGACCAACAACAGTGGCTGGAGTTAACGGGCATCGAATCGTGGGAGGATACCTGGCTGTTTGACCAAACCATATCGGTAGGATTTTACGCCATTACAGATTTTTCGCAAACCGAATTACAAACCGATATCACTACCGAAAAATGCGCATGGTTTGATATTGACGCACTACCCGGACTTGAGTACGATCATGACGAGATGGTGCGGGAAGCCCTGCATACCATGCGGGTGCAATTGTACCACTACCCCATCGGTATCAATATGCTGCCCGAGAAATTTACCTTAAGCGAGATCCATGCCCTGTACGAAACACTTCTGGGTAAAAAGCTTGATATCAGCAATTTTCCTAAAAAACTGATGGCTCTTGGACTGTTAGAAAAACTGAACGAAAAACGAAGCATAGGCGCACACCGCTCACCGCACCTATATTCATTCAACAAAGAAAAATACGGCGAGGCATTAAAAAATGGCGTGGTTTTGAACTAAACAGTCAAAGCCACGCCTAAATAACCTGAGCGTAAAATTAAGCTGTTAAACGTTTGATTTTTTCAGCAATGGCAAAACCACAAAGGTAACCAGGCAATGCGCCACCAACGATAACCCGAAAGTGAATATAAGGATATATGATTTTTTGAGCGTTGTATCAAAATAATCTAAAAAGCCCGACTGGTTAGTGCCGCTATATAAAAATGCCAAAGCAAATACAGTTAATCCTGTAAGCCACAAGGTTAGATGCGAATAAAAATAACGGGGAGCTTTCAGTTTAGCATCATTAAAGGAAGTAAAAAGTAAAACTACATGGGCAATAAAAAAAGCAGCACCGATGAGGGCTAAGGTGTAAAGCATTGTGTTGTAAAATTATTTAACCATGAAGATAAACAATTTAGGAGTACCTCCAAAAATTACAGCATTTTTTACGCAAATTTATTCCAACTGATCGGGTGGTGTAGGTTTTGCCGGATCATAAACGGCCACAGCCACACGCGAATCGGCGCAGCCATAATATAAAAACCATTTATTTTTAAAGTAAGTCATCCCCTCAATAAAAACTGTTCCGTTTACGTATTGCCCGCTCTTTTCAAAAGGTGCCATCGGGCGCAGAAAAGGAAGATCAAGCCGGGTAACAAATTTCTGCGGATCTTTTGCGCTGAATAAGGCCTGCCCGGCACAATAGGAATTTGCATTAAAACGGGTGTTCCGGCCTTCGGCAGGCTTATTTTTACCGTTATAAAATAGTATCACGCCGTTTTTGGTCATGATAGCGGGCGGGCCGCATTCAGTGAGGTCGCTGTCAAAATAGCCATTCCGCGGCGACATTAGTTCTTTTAACCGGCCTTTCATATCAATAACCGGCGTCCAGTCAACCAGGTTGGTTGAGGTTGCGGCGTAAACATGGTGCTCTCCCCAGTACAAAAAGTATTTCCCCCCGGTTTTGATGATCACTTGTTTACCGTTAACCACCTGGGTTAAAATGGAAGCCGATTTACTGGCGATGTTAAAAAACTTACCGTTATAAGCTTTTTTAAATATCGGGCCGTTCTTTTTCCAGTGGATCAGATCTGTGGATGTCGCTACTCCCAGCCGGGGCAATTCACGGTTCCATTCGGTATAAAACACAACATAGGTACCTTGCGGGGTAACAGCAACACGCGGGTCTTCGCAACCGCCCGGCCATTCGTACTTTTTAGCGATATCATTATCCGGGTAAAGCACCGGCGTTTTTCTGCGGGCAAAGTGGATGCCGTCGTTACTTTCGGCATAACCTAAGCGCGAAGTGCGGAAGCCGATACCAATGCCGTAAAGATCTTCGGCCCGGTACAGCACCACAATTTTATTGTTTTTGATAGCCGCCGCCGGATTAAAGGTATCATTAGCTTCCCACTGAACCTGCTTGTTGCTCATCGGATCCAAAAACCTTGAGGTTGTATCGGGCGAGATGATCGGATTTACATTTGCCGGGCGGGTAAAACCTCCAAAGGCCCATTTTGGTAACACATTTTTAGCGGATTGGGCAAAGCAAGCCTCGCCAAATAAAAGCAATAGAAGCAGTGTTTTTAACTTCAAAATTCGCAGTATCATAAGCAGGTATAATAATTGGTTTGTAACCGGCGGTTAGCAATAATTTTACGGCGATAATATCGTTAAAAAACATTGAAAATAAACGGGATACCGCCTGTTTTATATTCAAAAATAGTAAATTTATAACCTGTTATAAACCACGCCCATCCTGCCAAAAGGGTACAATTTAATGCTGATGAGAAGATTATTTTTAGTTGTATTTTTATTTATTACTTTAAGCGCCCAGGCGCAGATACCAACACCCCGGCAGCAGTTCCCGGGATTATTTGAAGCCGTTCAATCGTCAACCATTTTTCCCGATAACAAAACCTTTGTTGACGCTACACCCAAAAAAGATCCGGCCGAAATAATGAAAGCCTACAATGAACAAAAAGACAAATCGGGCTTCGATCTGAAAGCATTTGTACTTGCCAATTTCGAGATCCCCGTAGCGCATAATAATTTTCAGACTGATGTAGGCGCGGGCATTCGCAAGCACATCGATACGCTGTGGCAGGTATTGCAACGCCGCCCGGATGAAGCAAAACCATTCTCCTCTACCCTTGCCCTACCCAACCCATATATCGTTCCGGGAGGGCGCTTCCGCGAAATTTATTACTGGGACTCGTACTTTACCATGCTTGGCCTGCTGGAAAGCCATCAAACCAAAGTAATCCATAACATGGTAGAGAACTTTGCCTACCTGATTGATAAATATGGTTTTATCCCCAACGGAAACCGGAGTTATTACCTTACCCGGTCGCAACCGCCCTTTTTTGCCATGATGGTAAACCTGCTGGCAAAAATTGAGGGTGAAAAAGTGTTGGTACATTTCAGGCCGCAATTAATCAAGGAATACGAGTACTGGATGCAGGGCTCGATGGCTGTAAAATCAGGCGACGCTGCACACCGGGTGGTTCGCCTTAACGATGGCACCGTATTAAACCGTTATTGGGATGAAAGCGACCAACCACGCGAAGAATCGTACATTAAAGATGTAGATGCAGCTAAAGAAAGCACACAACCCGCTGCTCAGTTTTATCAGAATATCCGCGCCGCAGCGGCTTCGGGCTGGGATTTCAGCACGCGCTGGTTTGATGCATCGGGTAAGCTGCCAACCATTCAAACAACAGATCTTATACCGGTTGATTTGAATTGTTTAATGTATAACATGGAGCTAACCATCGCCCGCAGCCTTAATCAAATTCAGAACGCCAAGCTTGCCAAAATGTACCGGTACAGGGCCGCCAGGCGAAAAGAAGCTATCCTGAAATATTGCTGGAACCCTAAAACAGGCTGGTTTGATGATTATAACTGGAAGCTGAAACAACAATCGCCGATAGAAACGTTGGCCGGAGAATTCCCGTTAGAATTTAAAATTGCCAGCGATGAGCAGGCCCGCCTGGTGGCCGACGGCCTCAAAAACAACTTCCTGAAACCCGGCGGCCTGGTAACTACGCAAAACTTTTCGGGCCAGCAATGGGATGCACCAAACGGATGGGCACCTTTACAATACATGGCCATTGATGGATTGGAGAAATACAACTACAACGCGTTGGCTAAAGAGATAGCTACCCGGTGGTTAAAACTTAATATCCGTGTATTCAGGCAAACCGGTAAGCTGCTGGAAAAATACAATGTGGTTGATACGCAATTAACAGCGGGCGGCGGCGAGTATCCTTTGCAGGATGGCTTTGGCTGGACGAATGGGGTGCTTCTGCACCTGGTGAATAGGTATCATATTGATACTGAGCAATTGGAAAAGGCTCCGGCGGAGGTGAGGAATTGAGAGGAGAAGTAAAATTTCGACAAAACAGACGCACTATTAGTAGAGAAATCTATTTCAAGATATGAACAATGGATCCTGTCTGTTATCCCAAAAGCAAATTACAACAACAACCTGATCATATACCCGATATAGCATAGAACAATTTTTATGAAGAACACACTTACGAATTTCGGTGTGTTCTTCAATTACTGCATACATGTAAGGCGTATTGCCGATAATTTTCAATGAAGCAGCTACCTCGAGCTTAAATTTCTGTACTTAAGTATTCCCCCACCGTTCCTGGAGTTGTTCCATTATACTTTCAAAAGTATCCTCTGCTTCAGGAGTAAACCTGACTTCAAAGTTCATTATTCCGATAAATGTTTTTTGGTAAATTCTTCGAGCGATATGCTTTGACCAGCCTCAAACTGACTAATTCCTCGTTGAATACTTTTCGAAACATGAGCAGGCAACCCAACCTGAGCCGGTTCAAAAGAAACTTTTAACGCCTTTAAAACTGCCTTTACCGTTTTTAATTGCTCGGGACTATCAGGGTGTATTAAAATGCTTTCCATGTAAACAAATATACAAAAATCAATTTCCGTTTGATGGCAAACCGCTATTTGATGGTATAAGTAACCTTATTCATCCCCACCCCGGTAATTTTTAAAGATTTCCAGTTAGCAGGCAATTTACTTTTAACCTGCACAATGCCAGCCGGCGTAATATCCAAACCACCAAAACCCATCAGCAAGCTTTGTACAATCCCACCTGCTCCTGTCGCAAAATAAGGATTAGTGCCGCCCTTGGTTTCTGCAATCACCCTAAAAGGAGGATTCAGATTAGGCTCATAAGCATCTTTAAAAAAGTGAAACGCCTTATCACCATTGCCTAACCGGGAGTATAACAGAGCAAAAACAGCCTGGGTCATGGCCGGAGTGCCTTCGTTAGGTACCCGGGTTTCGTAGTATTCCAGGTCTTTTTTGATCTGTGCTGCATCGGTTATGGTTTTAAGCGGATAGGCCAGCAGGTTAACGTCGGCTTGTTTAATGCCTTCGCCGTTGTAGGAGGCATGCTCGCGGGTAACGCCGTTATCCAGTTTTAGTATCGGGATGTTTTGGGCAACGTTTGCCCAATCGGCATCGGCTTTTTCGCCTAATATTTTGGCGGCAGCGGTTGCGTTAAGCAGGTTTGCTTTGGCGGCGGCGTTGGTAAATGCGTTGTTATCAATATTTTCGGACCACTCGTCGGCCGCTACTACGTTTTTGATGTCATAGTGACCCGGTCCGTTTCGTTCAACGCGGCTTGCCCAGAAATCGGCAGTAGCCGAGAGGATTGGCCATCCTTTTTCGCGCAGCCATTGTTTATCCTGGGTTACGCAGTAATAATTCCAGGCGGCAAGAGCTACGCAAGCAGTGATATGATGCTCAAACGGACCGCTCAATGCCCAAACCGGAGTTTCCTCTACCCCGCTATCAGCACTCTCCCAGGGGAACATAGCCCCTTTGTAGCCATGCGAAAACGCATTTCTTCGGGCCGCCTCCAACCGTTCAAAACGATATTCCACCATCGATTTGGCAATTTCAGGATGTAAAACCAACATGGCCGGGTACATCCAAACATCGCAATCCCAAAAAACATGACCGTTATAACCTAAACCTGATAGCCCCATGGGTGATGGCGAGTAAGCCGTGCCCGCGCGCGAAAACGAGTACAAATGGTAAAGCATACTATGAATATCCTGCTGCGATTGGTCGTCGCCTTCAATCTGGATATCGCTTGTCCATAAATCATCCCAGGCTTTGTTATGGAATTTGATGAGCCTGTCGCGGCCTTCCAGTTTGGCAAAAATGGTGAGGCGTTCGGCTTCGTTCAGCGGGTCGGCATGATGGGCAGAGGTTATGGATGAGCCGGTTACGGCATAGCTATAGGTTTGCCCGGCGCTGATTGCCTTGCTGAATTTCATGAGGTGCATGTTATTATCCCACATCTCATGAATAATGCGCGGTTCCTGGCCGTGCGGCTCGTTAAATAAAAACGAGGTTGAAGCGCAAAGCTGCATTTTGCCTGTGGGGCTTTTAGCGGTTGAAGTGAGCAAACTGATGGTTACATGCGGCCTGTCAATCTCATTATAATAATTCTGCACCTCTTTCAATGCATCCGGTGCTTCCATTACACTGGCCGATGTGATGTTGATGGCCTGTTTGGCGGTAACCGAAACATCCATCAAAACGGTAAAAGGCAATTGCCGCAACGAATAGTAGGTGTATTTGATACTTGCCTTATCGCCATAATCAAAACTGGTGGTAAATGCGGCATGCTGCATGTCCAGCTCCTGCTTAAAATTACTGATGTTTTTGGCATCAATGCGCCTGCCGTCAATCTCCAGGTACATATTGAGCAAGTTAAAACTATTCAGGAAATTGCTTACCCGGCCGCGGCCATAAAGATCATAAGCACCGGCCAATACCACATTTTTTACCTTAAAAGGTTCGGGGGCTGATACGATGCCAATCATGCCATTAGCCACGGTGATACCATAGTAATTGGCCGGATCAATTTTATCTGCCTTTATCTTCCATGTATCGATACTTTGGGCTTTGGATAGCGCCGGCAGCCATAAAGCAAAGTATAAACTATATTTAAATATCTTGTTCACTATCAATAAATTAAAAAAATCAAACTAAAATACTACTTAACCTTCAGCTGCAGCTTCTTCACCACCAGCTGCCCTATTTCGCCGCCTTGCTTATTGCCTACCACACAGGCATTTTTAAAATGGATTCCGCCCATTACCCGCGACATGGCTGCCGATTTTGCAGCCTCGCGAAATGATTTGAACGACAGGGGCTCGATGCCAAATTCCATTTCCGACGAATCGGTGTAAGCAAAATCATCACCAATCCGGTTACTCAATACCTCGGCAGCGGCAGATGAAATTACAGCATGCCCGCTGCTATATTCCGGGAATGGCGGGGTTTGGATATATGGCCTCCAATCGGCATTAATGTATTTGGTAATGATAGTTTCCGGACGCACATAGTTTGACCGGTATTTTAAATACCAACAATTAATAAAACCATCAAACAATGCTACTGCAGTTTGGGTATAAACACTTACGGTGGTACCAAAATCCATCTTTTTAGCGCGGGTGGCAACGGCAGTAATGTTCATCCAGTGGCCGCCCGGCGAGAATTTTTTTGTTGCAAATGAGGCATGCCCTACTACATTAAGCTTAAAGGCATTATCATCCCAAAAATCGGCCTGGTGTTTTTGTTCTTTGGTAAGGCTATCAACAATTTGCATTACCTCAACCGCTTGTTTGTAAAACGGGCTGTTATGATCTTTTACATTAAAAACCGGGGGATTTGGCGGGATAAACTGCGCCGTCGAATCTAAAACCATCGGCCTGATCTCGCCCCAATGCGCTTCCAACGCCTGGGCATACATAGGCGGGGTTGGAATCCAGCGGCCATCCTGCTGCTTCACCACATATTTACTGGCCGAGCGGGTTTGAGCATAATGATCGCCCTTGCTCCACTTCAATATAAATTTGGCAACTTTCGCCGCGTAATTAACTGAGCCTTCCAACAGATCTGATGGCATACCGGCATCTTTTGCTGTTTGCTTTAAACCCTCAACATATTGATCCATACTGCCCTCGGGAAATGTTACCGCGTTGCCCACCGTGCAAAATGCCAGTAAAGAGGCAAACTGGTAATCAACCGCAGTATCTTTTGAGGCTTTGGGCACAGCAGGCAGGTGTTTTATTTGTCCGGATAACGAACGGAAATGCTCCGGATCGCCGGAGGCAATTACCTCGTAGGCGGCTATGTTGGCGTACACGTAGTTACGGGAAGCCGTAACCGGCGGAAAGTTATTTTCGAGCACAATATCGTTCAGTTTTTTTACCGTGGCCCGGTATAAATCGGGGTTGTGTATTACCTTTTCATAATCGGGCTTTTTACATGATGTAAATAAAAATAATACACCGGCAAGGCAACATAAAAAAAATCTCATATAGTATAAAATAGGTTAAAAATCAGGCGGATATATCGGGAAATATCTGCCGTTATTTTTTATTGATTAACAGCCAATATAAGCTTTTTTTAGCACGCTACCGCATATTTACGTTTGTTTTTTGAGCCTGATGCTGCATCTTTTTGCCTCATTATTTCCTGTTGCTTTGTCACGCCTTTGTGCTAAATATTATTAAATTTATCCCCCTTGTTATCCGTGTTTTTATAAACCAAAATGAAGAAGATCTTTCTGATTGTTTTAGCTGTTATCATATTACTTGCAACAGCAATTTTTTTCTTAATCCCAACCAAAGCCGAAATAGCCGGGGAAGTTACCATTGACGCATCGGACGTAGTTGCCGCCAAATTTTTGATCACCCAAACCGGCTGGGACAAATGGTGGCCCGGGAAAAAGCTAAGCGACAAGCATTACCAATTTGACGGTGCCGATTTTTATATCAGCAAAGTAACCAACAGCGATGTGTATCTCGCCTTAAAAAAAGACGGCCAGGTATTTAACAGCGATATCAGTTACCTCGCTGGCGAAGAGGGCTCGGTTAACGTTAAATGGATTGCCACCGGCGAAGACAAGAGCGGCTTTTTTTCAAGACTGAACTATTATTTCGGTACAAAGGCAGCAACTGAGCAAATAGCCGTTATTTTGAATAGCCTGAAACATTTTTTACAGGACGAAAGGAATGTTTACGGCTACCGTATTTACCTCAATCATGCCAAAGACACCGTTTTGCTTGCAACTTCGGGAACATATCCCGATAAACCGTCGCTGCCAATGATTTATGGGATAATTAATAATTTAAAAGAGCAGGCCAAAAAACAAGGAGCCGCTCAAACCAATTTCCCGATGCTGAATGTTACGCAAACTGATGATCATACCTATGCGTTAAACGTGGCCCTGCCTATTAACATAACCATCAGCCCGGCGCCAAATACCACCATCACCCATATCCCTAAAGGCGGTAATTTATTGGTTGCAGATGTGCATGGCGGGCCAAATACTGCCGATAACGCGCTTAACCAGGTAAAAGCTTATATGAAAGATCACCGGCTGGTGTCGCCGGCAATGCCTTTTCAGTCGCTGATTACAGATAGATCGGCAGAGAAGGATACATCGAAATGGGTAACTAAAATTTATTATCCTATTTTGTAACGACTGATTATCGCTTAACATGGGTTTGCGTTATAAACGCAAACCCATGTTAAGCACTCATTATAAATGAGCGCAAGAGAGCTGCATATTTTTATTTTCACAGGCTTACAAGCAATATCCGCCCATCGTAAGTAACTACTACACAACTACCCGGCTTACCATTTTTTATTGGAGCCAAGTACGTTAACTCCTGCCCGTTAAATGCTGAATTTACAAAATAGTTCGACGCTTTAAATTGCTTCTGTTTTTTATCATATCCTAATGATACTATACCAAGCGCATCATATTTACCCTCGTAAGGCACAACACCCCAAAAGTTGCCATTCAAAATAATTTGGCCGTTGCTGTTTTTTATTATCGAGCGGATGGGTGCCTGTTGGTACAGGTACGGCAATTCGGTTACGGTAGTGGCATGCAAAACATCGCTTACAAAAATACTGCTAAACTGGTTGGCTTCAAGCCGTTTACTCTCATCCAGCTTGCCTTTAAAAACTTCGTCGGTAGTTTTATCAGCCATTTTTTGATAGCTGAGCCATTCTTTTTTGATGTAGGGCAGCTCCTGCTCCAGGTCGTTTTTTGGCCGGAAGGGGTAGTATAAACCTTTATAACTGTACGACAGGATCAGGTCGTTTTTGCCGTCCTTGTCCAGATCGTTGTTGTAGGCATAAAGCGGCGTATTGGTGGTAACGTTGTATTTGTTGTTTTGCCCCCAGTTACCGGCTACTAAATCAGCCTTGCCATCTCCGTCAATATCGGTAATCAGTGCCGATTGCCACCAGCCCTTTTCTTTATCCAATACCGGCGATACAAAACGCTTCAGTGTTTTACCATCGTTCAAAAACAGGCAAATTGGCTGCCATTCGGCGGCGATCAGCAAATCGGGCTTACCGTTACCATCGGCATCTGTAACCGAAATGTCGGTAACATAAGATAAATTACGTATTTCGTCGTAACTTTTATCGGTGCTCATTTCAAACCTGCCATTGCCTTTATTTATCAATATGGCAGATGGCGTTACCGCCGTATAATCCCTGAATGGTACCGCGCTTGTAAACAATATATCATTTAAACCATCGCCATTAAAATCAAACATCGTAATCTTTGAAGCCTGATAATTTAACTTCGGAAGCGGTTGAAATTCAAACTGAAAGTTACCTTTATTAATGTACAAGCGTGGTTGCGCCAACTTTTCAGGCTCTGTAAACGGATGATTTGCGGTAATTACAATCAAATCGGGTTTACCATCCTTGTTAACATCAGCCCAAGCGGCCTGTTCATCGCCCAATTCTTTATCACGATCAAAAGCAGGTACATTAATCTTTTTGAAACCGCCCGATTTATCACCGGCAAGCAGGTATTTTTCTTCGCCGGCTATCCCTCCTACGTAAATATCATCTGCCCCATCTCCATTGGCGTCGGTTACGGCTACACCCGGCGTATGCTGCAGATAGGTATGCGGCAATAATGAGTAATAATTAAAATCGGGCGTATCAAAAGTTTTTACCCCGGCTAAAACTTTGGTTTGTACCGATTGGCTTGTAAACTGCTGCCGGTTATTAATAAAATCCGCAATAACCTGCGAAACCCGTTTGGCGCTATCAACAGATTGCCTGTTATAACTGAGGGTGATCTTCTCGCCGGGCATAAAGTCCTGTATCACCTGGTAACTGTTATCGGGCCAAACTACCAAAAGCTGTTCCGGCTTATCGCCCGGCCCAAAGGTGAATAGTAAATCGTTGCTTAAATTACTTTCGTAAGCGCTGCTGGTTTGTATTTCCTGGTGATCGATATGATCTGCCGATTTCAGGAATAACTTTGTGCCGATACCGTCCCTGTTTTCCTTGTTATATTTTACGTTATATTTCAGATACAGTGGCTTAGCATCTTTATGGCTTTCGGTGGTGGTATTTTGGTAGATATATGCGGGCTCGTCCATATTATTGGTAACAATATCCAGATCACCATCGTTATCCAGGTCAACAGCTACCGAACCTGCCGAAATTGAGGCATTTTGCATATCATTACCCAACGATACATCGGTAAACTTCAGCTTATCATCACCACGATAAAAATAGTTATGCACGCCGCCTTCGGGCATTTTGTTAATCTTATCCTTATCAAAAACACGGTTCTCCTTATAAGCCTGCATCACCTGTGGGTCGCCAAGGTATTTCAGGTAGTCCATGTCATTTAGCCGGCGTTTAATGCCGTTGCTAAAAAACATATCTTTTTTTCCATCCATATCAAAATCCTGCACCAAAGGGCTCCAGGTCCAGTCGGTCGCTGATACGTTGCTGTATAAACTCAAATCAACAAACTTACTGCCGTTACCCACATTCAGTTGCAGGCAATTTTTTGAGTACTGGTAGTAATAACCGGCGTTAACCTCCTGGTTGTAAATGTCCAACGGCTCATCATTAATGGTTGATCGCAGCACCTTCATTTCTTCGGGCAACATATCGGTAGTGAGCACGTCAAGGTGCCCGTCTTTATTGATATCGCTGATGGCATTACCCATCGAAAACAGGCTGGTATGCCCAAAAGCGCTTTTTAACTGCTCTTTAAAAGTGCCGTTGTGCTGGTTGATATAGTAGTAATCCTGCTCAAAAAAATCGTTGCTTACATAAATATCGTCCCAGCCGTCGTTGTTTAAATCGCCAATGCTCAGGCCCAAACCATACCCAATAGGTGCCGAATAAATGCCCGAACCGGCGGTAACATCAGTAAAATGCCCATTATCATTTCTGAAGAGGTGGTCGCCGGCATCATGACTGTACTTAAACCGCTGGGTCGAATCGCCGTAGGTATCATTGCTGTGCACCGATGAGGTAAGCAGGAACATATCAAGGTCGCCATCCTTATCATAATCAAAAAATGAAGCCTGGGTGGATAGGCCTGCAAAATCAAGCCCATATTTAGCCGCACTTTCGGTAAAAGTTAAATCACCGTTATTAATAAAAAGCTGGTTTTTGCCTTTAAAAGTTTTATATCCGGATACCACGCTCAGGTAAATATCTTTTAAGCCGTCGCCATTAATATCAACTATGGTTACGCCGGTTTTCCAATTGCCGGTGCCGGCAACACCTGCTTTGGCAGTAATATCCTCAAACTTCATCCCGCCTTTATTCAGGTAAAGTTTGTTATCGCCCTGGTTGGATACAAAATACAGATCGGGCAGGCCATCGTTATTAAAATCGGCCGATGCTACGCCGGCCCCGTTATAAAAATACAGGTAATCTAAAATGTTGACCGAATCAGAAACTACGTTTTTGTTGATGAACCCTACTCCTGTTTCATTGGCGGGCAGCAACTTAAATACCCCTTCGCCCTCTTTTTTATGTTTGCACGATAACAGGCAGGCAAAGCCAACAAGAAGCAAAAAGCTATATAGCAAGATCTTTTTAAGCGGCATTAAAGGAGTATTAGCGTAGTTCATAAGCTTTAAGCGGTTGGTCGTTAATACCAAACAGGTAATATTTACTGCCCTTGCTGTTTTTTATAATTGCCGATGAGCGTACCTGGCCGTTTAAATTTAAACCGGTTAACGCAGTGGGCAAATACACAAATCCGTTTTTGGTGTACTGGTAAACCAAACCATGGCTGGCATCTAAGCGCCCAACTTCGGGTTTGAAACCATAAAAGTTACCGCCCAATATTATGTTCGGATTACCTGTATGATTCATATCATCGCACAAAATGGTGTTTACCGTAGATAGCTGGGCATCAGCGGGCAAAGGTTTACAGGTAAACTTGCCGCCCTTGTTTAAAAACACCGCCGAAGCTAAAAAATTCATCTGGTGGGTTTCGGCACCTTCCAGCATCTCATCGGTAAATACCTCATTAAAAGGCTTGCCGGCATAGTCAATGTATCTCAGGAAACGTTTTTTCAATATCGGCATCTGCCCTACCAAATCGGGCTTCATGTGGAAAACATAGTTCACACCATCACTTTTATACATGGATGTAACACACTCTTTGGTGCCGTTATTATCAAAATCCTTTACATGAACTTCCATCGGCTGATCGAAAGAGGCCCTGAACTTGGAGTTAAGGCCAATGTTACCGCCAATAAGATCCAAGCTGCCATCGCCATCAACATCGGCAATCGCGAGGCTGCTCCACCAGCCTTTGTAATTGTTTAGCTGTTTATCTTCGGTAAAACGGCCTTTATTATTTTTAAAAATCCTGATGCCCATCCAGTTGCCGGCCACAATCAAATCGGGCGAACCGTTTTTGTCCAGATCGGCCCATACGGCGGCTGTTACCATACCCAGTTTGGTATCGGCACCTAAAACCTGTTTGGATACATCGGTAAAATGCCCGTTGCCATCATTATGAAACACGTACGATTTTGGCGAGCAGCCATACAAACCCGGTACGCTTCTGCCGCCAACAAAAAGATCGGGCTTACCATCGCCGTCATAATCGGCCGATACAATTACCGAGGTGTTAACCGGGGCATTTAAAGCCCGGCCGGCATCGCGTGTAAAATTGCCTTTGCCGTCGTTAACAAAAAAACGGGGGTTATAAATTGCTGTTTCGGCCTCGTCGGCATTACCGCCAACGCCAATAATTAAATCCAGGTCGCCATCGCCATCAAAATCGCCAAAAACTGCGCCGGCATTTTCAATGTACTCCTGCTTTTCAAAATCTTTAGGAATAGTTTGCCTGAACCGGCCATCCTTTTGTTGTATGTAGATAGCTGCAAAGCCGTTTTTTGAGCTGCCGAAGTAAAAATCTGTCAAGCCATCTCCATTAACATCGGCAGTTGCCATATAGGGGTTTTCTGTCGAGAGCATTTGCAACATCAGGCGCTCATTATCAAAATCAATAAAATCGTCTTCCTTATGTTTGGGAATGCTATCAAATATAGCTTTGGTAACATCGGCAAACATGGTTTTAACAGCGGGTTTTGCCCAGTTGTATTTTAAATGAGCATCGGCCTGTTGGTAGGTATAAACGCTATCTGCTTTAACATTTTTTATAAGCTGATAGTTGCCTCCGGGCCAAATCACCTGCACCGAATCGGCCATGGTGTGTTTGCCCATACCCAGGGTTAGTAAATTAGGCGACGTGCAGCTTTGAAACCCGCGCGTAGGTTGATTATAATAAAGCACAGCGCTACCCTTCATAAATACTTTCAGGGTGGTGCCGATGCCAAAAGTGTTAAGCCCTGCTCCTTTCAGTTTAACCTGGATATGGTGATTGCCGTTTTTATCGGCATTACTTTTATACACATAAACCGGCGAGTTTTCGTTATTTACCACCAGATCGTTATCGCCGTCGTTATCCAGGTCGGCGTAGGATGAGCCGTTGCTGAAAGCTGGTTTATCCAACCCAAAATCGGCCGATTTATTGGTAAAAGTGAGATTGCGGTTATTGAGGTAGGCATAATTTGATAATGGCGTAGAAACCATCTTATCGGTAAAATCCTTGTAGTCAAACTTCTTACGTCCTTCGGCAATTTTGGCCATGTTATCCCGGTTGCCCAAAAACTCAATATAATCCTGATCGGTGAGATCTTTGTAAATACCGTTGGATACAAAAATATCCTTCCACCCATCGTTATCCATATCAAACATTAGCGCGCCCCAGCTCCAATCGGTAGCGGCCACGCCCGAGTAAAAGGCTGTTTCGGAAAATGTGCCATCGGCATTACCCACCTGCAGGCAGTTTTGCATGTATTGGTTGTAATAGCCATCGCGCTGCTTAGCCTTAATTACATCGTACGATTCGAAGGAAGTCATCTTTTTCAGGCGCTTATCTCCTTCGGGCAGCATCTCTGTTGTGAAAATATCATACCGCCCGTCGTTATTGATATCGGCAATGTCCGATCCCATCGATGCCAGGCTCAGGTGGCCGGTTAAGTTTTGAATGTCTTCTTTAAAAGTTCCGTTTTTTTGATTGATGTAGAGATAATCGCGTTCAAAAAAATCGTTGGAAACATAGATATCCGGGTAGCCGTCCTGGTTAATATCAGCAACCGATACACCAAGACCGAAACCGATATCGCTCGAATAAATGCCTGCCTCTTTAGTTACATTGGTAAAATGCCCGCCATCGTTACGGTATAAACGTGCGCCGCCCAGTTCATCAACAACGGCACGCAGGTTTTTACTGAAATCGAACGATTCTATCGGCCTGAAAGAATTATTGAGCACAAAGCAATCCAGGTCTCCGTCGTTATCATAGTCAAAAAATATGGCCTGGGTTGATAATCCATTGTCTACCAGCCCATATTTTTCAGCTTCTTCCTTAAACGTGCCATCGTGCTGATTGATGAACAATTCATTTCCCTTTTCTTTACCGCGGGCATTGCCGCTGTGGCAAACATAAATATCCAGCCAGCCATCGCCGTTAATATCAACCATGGTGGCGCCGGTACTCCAGTACTTGGTTCCCTTTACCCCTGCCTTGTCGGTAATATTTTCAAATTTCCAATTGCCTTTGTTAATGTACAACTGGTTACCGCCCATGTTAGAGGTGAGGTAAACATCATTTAAACCATCGTTGTTTACATCGCCAATGGCCACGCCACCGCCGTTATAATAGTTACGAAAGGTAAACACATTGGTACGATCCTGATCGTTTAACTGATTGACGAAATTGATACCTATCGCTTCGTTATCCTGCAGGCTGAATAAGGTTTGCTTATTTCCCCCTTTGCATGAGCATAAGATAACCAGCACGGCAAAAAAAAGTAACCGGGGTATTTTTGGAAGCATATACATGAAGATAAAACAAACGTAGCGGAAAAACTCCGCTACGTTCCTTTCAATCAAATAAATCTCAAATATTAATAACCTGCGTTTTGTTTCAAGTTAGGGTTGGTATCAACCGCGCGTTGAGGGATAGGATAAACAGTTTTGGTTTTATCTGTTTTAGCCGGACGCTGATCAACCGGATCATTAAATTTCTCAAAACGGATCAGGTCATTCCTTCTCCAGCCTTCCCAATACAACTCACGGCCGCGTTCGGCAAGCAATGCAGTTAAATCAACCGAGGTTAAAGCCGATGCACCGCGAGGCACACGTACCTGGTTAACAATTAGTAAAGCTGTTTGGCCACTTGGATCGGTACCGCCACGTAAAATGGCTTCTGCTTTTTCAAGCAACACGTCGGCATAACGTAAAATTACATAGTCGTTATCTTCCCCGTTATCTGGTACGGTTCCATCGGCATTTGGGTGAGGGAAATATTTAAATACCCTGATACCCTGTGCCTCTGTAGAGAAGTTGAGGTTCACGTTCTCGGTAAATACCAGCGGCTGGCCACCCCTTTGTTTCAAGGCTACGTGACCCGGGCCATATTGCTGGCCAACAGCAAAACCTGCGCGTAAACCAACCTTATCAGTTAAACCAGGGTAGTCAACACCACGGCGTTCGTCGGTTGCTTCAAATGATTTGTAGAAATCGGCCAAAGTGGTGAAACCGTTCCATCCATCAGGAGTCTGGTTGTAGTGCAGGCCCATTTTCCAACGGTTTTTGGCTGATGCCGGTACGTTTGTAGGCGTGTTGTAAATACCGAAGATATTGCCGTGCGATTGTTCGGTATTATCCCATGCAAAATCCTGGAAGTATTTACCGGCAGGCTCTAAGGTATAACCGGCAGCAGTAACTTTGTTTGCATACTCAATTACCTTATCCATATCTGCTTTGGCAAATGTAAACGGACCGCCAACTGATGCAGCAGTGTACACAGCTTTGTTCAGGTACACTTTGGCCAGCAGGGCATCGGCTGCTGCTTTGCTTGCAACACCGATATTAGCTGAGGTGGTAAGATTAGCTTCTGCAAACTCCAGATCCTTGATAATAAAGGCAGTAGCGTCTGCACGGTTATAAACAATAGGCAAAGCCGAGTTTGGTGCCGATGGATCACGATACGGAGCCTGGCCATACAAGTCAACCACCTGGAACATGAAGTAGGCCCTTAAAAAGCTTGCTTCTGCTTTAATTTTGTTATCGGTAGCACGTTGAATAACCTGGCTGGCACGGTATACACCAATGTTCAGCTGATCCCAGGTATCGCTTACCTGATTGTGCGATGGTGTCCAGGTGTGGGTGTGTAATTTACGCCAGGTACCAAAATCGCCCCAGTCGGTACCGCGGGTTGGGCCCATCATTTCGTCTGTTGGATGCTCCTGTAAAGCGTAAGTATTTGCCTGGTCGGTTTGTCCGAATAATTGCGAGTACACACCATTCAAATCTGATGATGATGCTGCACCTCCGCTATCTACATATACCGAACCATAAGGTGTTTCATTTAATTTTGCACAGCTTGCAGCGGTTAACATAATTATCCCACTTATCGCAGCTATTGATGCTTTTCTTTTCATGTTAATATTTTTAAAAACCTGCATTTAAACCTAAAGTAAATGTGCGTGCACTTGGATAAGGTGTATAATCGATACCGCGTGAAGGAACACCATTTCTTTCCTTGTTGGTATTTACTTCCGGATCGAGGCCGCTGTAGCCGGTTATCAGGAATAAATTTTGGCCGGTTAACGATACGCGTAAAGTTTTAATAGATTTAGTTTTAAGTGGTACGGTATAACCTAATGTAGCGTTGCTTAAGCGCATAAAATCGCCTTTTTCAAGGAAGCGGGTTGATACCTCGCCCGAGTTAAGCGGATTTTCGTTGGTTGCAGCAACATCCTTGGTTACGTTACGACCGCTAACGAGGTTACCTTTGTAGAAAAATGCGTTGGCTGTATTGTTATAGATATAAAAACCGCTTGCGCCGTTTAACAGGAAGCTTAAGGTAAAGTTTTTATAGGTAAAAGTATTGGTTACGCTGGCCAAAAAGGTAGGAAGCGGACTGCCCTGCGGAGTAGCGGCGTCAATACCTTGCGGATAGATACCGAAACCGTTTCCATCCAAACCTTTATAGTTAGGTACGTTGAACGAGTAAAGCGGATAACCATCAGCAATAAACTGGGCATAAGCACCTGATAAACCCTGGCCGTCAATATTACCGGTTATGATGTTACGGCTGCCAAAGTTTTTAACACGGTTTTTAATGGTGGTCATATTATATGATACATCCCAGCTAAAGTCTCTCTGTTGTATCACGCCAATATTTAAGCCTAACTCAATACCTGTGTTAACCACTTTGCCCGGCAGGTTGATCCAGATGCGTGGGAACGGAGCCGGCTGCGCAAAATCCTGGTAAAACAGGATGTCTGTTTGCGATTTGTTGTAGTAATCTAAAGTACCGGTTACGCGGCCTTTAAATAACGAGAAATCGATACCTGCACCGTAGGCGGTTTGTGTTTCCCATTTCAAATCAGGATTTTCGGCGTTTAACTGCGAGTTTGCAGTACCGGCATAATTGGTTTGCCTAAGCCTTTTTGAAGCGTAAGAAGGGAAATCCTGGTTACCGGTTTTACCCCAGTTTAAACGCAGACTTAAATCATCAAATATGCCTTTAGGGCCAAAGCTTTCCTGGCTGATGCGCCATTTAAACGCTGCTGCCGGGAAGTTTGCGTAGTGGTGGTTTTCACCAAAACGCGATGAACCGTCTCTCCTGATAGTACCGGTGATAATATAGCGGTCTTTGTAGGTGTACTGTGCACGTGCAAAATACGACTGCAGTTTGTAGCTGCTACTATCCAAACCGTTACGGTTACTAAAATCATGCGGCATGTGATTTTTAAACTGGTTAAAATCATGCAAAAAGTCGCCGGGAGTTGGTGTACCCCATGCCAGGTTACCCCTGTTAAAGTTTTTGAAAGTTTGGTATGAATAACCTACCAGGGCTGTTAAAGCGCTGTTATCACTCCATTTTTTGTCATAGTTTAAAGTATGCTCGGTAGTGATATTGGTAAGCTTATTATGTACCAAAATACCACGGCCGTTGCCTGTTGCAGGCGGCACCTTAAAATCGCCGATATTGGCTTCATCGGTAAAACCTACAACTTTCGAGTCGTAATAGGTTTCCCTTTGTCCCCTCGAGATGTCTGCACCGATATTGCCTTTGTATGATAAGCCTTCAAACAGCTTTAAGGTCATGGTTAAGTTGTTCAGGTAGCGTTTGATATTATCAGTATCGTCTATCTGGTTAAGTAACGAAACCGGGTTACGGAAGCTGTTACCTTTAGGGAAGCCGTTTTCATAACCATTAATATCAAAGTATCTGCCCTGCGCATCATATACCGGGATGGTTGGGTTGGTTTGAATCATGGCACCAATCAAACTACCGTTAAAACCGGCGTTGTTTGTAATTGGAGCAAACCTGTCTTTTACGTTAGAGAATAATGATTGCAAATCGAATTTTAAACGACCGTTTAAAAACGATTGCGAAGCATTGATACGGGCCGAGAAGCGTTTCAACTCGCTCCTTTTAATGATACCCTGCTGATCGTCGTACGATACGGTTGCCCTATAGCTGCCGGTATTGTTACCGCCGCCAAAGCCCAAGTTATAGTTTTGCGATACAGCGCTGCGAAACACTTGTTTTTGCCAATCGGTATTGGCACCGTAATCAACGCCGCCTGCCGAAATAGGGCCTGCGTTTGAACCTACACTGGCTACGCCTTTTAAGAAAGCATCACGGTCAAGCAAGTCGTACCTTTTTGCTGCATTGGCAATACTGGTGCTTGCGCCAAACTGGATACCCTGCCCTTTTCTGCCTTTTTTAGTGGTGATGAGGATTACACCATTGGCACCACGCGAACCGTAGATTGCAGATGCCGAAGCGTCTTTCAAAACCGAAATGTTTTCGATATCCGCAGGGTTGATAAAGGCCAATGGGTTACGGGCCGATGAACTACCTGCGCCGCTATCAAAACCGCCCGAAGTACCGCCATTATCCAAAGGCACACCATCCACTACATATAGCGGACTGGTACCCGATCTGATTGAGCTTGCACCACGGATGTTAATGGTAGCACCAGCACCGGGCTCACCGCTTGCCGGGGTTACCTGAACACCAGCTATACGGCCTTGTAACAATTGCTCGGGAGTGGCAATAACACCTTTGTTAAAATCCTTTGAACCTAAGGTAGCTACCGAACCGGTTGCATCCTTAACCTTTTGCGTACCGTAACCAATTACCACAACTTCGTTCAGGGCACGGTTAGCTTCTGACATTTGCACGTCGATAGACGAGCGCCCGTTGATGGGTACGGTTACATTTAAAAAACCTACATAGGTAAACGTAAGGCTCGTGGCGCTTGCCGGAACCGAGATTTTGTACGATCCGTCGGTAGCTGTTATAGCCCCACCTTGTGCGCCTACAGCAGTTACCACTGATACTCCTATTAAAGGGGAGCCATCCTTTTTGTCGGTCACTTTACCGGTTATCACTTTATTTTGCGCCAGGGCCGGCTGCATCATAAAGCAAAAAACAGCAAAGAAACACACACTGAGTAAATGTTTAATTTGCATAAAACTTGAGATTTAGTTGAAATTGGTTTGTTGTTTGGCTTTAGGTTTTAACACGCTTTAAATGCGCTCCTTTAATTTAAACGAACAGCCGCATATTTGGTTTCATATATCATCAATATATAATATACCCTATAAGCATAAATGCCATCAACAGCGTTCCGGGTACCAAACAGATTAAGCGGATTAGTACGGGATGCAGGTGAATGATAAAACTGGTTGTTTGAAAATGTAACGGTTTACAATTATTACATGTTAAAATCTGATGCAATTTACTTATAAATCCCATCAGAAAAACACCTGCAACGGTTAGCAAAGGTGAAAACGGCTTATTTTAATATTTTTATAAATTTTTTCGATGTTTTTAAAAATCAAATATCTGATTTACAATAAATTGCATTTAAATCGAACATGAAAAATATAAGCTTTTTTTAACTGATTATGATACTTTTAAACGCAAAAAAGCCTCTTGAAATTCAATTTTCGGAGGCTTCATAAGCAATCAGTATATCATAAAATACTTAATCGTAATCAAAAGCCTTGATATCCATAATGCGTTGCTCAAAATGCTCGGGGTGCAGCGATTTGGCCTTGATGCGCATTTTATAAACGTAGATGGTATTAACCGAATACTCCAGTATTTTGGCTATAGTTTCGTTGTCGGCAATACCCATTCTTATAAGGGCAAATATCCTGAGATCGGTATTTAATACTTCGTCTTCCTCTGGCCAGATCTGATCCTTCTCGGCAAAAAGGCTATTGAAAACGGTTATAAAGTTTGGGAAAATTTTAAGGAAGATATGATCGAAGCTATAGTACAAACTTTCGCGCTCTTTTTTAATATCGATGTTATCCACAAAGGTATGGATGGCATCATACTTTTTCATCGACAGCTTGGCATCTATCGAGATCTTTAAATTTTCGAGTTTAACGATATAACCTGAAATGGCCTTAAAAAACTGGCCGATGTATTCTTCCTTGATCCGGGCATCTTCAATAAGCTTGCCGTTAATAACATTTAGTTGGATGTTTTTAGCCTCTATTATCCCCTCTTTAATTTTAAGCTTTTTCAACTGCTTGGCTATCATCACCAGGAAAAATACAACCAGTATAGCCAGCAGCGTGATGATGATCAGGAAAATCAGGAACCTGTTTTTTTGATGTTCAGTGTTATCCAGTTCGGCCGCTGCTATGAGCGGTAAAATGGCCGCTATCCTAATTTTGCGTTGCCGGGCACCATAAAAATCGGCATCGGCTTTTGCAATTTGTATAAAATCATATGCATCCTTTATATCGCCTTTTTTGTAAAGAATTTCCGCCACGCTGTGTATGGCCATGTTTTCACGCGTGGACGACTTGATGTCGGCGATAGCAGACTGGATCATCAAGTCAAGCGCATCATCACTGCGCCCATCTTCCAAATCGATTAAACCAAAGGTACACGACACCATTGCTCTTAAATGCATGGAGATAGGCATATTGGGTTTCAGTAGTTCGGCAAACCTGGCCCTGCCCTCTTTAAAGTCCTTTTTGTGAAATCCTTGCAAGCCAATGAGGTACGTGCGGGAAATATGATCTGTACCACAATAAGCTATCGCCGAATCGATACTTTTATTACCGGCCTCAACATAACCGGGACTAAAGTACCGGTCGTTGTTATAATTTGCGAGATCGTAGTAACATCGCCCTAAAAAAAAGTAATAATCAACTTTATCTGCATTACTGAGCGCCTGCACATTAACCTTACGCAGGTAATCAAAAGTTTCGTTAAACATGCCCGATGAAAGCAGGATAAACGCCATTTTCACATAGCTATGATATTCTTTGGGTTTGTTGCCGGTTACCTTGCTCAGCAAAATCATTTTATCCACATAAACATAGGCCGAATCAAACTGGTACGATTTGTACTCGGTATATAATTTATCCCATGCATCAAAGCGGGTGTCATAATCCGTTAATGAAAGAGTATTAAGCGAGTTTTTTATTTTTTTGATTCTTAACTCTTTGGCATCGTCGTAACCTGGTTTCTTAGCTATTTCATTCTTTAACTCCTCCAGTAACTTATTGGTATCGGTAAAAGCATTTGCACAAATACTAACTAACGAAAATAACAGGCAGAAAAAGTATCTCATTTTAGTTTTAACAGCTGTAAGAAAGTGGTAAGCGTTGCTTAATCCCGGTTTATATAATCAAATATATACATTACAAGCATTGCTAATACGTTTTATGCCCGATTTGTTTTTAAACATGCAGGGTATCAGACACACTAATTTCCCGGAATTAATCTTCGCCGAATATTAAATTATGAAAGTATGTTAACCATTAGTGTATACGGCGTAATAAAAAGTATACGCTGTTTAATTTTTGATACAAAAAACAGGGGGGTAAACAACAATGATTATTAATAAATTGATATTAATAAACCAGTAAAATCAAAAATTAAATAAAAGTTAACAAATAGCTATTTATGGCATCTGCCTTGTGTTTTCATACTCAAATACCCTGAATATGAAAATACACCACAACTCATCAGTTTCCGGGCTTTTAAGCCTGGTGCTTTCAGCAATAATTTGTCTTTCTCCATCCTTTGGCTGGTCGCAATCGTTAAAAGCAGGTTCTGTGGAATATCTGAAACAAAGCAATGGCATCGGGAACCTGCTTCTCGGCAGCAGCATTACAGAACTCCCTTCTCAAAACCTCAGCTATCTTGACGGTGACAGCAGCATGGATCCCGATAGTTGCCTGAAGTATCAATACCACGATGAAAACCTGCTGGCACTTGGCGATAGCTTATCGTTAGATGCTATAGGCCTGCGCACTTACCGGGATAAAATAGTGAATATATACCTGTTTTTTAAAATAAAGGACGCCTATAAAGTACTGAGTAATTTTTTAGATGCCTATGGCCCTTTTACTTCCCGACCGGATGCTTATGCCGATATTTACAACTGGGATACCAGCCGCCTGAGTTTAACGTTACGGTATGAGGTGAAAGCAGATTTGGGTGTGGCGATATTTACAAGCAAGGAACTTGAAAATGTGATAGCCGCAGATAAAACAAACCGGATTGCCAAAGCGTCTACCCAATCGTTATCTGCATTGTACTGATGGCACAAAACGCCCGCCTGTAATACTAATAATGTTGTAAATTGGCAAAAAGTGAAAATAAACTTTGCTTTTAAGGTAAAAACATCCTTTAATTTAAAAAAAATGAAACGAAATTTGCATCCGGTGGTTTTCTATCATCTTAAATCTTAATTTTATAAATGGTCAAATTATTTGTCGGCGGATTTCCACTGGAAATGACCGAACTGGAAATTGTTAAAATGATAGGTCCGCATGGCGATGTGGAAACCATAAAAATTGTACGCGATAAAAAAACCCGCATTTGCAAGGGTTATGCATTCCTGGAAATGAAGGACAGAACCGGTGCCGAAAACGCCGTGATTGCCCTTGACGGTATGCAGATGGCCGACCGTGTGCTAAGCGTGAAAATAAACGATGACTTTGTAAAGAAAACACCTCCCCCACGTAAATCATTCGGCGGCGGGTATGGCAATACCAACCGCGGCAATAGTTCCGGTCCGCGCAGCTATGGTAATAATAGCGGTGGAGGTTATGATCGTGGTAGTAGCAACGGAGGAGGCTACAGATCATCAAACAATAATAACAATGGTGGCGGAGCTTCAGGGGCGCCGTCCGACAGGCCACGACGCCCAAGAAAAACCATGTAAATTCAATTTACTTTTGCAATAAAAAATCCCATCGGTTAATAAACGCGATGGGATTTTTTTTATTGATGGCGTTTTTCAATTAAACGCCCAAATCCTGCATAATAGAAGCTATTTTGGCATCAAGCTGCTTATCTGTTTCAGCATAAGCCTCTTTGCTCTCCAGTTTACCGTTTACGCTGCAGTAAAATTTAATTTTAGGCTCGGTACCTGACGGGCGGGCCGAAATAATGCTGCCATCTTCGGTAATAAACTGCAATACATCTGATGCAGGCAATTCAATAGGTTTAGTAGTATTAGCAGCCAGATCAGTCTCAATCCCTTTTTCATAATCTTTCAGGGTAGCCACTTTTGATCCGCCTAAGGTAGCCGGAGGATTGGTGCGGAATTTCTCCATCATCTCTTTAATTTCCTCAGCACCGGTTTTACCTTTTTTGGTTAAGGAGATCAGTTTCTCTTTGTAGAAACCATATTGTACATAGGTTTCGAGCAGGGCTTCGAAAAGGCTGCTGCCTTTATCTTTGTAATAAGCAGTCATCTCGGCAATAAATGCGCTCGATACCACGGCATCTTTATCTCTCACCAGTTCGCCAACAAGGTAGCCGTAGCTTTCTTCACCGCCGCCTATAAAGGTTTGCTTGCCTTCAAAATGGGTCATCAGTTCGCCGATGTATTTAAAGCCGGTAAGTGTGTTATAATAGGTTACATTTTTGGCTTCGGCAATGCGCTCAATAAGGTTGGTGGTAACAATTGTTTTAACAATATATTCTTTACCGGTTAGTTTGCCTTTATCTTCCCAGGCGCTTAACAGGTAATTGATGAGCATAGCGCCGGTTTGGTTGCCGTTAAGCAATATAAACTCGCCATCGGTGTTTTTTACGGCGATGCCTACACGGTCGGCATCAGGGTCGGTTGCCAGTACCAGGTCGGCATCGGTTTCCTGTGCTTTTTTAAGGGCCAGGGTTAAAGCCTCTTTTTCTTCGGGGTTTGGATAAATTACTGTTGGGAAGTTGCCATCCGGAGTAATTTGCTCTTCAACCAAAATCACATTCTCAAAACCAAAGCGTTTTAAAGCTTGCGGAGTTAAAGTGATACCGGTACCGTGAATTGGCGAGTAAACGATTTTAAGATCTTTTTGACGTTGGATAGCCTCCGGCGAAACTGATAACTCAACAATTTTGCTCAGGTAAAGCTCGTCGATGTCTTCTCCTATTTCTTCGATGTTGGCGTCAACACGGGTAAATTTAATTTCGTCGATGCTGCTGATGGCGGCTACCTCGTCCATTACGGCTTTATCATGCGGGGCTACAAACTGGCCGCCATCGGCGCCGTAGGCTTTGTAACCATTGTACTCTTTAGGATTGTGCGATGCGGTAAGCATTACACCGCTTTTACAACCCAGCTGGCGCACGGCAAACGAAAGCTCGGGCGTTGGGCGCAGGGCTTTGAAAAAATACACGTAAATATCATTGGCCGAAAATACTTCGGCAGTGATGGTTGAAAAGAAATCGGCATTGTTACGGCTGTCATGCGCAATGGCAACTTTAATTTTTTCGCCGGGGTAGGTTTTTTTCAGGTAGTTGGCCAAACCCTGGGTGGCTGCGCCAATGGTGTATTTGTTAATACGGTTTGAGCCCGGGCCCATAATGCCACGCAAACCACCGGTACCAAACTCCAGGTCGCGGTAAAACGAATCGGTTAATTCGGTATACGCTTTATCGTCAATTAATTTTTGAATTTGCTGTTTTACATCAGCGTCATAATTTCCTTCGAGCCATGAATTGGCTTTGGCGAGAATGGTAGGGTCTAATTCCTGCATATTGGTACGTATTTTCAGTTTATCGGGTTCGGTTGCGTTCCAAAACCGGGTACAAGGTACCGGCTTTGAAACAGGCTAAAGTTAAATCATCTTTTTAAATATGCCAGTTCAAAATACAATAAGTTTTTGAGCCGGGGATGCTTAACCAAGCAAGGGTTTTATCCCCTAACAACAATAATAATTTAAAGTTTGATAAATCTGAAACGGGAGCCTATCGCCCGAAACATAGCGATCAAAGCACGAGGCACCTACGGAGCCGAATTTACGGATTGTAAATTGCTATAAACACGATACCCCTCCGGGGTGTTAAGCATACTTTTTAAAACTCCGTAGGAGTATCGTGTTTATAGCCAAAACATAAACATTTTTTTGGCTCCGTAGGTGCCTCGTGTTAGCCCGTCATTTTAAAAATATTCCCCTTTATGTAACCGGCTCAATTTTTCACCCTATTCTGTTCGCTTTCGGCGCCATTGCTATTATGCTTCCGCTGATCGGCCATAGCTTTGCCAAAACGGTAGCTCAATGATAAAACCGTAGTGCGGCTATCCCTTATGTTGCGGTAGTTGGCCTGCGTATTGGCCAGGTTATTGATATCTCCCCCGCTTATAAAATTGCGAAACACATCATTTACTACCAGTTTAAGCGTTGTTGATGCCGAGATTTTTTTTGACACCGCCGTATTGATTTTACCCATGCCCCTGGTTACGAACTGGGCATCGGTAACGCTGCTTTGATAGCCTCCGTCAAGCTGCAGCGTCCAATTCTGCGGTATTTTAAACTGGAACACCGGCCTGATAAAATAATAGGTTCCCTGTGTGTTTAAGGTACCTGTATAAAAGGCGCTGATGGTGTGCATATTCATTACATGCCCGTAAAAATGGATATTAAGCCATTTTGTAGGGTCGAAACCGGCGTCAACCGAAATACTCTTTATCACCTTACTGCCGATATTACCCGGCCTGCTGTAATAAATGCCATCCACAATTTCGATGGTTTCATTCACTTCATCCTTTGTTTTGCTGTAGCTAAGCGTTGTTGTTATGTTTTTCCAGGTATGCGAAAGTTCGATACTGTTAGTATATGAGGGCTTGAGGAAAGGGTTGCCGGTATAATAGGTAAACTTATCCAAAGGTGATAAAAACGGGTTCAGATCCTGGTAATAAGGCCTGTCAATCCGCCTGCCGTAGTTGATATTGATGGTTTGATTGCCTGCCGTATCCAATTTGTACTGCACATATAACGTTGGGAACAAGCCGTTGTAGTTACGTTTAAAAACAGAATCGGGTTTCTGAATATTACCAAGCTGGTGCCCGTCTGACGAGGTGTTTTCAAATCTTAAACCCGCCTGGAGCGAAACCCGTTTCCAATCCTTATTCAGATTTAAATATGCAGCGTTTATATTTTCCTTGTAGATAAAATGATTGGTTTTACCATAATCGGGCGTCGTAAGCCCATCTGTAGTATAAAAATAATCGGCAATATTATTGGTTTTGGTATAGCTTGCTTTTAACCCGGCTGCCAATTTAAAACCGCCTGCCAGCGGATGCGTATAATCTGTTTTAGCCGAATAGATATCGATGTTAGACGGCAGGTTACCGGTTAGCAAATCGTGATTAATATCAGCGCCATTGGGCAGATACGTTGTATTATCAAAACTTTGCTCATCGACGGTATGATAAACCAGGTAATCCAGATCAAAGCTTAGCTCCCGCCCCTTTTTATCATATTGGTGGCGGAAGTTAAGGTTGATGCCCCCGTTTTTCAACCGGCTGTGCTCGCGGTTAATAGCTACTATAGTGCTATCCAATACATCCGAAGCATTGAGCAACCTGCTGGTATTAAGCGTTCTGTCCTCCGCGGGATTGATCAGGCCGGTTAAATTAATGCCAAAAGTGTTTTTATCCGATGCATAATAATCCACACCAATTTTGCTGTTATAGCTTTGGCCTGTATGGCGGATATAAGAGTTTTGCAAAAAGTTGGACGCAATGCTGCCATCGGCATTTAAAAAATGACGGTTGATATCCAGATCGTTAAAACTATTAACCGTGCTGTAACTTATATTACCGAATACATTGAATTTATTATTGCGGTAATTAAAATTGAAGCTGTTGTTGGTTTTGCCAAAACGACCCTGCGAGTAGCTTAGGTTAAGTCCGCCATTAAAACCTTTAGCTTTATTCTTTTTTAAGCGGATATTGATAACCCCGCCGTTCCCTGCCGCATCGTATTTTGCGGGCGGGTTGGTCATCAGTTCTACCTGGTCGATAGTGGATGCAGAGAGCGAGCGCAGATAATTTTCGAGATCGGCACCTGATAAGTAAGTCGGCTTATCATCTATAAAAATTTTTACACCGTTTTTTCCTTTCAAACTAATGGCTCCATTCTGATCTACAATTACCCCGGGCGATTTTTCAAGCACATCCATAGCTGTTGAACCTGCATTGCTGATCAGCGCATCAACATTAACCACCGTACGATCAACCTGGTGCTCAATCAACGGTTTTTGCGCTGTAACAATAACCTCCTTTAACGCAGTGCCACTTTTTTGCAGGCTGATAGCCTGCCCCACGATACTTTGCTCCAACAATATCGGCGGGCTTTTATAGGCAGCAAAACCAATCATGGTAACATACAACCTGTAGTTACCTTTTTTAAGCTGCACTAACTGGTAACTACCATCGGCACCGGATATTGCGGTTTTAATCAGCACCGAATCGGATACGGTTTTTAAATATATGGTGGCACCTTCAAGTGCCTGCCCTTCTGTATTTGTTATTTTTCCGCTGATGGCAATATTGCTTTGGGCTTTTACAAAAGTTTGGGCAATACAAAGCCAGGCCGCAAAAAAAGCAGCAATTTTTAATTTCATATGAGTATGGATAATTAGGTGTTAACTTTTGAAGCTAAAAGCCAAATGCATAAAGCCTAAAGCTTTTTATTGACGATTGTTTTGGTTTTTGATTTGCTATTTTATTAAGTATTAACCCCGGTTATGCATGTTTTTTTGAGCATAGAAATCCCATGTTACCTTGAAAACAAAGCACGCCGGTGATAATAAATTTGATTATTGTTTTAAGCTGTTATTTGCTAAGGCTTTGTTTGGGTATCGGTATCGTAGTTATGATATAAGGTCCATCCGTTTTTGCCTGTAAGCGGTGGTACAAATTTGGCTTTGTATTTTTGAAAAATCTCATCGGGCTGTTTCTTTCCGTTGATGATCATCTCCTTTTCGCTGAGTTTAAAAGAAAGGCTGGGCGAATTTTCAGCAGCGAGACCGTCCTTTATCAACTCTTCGGTTACCTTATCCCCTATGGTAGGTTCTTTTGATGGTTCATAAGGCTTATTATAATCTTTATATGCCGATTGCTGATAGCCTGTTGTAGATGCCTTATATTCAGCTGTACGCGCTTTGTAAGCCGGGTCGTTATTTTTTACAGCCTGCAGTTGCTTAAACCGTTCGGCAAGGTTTATCGAATCCATTTTGGCCAGCCGCTTCATTTCGGATAGGCTTTTTTCGTTATTGCCCGTCATCGATCCTAATGATCCTTTTAGTTTACCGAGCCTATTTATTTGGGTTATTGAATCCTGTGTAACCAGTTTTTTAAGCGTATCTGCGGCTTCTTTTTCGCGGGCTTTTTTTATGGTATCGTCATTAATTACCGGCTGCAAAAGCGATGCTCTCCTGCTTAAAGTATCATGAGTTTCCATAGTGAGTTTGGCGTTCTGTTTTTTTACCGGCATCTCCTTTTTTATCAGCTGAGTGGCTTTAACTACCATGCCGTTAATACCGGCAGCATTGGTAAAAGCGGCGGTGAAAAGCATAGCTGCCAGCAACACAACACCAAGCAACGACCGCTCACGCAGGCTTAATGATTGGTTATTGCCCGATACCATGCGCTTTACCCTGCTTAATAAATGACCTTCCTTATCCTTTATAGCCATGGCAAAAGCCGGTGCCGATTGCCGGTACTGCTGGCAGGATACCAGCGCCCGGATATAATTTACCTTACTGCTGGTTTGCGATACAGCAATATCATCACAGCAATTTTCGCGCTCAGTGCGGATCAATGCTGAAAGCCAGAGCACGGCAGGGTTAAAGAAAAACACAATCTCCAGCAGGCTTTGCAATAAATTAACCAGGTAATCGCGCCTGCGGATATGGGCCAGCTCGTGCACCAGTATCGCTTCAACCTCGGCAGGCGGTAAAGCAGTTAACAAGCCAACCGGCAATAATATTAAAGGTTTAAGATGCCCTATTACCATAGGCACCTTCGCCAGCCCCGACCCGGCGATATGCACAATACCGGGGATGCCCATCCTTGCCGCCATGGCCGATACGTAGCGCTCCCAGCTTTCATCTACAGCAAAAACAGATTTACGTTTTAAATGATACAAACCGTGCAAACCGGTTAGCAGCTGCAGGCAACGTGCGCTAACTATCAACAGCCAAACCAATACAATACCGGCAGCATGGTTATTTAAATATGTACCGGCATTTGCTATAAATGAAGTTTGCCTGGTTACGACGGCCTGATTTACGATATTATTAACCGGGGCATTCCCATCTGTTGCTGCTATGCTTTGTACACTAACCGGCTTACCCTGGTATAAAACAGCAAAAGTAACCGCGACAGCTACGGTAAACACCAGCATCAACCCGATAAGCATATTGTACCGTTTTGCAGCCGATGTGTTTTTTGTACTCACCATAACAGCACCAGCCAGTAACGAAAGTGCCAAACCTTCCCATAACGAGTGCAGCAGCGTTGCACAAAGCGCCTCTGCAAGGTTGCCGGGCATCATATTTAACAGTGAAAATTCCATAACCGATATTTTTTTAGGTTAACGCCTATTCCTCCAGTTTTTTGAGAATCTCTTTTATCTCCTGTAATTCCTGATCGGATGTTTTTTTGTTGCCCAGCAACTGCATCACCAGCTTGCTTGCCGAGCCTTTGTACATCGTATCCACAAACTTATCCAGCAAATGGGCTTTGGTTTTCTGCTCTTCTTCGGCAACGCTGTAAATGTGCTTCATCTGGCTTTCATCGCGGTTCAGGATGCCCTTATCGGCCATAATCTGCATCAGTTTCAGCGTGGTTGTATAGTTTACATCCTTTTGCTTCAGTAATTCATCGTTTACGGCACGCACTGTTGAAGGGCCTTTATCCCACAGTACCTGCAGTATTTCCAGCTCGGATTTGGTTGGTTCAATTTGCCTGTTTTGCTCTTTCTCGCTCATAACAACTCAAAGGTAGAAAACTTTTCGTACGAAACAAATATTAGGTTAATTATTTTTGACGCAAGCATAAAAAAGGCAAACCACTATGTGGCCCGCCCCGCTCTTTGTTGGTATTGGTAATCGTTTTATTATTTGCCCGTTGGCCGGCTTGCACAAGCAAACCGGCATAAACAGGCGGATATACAGGAGTTGGAAAAGTATATCTGTGAAAATCGGTTTGCCAATTCCCCTTATTTTGGCAAACCCTCCTATTTATCCAATTCAGTGATGATCTTTTTTGCGTTATCGTTTGTCGGGTCGAGCTGCAATGATTTTTTATAGTTGAGCAGCGCTAACGGTTTATTACCCTGGTTATAATATGCTTCGCCCAAACTATCAAAAACGTTGCCTGAGTTTGGAAATAATTTTGTGTTGAATTCAAAAACCATAATGGCATCGGCCAGGCGTTTGCTGCCCATTAAGTGGTAACCTAACTCGTTAAGCGTGTCTTCGCCGTCAAAGCTGTACTCATCCCGGTGTTTGGCCTTAACATCGTTGTAAAAAGCAAGGATCTGTGCACCGTTAAGCGAATCGATTTTGGTGCTGAACTCGTCTACAAACGATTTCCTGATCTGGGCATAAGGCTTCCCATCTAAAATTGCCTCTATCGATCTGTCGATGGCGTAAAGGTTACCTTGTTTGTTATTGGTCATCAGGATAACGGTAATCCCCGCGGGCGCTTTACTTACCAGCAGTGCCTGGTAATTCATACTGGTGCCATCATGTATGTGACTGATCATTTTGTCCTCATCCATACTCCCGCCGCCAAGCCCCGATTGCCTGTTTGGGCCTATACCGTTAATGATCTCGCGGGTAGCAACCGGATTAATCAGTTTAAATTTGTCTATGGCATTTGCCCAGGCATAAAAATCATCAAGTGTTAAAGCCGTCCAGCCCGAGATGGGGTAAAAAAACGGATCGGCGTTACCTTTGTTATCATAAGCATGCGCCACTAAGGCATCTTTTTCTGTGGGATCGATAACAGCGGTATTCATCCCGGCCGGCTTCAATTCATCATCTTCAACAAACTGTTTAAAGCTTATGCCGGTTATTTTTTCGATAACGCGGCGCTGTAAAAACACATTGTTATTGTTGTAGTTATATTTTTTACCCGGTACAGAATTAAGCTGAGCTATCTTCATTAAATCGGCCATATTATCGGCATCGCTTTTAACCGTTTTCCATTGAACATCAGGTAGGCCGCTGGTGTATTGCAGCAGGTTAATGATGCTCATCGAGTCGGCCCAGGCCGGTAGTTCGGGCAGGTATTTGGATAATTTATCGTCCAGGCTAAGCTTACCCTTTTGTTGCAGCATCATGATGCCAACGGCATTAAACTCTTTGGCTATCGAGCCGATATGAAAACGGTAGGCCTCGGTAAGTTTGGTAGTTTTGGAGGCATCGGCATAACCTAAGGCGGCTTTATAAATCACTTTGCCGTGATCGGCCACCAGCACATTGCCGTTAAACATACCAAGCCGGTTAGCACGGCGCATCAGCGTATCAATATTGGCTGCCTTATTATTTTGTGCTAAGACAGATGCGGTGCATAAAACACCCATCATAAACAAAGGCAACCTGTATTTCAAATTCAGTTTCATAAGGCGGGTTTTGATGATATAGAGACGACAATAACCTACGTTATGTTACAAGCAAACGGTTGTTATTTAATCCCTTCCTGCTGATAGATCCAGGCCAAAATAAAAGCGCAGCTGGCCAAACCGGTATCTTTAAGTGCATTGGTTATTTTACCGCCATCAAAATGACTGTTGATAAGCAGCGGGATATGGATGGTTAAAATAAAAACCCATATCATGCATGCTAACAGCAAACAACCCCATTTGGCGCATATACCGATATAAATACTCACTGCCGATGACATAAGGGCAAGCGCTGTAAAGTACACCCAGAACAAATGAAATGGGATCCATCCTGGTACCAGTGTGGCTACAAAATCTGCATACATAAAATGCTGGATCCCGAAAATGAACATTACCGTTGCATAAATATATGCGCTTACTTTAGCTGCCTGTTTCATTGTGAATTACGTTTGGTATATTTAGGTTTAATTTTGAATTGCAGGTAAAATTAAGGAAGCAACCGCCCGTGGTGCAATTCATAGCCTGTACAAGTTGGTACAAGCCGGTACAAATAAAAATTGAACCGCTTTATCAGCTATTTTTAACCAATGGATATGCCTGTACAAGATTTATTGATAGCCGAGCTGATAAAACAGTACCAAACTTTTACCGGCTGGGGCGACAGCGACAGCTGGACCAACCAGGATTTTATTAACCTGAGCGACAAGATCCAGGAAAAAACCGGTGCATCAATAAGCCATGTAACGCTTAAGCGTATTTGGGGAAAGGTAAAGTATAACAGCCTGCCCAATACCTATACCATGGATACCCTGGTGCAATTTCTGGGGTACGAAAATTACCGGGTTTTCAGCAGTCAGTTTGCCGCGCCGCAGCAATTACCCGGGGATGAGCAGCCTCCGGTCTCCAACAAACAGCGAAAGAAACGCTCATTATCCAAACCGCTTACATTAGGAATACTAACACTTGCCGTATTGCTGCTGGTAATCATTATAGCATCAAGAGTGGAGCACCCTAAACCGGCACCGGTTATCCGCGACAGCGATTATTCGTTCAATAGCAAAACGGTGGTTACATCGGGCTTGCCCAATACGGTTGTGTTTAATTATGATGCCCGCAAAGCACCGTATGATTCGGTAGCGATACAACAATCATGGGACAGGCACCTGCGGGTTAACGTTTCCAAAAACGGGCATCAGCATACTTCCATCTATTACTTTCCCGATTTTTATTTTGCCAAGCTGATAGTAGGCGGCCGCATTGTAAAACAGCACGAGCTGCTCATCAAATCAAACGGCTGGCTACCCGTGGTTGAGCGGGATCCTGTACCCGTATATTATAAAAAAGAAGATGCTATAGCTGATGGAAAACTTTCCCTCCCCCAACAAAGAATTGAAGAGCGGAACATCAACATGCAGCCCAACCCACCGCATGTAATTTATACCAACGTGGATGATTTCGGCGAGATCTACAGTGATGATTTCACCTTCGAAACGGCTATCAAAAATAACTACAACGAAGGCGCTGCCGCCTGCCAGCAAAGCACGGTTTATATTTTGTGCAAAGGTACTGCGATGTGGATCCCTTTTGGCACCAAAGGCTGCGTGTCCAACCTTGATATGTACTTTGCCGGCTACCAGGTATCGGGCAAGCAAACTGATCTATCCATGTTCGGGGTTGATTTTGGTGATTATATCCCGCTAAAAATAACATCACATGCGGGCAAGGCCAAAGTTTTTGTGAACAACAAACTGGTTTATACCATTGATAAGAAGATTGACAGGGCAAAGATTATCGGAGTGCTTTACCGCTTTGAGGGAACCGGGGCTGTTGACTATGTGAGATTGAAGAATGATAAGGTTAATTATGATGAGGAGTTTTGATGATATCGCAGAATCTGCTCACCCGATCTACGCTTCGCCGGACCACCCTCTCTCCGGCAAGCCGCAAAGAGGGTAGGAAAAATAAAGAAACAAACAATCCCTTCTTTACGCGCAGCGATGTCGGGGTGAGTAAAGAAATTAGGAAGGGTTATTTTCCTGGGATATAATCGATAACACCTCATTTTTAATAGCCGGAGGCAAGATCATCATCGGCTTTGATACAATTTCTTTATCCTTTAACGGCGATGGGCAACTCCCCACCAACACAAAACAACCTTTTTCAGCTTCAAAAGTTACCACTATTTTCAGTTCTTTTAGCGCTTCCAGATCCTGGTAGGCAACATGGCTACTGATATTGAAATGCTGTTTCAGCAGGTCGATGCTTACCACATCTCTGCTTTGCAGCAATACCAATAGTTTAAGTAACCTGTCGGCCCTGTTCATACCTTAACGCATTTTTTCATACAAATGTGTTGAGGTGTAATGACAACAGTGTGTCAGCAGAGAAATTTGATGATTAACAAGGAAATATCAAAACCGGAAAATGCGCGTGCGGTTGCCCGGCATGCGCATCATAATGTTCCCAAACGGCGTTTAATTGCGAACTGCGGTTGCTCAGCACAAACAGATCAACCTGCATAATATTGGTCAATACATCGATGGTTTTGGCAACCTCCCTTTCCCTGATATTCATCAGGCCGAGATTGTAGTTGCCAAATGATTGCGCAAAAACAGTTTGTGCATAAGCATCGTGCATATGGGGTACGCCTAGCTCGGCCACGTTAAATAGCTTTGCTTTTGTATTGGTTGATGAAGTAAACTGGTTGATAAAACAAGTGATGTTCTTTTTAGCAAACCTTAGATCGGTTAAATACCCTATATTACGCAGACTAAAGTTCACATCCTCCGGAACCGCCAGCACCGGGCAGCTGGTGTGATGTAAAATTGTCTTAAGTTCTTCGTTGATGGCCTGCGCCGTGCCCGAAACTCCTTTTATTATGATCCCGGTATCGTATTTAACCGTTAGCTCATGGATAGACATGCCGAGCGTATCGATGTAGCTTAGGGAAATGACATGATCAGCTACGTGATTATGTTCATGAACGTTTACCTCATCATGCAAAAAACTATCTTCGGGAACCGTTTGCTGCGCAGATAAGCTGCGTGATTCGGGGACCGTGTAGGTAACAACAACCTTAACGTTCAATTTTTCACTTAATTCGCTCGCGTAAGCAAGGGCGTTCCGGCTCTCACTTTTAAGGTTGTGGATTACCAAAATAGATTTCATATAGCGTAGATATTAGATGAGATGTATTAAGGTAAAACGCAGTATAATTAAAAAAGGTTTTTTAATTTCTAATTAAATCCGTCATAAAATTGTCAAGTCATTATTAAAACCGGATTAGACTTATCAAAATAGAAAAAGCCCTGTTCCGGCGCCGAACAGGGCTTAACTAAAAAGCAATTAAAAAAGTTTTATTGATGGTCGATGTCCGAACCCACCTGCTTCTTTTCCACGGGTTTAAATTGTTGTTTGATAAACTCGGGGTTGCTATTGCCGTAGGTTGGATTGCCGGAAAAGAAACCAAAAGGCATCAGCGTAAAACCCATATGATGTACCGACATGATCGGCCATTCTTCCGGGCGAACAATATGCGTGATGCCGGCCACGTACCATAGCACCACATCGTTATCGCCTATCTCCCGGTTTTTGGCCGTCCACTCGGGCAGGCCATCGTAAACTTTGTTACTGGCGGGGTATTTACCTGCCGGATAAATTTCGTTTTCATGATACTGAGTTACCCAAAACTGGTGATTTAAAAAGCCTGCCTTTTTACGCAGCAGCGAGGTTTGCGGTACGAAAGTTTTGGCCTGTCCACCCGGCATCAGCATATAACCTACGTGGCCGCCAAATTCATTCATCTCCTTGTTATTCACTATGTGCCAGTTGCGGGCGCTTTGGTAGTTAACATCGCGCTGGGCTTCCTTCTCGTTCATAAACATGGTATCATCCACATAAAACGCGTTTTGATAAGGATTATCCTTACCCGGCGGCACGGCTTTGCTGTTCATTTCCATTACACTGTTATTTTGCGCGCCGTCGATATCCATATCCAGCCTGAAAACAAAAAAGTGCTGATGATTAATAGCTTCCACATGCTTATGCACCAATGTGCCGAACGAATGACCCTGGTACGAATAATCATTCTTGTTGATACCCATGCTCATTTCGGTGGTGCGGTGTACACCCTTCACTTCTACAATACCGGTAAGCTCAATGTCTACGTCGATAGTGCCATCCTCCTTAAACCGCCAGGTGAAGGCATAATCGTAGTTCTCGATCATGGTATAGTATTTAATTACCAGATTGGTGGCCCTGCGCGATACCGTGCCATGACGCCATAACACGCCGCCGTATTCTTCATAAACAGCCACCGCTCTATCCACCTGGAAAGGTGTGCCGTTTTCGCGATGAAGGATGGCCGGCATATACTCGGCGTTCTCGGGCGCATCGGCACCGGGGGTTAGGGATTGTGCTGTGCCTTGACCCAAACGGTATTCGCCTGCATCAAAAAAGTTGTAGGTTGCCTGGAACAAATCGGGCGAGCCATAAGGTACCACCATCTCCGGCATCGAACCGCGGTACATGATGGAACGTTCTTTACCATTATCGTTAAAACGCACATCGTAAATCACTAAACCTTCACGATTATCTACCCCATAGCGCAGTTTCCAGTTTTGCCAGGTAATTTCATGGCCGTTAACGGCAAAGGTATGCCCATCGGGCTGTGTGATCATGAGCGGCTTTGGCGCAGGCAGCGTTTCCTTAACCGAATCTTTATTGAAGTAATACAGATCGGTTTTATCGCTGAAAGCATTGGCTTCATCCACTATCTTCAGGATTTTACCAGTAGTGAAATCGGTATAAGCCATCAAGCCCTCAATATCCACATTGTTCTTTTTACGCCTTGCTATCACCATCTGCTCCCTATGACCAATTGGCGCAATGCCGATATCGCCCACAAAAATGCTGCGGTGCGTTACCGAATCGATTGAGATACCGCGCTTTTTCAAAGCTGCTATCCAGGCTTTATCCTTCCGTACAATGGTGTTAGCCACCGAATCGGCCTCGAGGCCCATCCCTATTACATTGGGAATGTTTTTAACCGAGATCACCTTTTCGGCATTCAGATCAACCACGGCTTCGGTAACGCCGTTTTTGTTGTAATCATAAAAGCTGGTAAAAGCCTCGCGCCGGGTGTGTGCGCCGGGTTTATAGGCAAGCACTTCGCTTTTAGGCGGCTCTTTCAGGTTAATGATATTAAAAATATCCTTGCCGGTTGTGGTTTTACTGTCTTTCAGTATCTGCACAACCTTTTTCATTTCGGCCGCCGAAAGCGGATCGAGCGGGTAAGTGTTGCCGCCGGTTTGGGCAAATGCAGGCGCGCTGCAAAGCAACCCTACGCCAAGGGCATAAAGTAACGGGGTTTTAATCATTTTATGTTGTTTAAAGAGTGTCGGTTGTTAAAGTCTCTCTTCTCAAACTTTAGGTTATAACCGGTATCTTAAACTTTATAAAAATCAAAACGGTATTATTTTTTAGCAGCTAACCACAGCAATGCGTCCTCAAACATTTGGTTTTGCTGGGGCGAGGTAAATATCAAATCGCCGTGACCCATGTTCATGTATAGCATTTTGTATTTGGTGTTTGTCCATACCACCGGGATATCGCCATCGCGGATGATATCTTTTTTACCCAGCGGATAGTTTGCCGGATCGAGCGTTACCAGTACTTTAATGTCCTTGCTATCGCGCGGGTTGGGTTTCCAGCCGTACCACTCGTTGATGGGTGCTACATAGCTTTTACCCAGGCTTTTGGTTACGGGGTGCGTATTATCATCAACAATCATTTTGGCAGGCAGCGGCGGCCAATTGTTGTTGTAAAACGTAGCGCCCAAAAAGTTCACAAACCAAGGCCATTTGGTGTACTTATCATTATAGCCCGACACGTGGAAGCCCAGCCAGGCCCCGCCGTTATTCATAAAGTTTTCAAAAGCGCTGCGCTGTGCCTGGTTATGCGGAAACTCGTTAAGCCAAACCACAACCTGGTAGTCTTTCAGCTTATCGTCGTTCAAATCGCCCCAATTGCTGGTGGTATCAAAAACAAAGTTTTTTTCTTTGGCCATTTTACCGTAGAATTTCATGGCATCCATGGCAAAATCAACGTGGTCGCTCTCAACATCAGTTGAGTACAAGGCCAATACTTTAAATTGTGGCTGCTGGGCAAATGCAAGGTTACCGGCCAAGAGCATCAGCACAAAAAACATCGTGGAGTATATAAATTTCTTCATTGTAAATGCTTTACCGGGTTATTTATTCATTTCATTACCAAGCGAATCCATCACACTACCTACAGCAGCGCTGATCCCCCTAAACAAAGGCTCATCATCCCCCGACCATGGGTGACCCCGCCTGAAATCCCACCAGCGGTATTCAATTTTCGAGTATTCGTTCGAGATGCCTTTTTCTATCGGCTTTTCGTAAACATCATACACTTTTACCTCGTAGGTGGCATCGTAAACAATTACATCAACCACAACCCTCACAAAATAATAGTTGCCGGTAGTGCCTATGTTTACACGGGTTGTATAGGTGCCTATAATTTCGCCTTTCTTTTCGTTGGCGGTGGTTATCGCTTTTTCCTCGCCTTTAAACCAGTTTTGGGCTTTGTTGTATAAGTCGGCTTTTTTAAAGGTTGGGTTGAGGGCGTAAACGTTATCAAAATACACTTTGCCATTGCGCATTTGCAGCAATATGGGTGATGTGTTATTTCCCTGCGCTATGCTTATAAATGGCTTTAGCAAAAGGGACACAATCAGTAATTTTCTTATCATAGTTTGATTGGTTATGAGCAGGGTTTGTGGTTAGGTAAATATCAAAAAGCAGGGGTTAAATTGTTAATTTGAGGGTACTATTTTAACACTACAGGGCTAAAATAAAATCCGCAACAATCTAATTATCAACAAACAAAACAACATTATCTAAATAGATCTACACCAGCAATAATCGTTTAGCATGGTCTCGTAGATACGAGGCACCTACGGAGCCCCCTATTTCTATTTCCGTTTATGCTATAGACACGCTACTCCTACGGAGTACTTTGCATTTTTTTCACACTAAGCTTCTAATACTCCGTAGGAGTAACATGCTTATAGCAAGGTATCTGAAATTATTCCCGGCTCCGTGCCCCGTACTATAAAGGCGACCGGCTAAACGCCCTGATTTTACTTCTTAGCCGTCCAGAACGTTACTCCTATGGAGTACTTTGCATTTTTTTAAGCCATGCTTCTAATACTCCGTAGGAGTAACGTGTTTAAAGCAAAGTATCTAAAATCATTCCCGGCTCCGTAGGTGCCCCGTACTATAAAAGCGACCGGCTCAACGCCCTTATTTTACTTTTTTGCCGCCCAGAAAATCGCATTACTAAACAAGGTTGTATAATCCTTACTTTCAAAAAGCAAAGGCGAATGCCCCATAAAAATGTAAACATTCCGCGCTTTTTTAGCAGGATTAGTCCAGACTACCGGGTGGTCGCCCATGGTGATACCATCTTTAGGCTCGTATGTAGATTCATCCACCGAGGCCAGCACATGCACATTAGCCCGCGGACTTTTATCATAGGTGTACCACTCCTCTTTCTGCACTAAAAACGATGGCGATACGCCTTTCATAACCGGGTGCTTTTTATCCTCAACGTTCACGGTGCCTTTGGCAAAGGTGGCTATGTAATTTTTATAGCGGGTATTGCCCATAAAATTCGAAAACCAGTTCCACATTGGGAAGCCGTCAAATTCGCCAAGCAGGGTTGCATGGTGAAAACCAATCCAGCCGCCTTTACCTTCATCAATATATTTTTCAAATGCTTTTACAGCCGGTTCTTTCCAGGCATAAGGTGGGTAATCCAGTTGGATAAAAAGTTGATATTGTGACAGGAACTTTTCGTTTATCTTATCGGTATTCTGGATATAATCGATAGAAAAATTACTATCGGCTGCCAGTTTATCCAGCCAAACTTTGGCAACTTTTGAATATTCAATGTGGTGGCCCCCGTTTTCATACAGGGCAATCACTTTAAAGCGGGGTGCTTTTTGGGCAAAAGCCACGACGGTTAACAGGCAAAAACTAATTATCAGGGCTATTTTTTTCATGTTGATTGTTTACAGGTTAATGTATTATTTATAGATCCTGCCCATCATCGGGTTATTCCAGATCACTTTTTTCAGCTCTTCAATATCGATAGCCCCCTGGTGGGTGTAAACCACTTTGCCCTCGGGATCAACCAGCATGGTGTAGGGCAGTGCGCCATCCCATTTCGGGTCCACAGCTTCTATCATTTTGTACTTATCATCGCCGGTGTAGATGTAATTGGTACCCGATGATTGTTTGCGTTGCAAAAATTTCAGGGCTTTATCCTTATTGACCGGATCATCGGCACTGATGCTTACAAACTCTAACCCCCTGTCGCGATACAAGCGGTTCAGGGTTACCAGATCGTCAAACTCGGCAACACAAGGGCCGCACCAGGTAGCCCAAAGGTTGATGAGCCTTAGCCTGTCCGAATGATTTTTCACTACTCCGGCAATCCCCGTGGCGCTGATGGTATCTATTTTAACAGGTTCTTTAGCCCATTGAATTTGCGCTTTTTCAATCCAATCTTTTTTCTCTGCCCATTTTACCGAGCAGCCGAAAGTTTTGGTAACCGGTACGGCTATTTCTTTGCCGGCCAGCACAGCATCGATAGCATTGCGCACATCCTGCGATTTTGGTGTTTTAGCCGGATTTTCCATATCATCAATACGGCCATTATAGCGCAGCTTCCTATCCTTATCAAAAACAAAAATATGCGGCGTAGCTACCGGGCCGTATTTGTTGGATGCTATTTCGGTTTCACCATCGTACAGGTACGGGAAGTTGAAGCCTTTATCTTTGGCGCGTATTTTCATATCATCAAAACCATCGCCCAAATCGCTGTAACCTAACTCATCATACCGTAATGACGATGGATTATTAGGATTGATTGCAACAACGCTAACACCTTTGGCAGCGTAATCGCTGGTAAGTTTGATCACCCTATCCTCATAAGCCTGCGATGTTGGGCAGTGATTACACATAAACACAACCACCAGTACTTTGGCGTTTTTAAAGGACTGCAGGGTATAGGTTTTCCCATTAATACCGGGCAGACTAAAATCCGGTGCAGCCGCACCGATTGCCAGCGTTTTATGCTCATCGGCAGCATAAGAAAATACCGGGCTGCACAATAACAGCGCGAGGATTAAGCATATATGGATCTTTAACTTCTTCATAACAATATATAACGGTTTACAATTGATCGCTTGTGGAAACAGCCAGCAGGTACCAGGCCGTATGCGGAAGCCATTGCTCGGCCCATCGCCAATCTGAATCTTTGCCCGAAACGGCGTAAGGGATATTAAAGTCGATGTCGTCTTCGTTTTCAAAACCCGAGGTAATACCGTTTACAATGCCGCCCGGCGCATTGGTGTATTCAAATGTGCCGAAAAAGCCGTAGGCCGGGTTGTTATGACCGGTACCTTGCAGCATACTGGCATCGAAGGGGTTTAATCCTAATATCCAATTCAATTGGTCTATCGCGAAAGCAGATAGCTGATCGTGAAAAGCCTTATCGTCTTTAAACAGGTTAGCCGCCATCCTTGCAGCAGTAGCTACAGAACCAAGACGCGCGTTCTCTCCCTGCCACCATGGCGAAGCATCGCTGCCGTGCGGGAAAAAGAAGGCACTTTTGCGGTTGCCCAAAGTATCCTGCACCAGTTCGCGGCTATAGCCGAAGGGGTTATTTACCTCATGCGTAATGCTTAGCTCAAACTCCATCGATTTCCTTACCGCGGCTTTTATCTTAGCCTGAATAGCCGCCGAAGCCTGCGGATAGTAGTACAATAAACTCACCACCGGCAAACCACCATCCGATGGATGGAAAAACGGGCGGTCTTTATCATCGGCACGCCAAAAGTTTTGGTATTTATTCCATGAGCTGAGGCGGTTAAGCAGGTTATTAGCACGTTTTTCGGCAGCGGTTTGGTAAATTGGTTTGTGGGTTACTTTATACAGTTCGGTGGCGGCGCTTAGGGCGCAGTAATTATCAAGGATATTTTCCTTTTTATCGTAATCCATCTGCGGATTCTCCTTCTCCAAAAAGGCAAAAGCGTTTTCGGCGGCTTTCAGGTAATCGGAATTACTATACTCGCCCGATGTTGGATAAGCCGAAGCCATAGCCAAGGCCGCGATACTGATGCCCGCGCCTGAGCGGTAGCTGGCCTGGTAAGTACGCCAGTTTTTGCCGGTTGTGGTTTTGGTAAAAGATTGATCTTTATTTTGTTTGATACGATAGCTACCCTCATCGGCCTGAATCACCCTGTCTTTAGGTAATTTGCCCGGCCCCGGCGATGATACAGAACGATAGAATGAACCGTTTTTAGCCTGCATGCGCACCAAATAATCAGCACCATACATAGCCTCATCTAAAATACGGCGGTTAAACTGGCGGAAATCGGTTCCTGATCGGGCCGATAATAACTCGTAAGTTTTGAATAAGCTAAAAGCAGTTAACGAAATTTGCTGCGGGTTAAAGTAGTTGGAGAATGAGAGGTGGGATAAATGCTTGCCATAGTCACCAGTGGCATCGTACCAGCCACCGTGAGCATCAATGGTATCGGTAGTACCCGATAGTACTAAATGATGATCGGCCTTATCCAACAAACCCGAGCTGCGCTGCCCTTTAAAGTAATATACCACATCAGATATGGTGGCTTTTTCCAATACATTCTTTCCTATTATAAAAGGATAAGATGAAATATTGCCTTTGGGCGAGCTGAACTGTATTTTATAAGTGCCCGGCGTAGCGAAACCACTAAAATCAAGCGTCCAGAATTCAAAGTTCTTCCACTTGTTTACCGGGCCGCTGTAAGTGATCGTACCCGAAAAAACGGTGTTGCCTTTTTCGGCATCTATTAAATTAAAATTGCTTAGGGTAAGATGACTATCGGCTACAATAATGGCATGTTTAGCTTTATTTTCTTCGTAACCTACATGGTTGGTTACCACTTTAATACTTTGAGCCTGCGCAAAAAACGGCAATGCTGCCAAAAGCAGGCATATCGATAATAAAATGGTTATATGTTTTTTCAGGTTCATATATAATTTAAGGAATTATAAAGTCGCGGTTAGGGAAGCGTTTTGCATCCGGTTTCAAAACTAAAAGATAATGTTACCGCTGGATATTTTGCTGCCACTACATTAGCACTACGGTTTGTAGATAGTTTTAAGTCTTAAGTTCTAAGCCTAAAGTCGGCAGTCCGGTTAAGCTTTTTTTCTTCAGACTAAATACTTCTGACTTAGAACTTCAGACTCAGAACTTAAGACTACGGACAGCCAAGCAATAAACGATAGTAGTGCTAATGTAGTGGCTTCAAAATAGCAATTGAACAAAGTTTCATTGATAATTGCAGAAGATTAAATTTCATACATTGTATAAACCAATTATGAAACGCCGCGCCCACAAAACGCGGCTATAAAAACCTTAATAATTAATGGAGAATACCGAAGGAACCCGAAAATTTCTGATAGCTACGCATGGCAGGCTGGCTGGCGGTGTAAAATCATCGCTCGATATTATTACCGGCGCTATGGATAGTATTTTTTTGATAGAGGCTTATGTAGATGAAAACAGGTCGATCGAGGATGATATTAAAGCGGTGGTTGACCAGGTTGGCGATAACGACGAGTTGATTGTGTTTTCGGATATTATGGGTGGCAGCGTTACCAATCAGGTTTTGCAATATGCCAGTCAAAGCAACGTGCATGTAGTTTCGGGCTTTAACCTGCCTTTGGTAATTGAGATAGTACTGGCAGATACCGATACCCCGGCGCAGGAAGTAATTGCCGAAGCCATTGAAAACGCCAAACAACAAATGGTATACGTAAACCAACTTTTAGCCGCACAAACGCAGGAGGAAGACAATGATTAAACTGATTAGAATAGACGACCGGTTGGTACACGGCCAGGTAGCCTTCACCTGGACACCCGCTCTTGGTGCCGATTGCCTGCTGATAGCAAACGATAAAGTAGCTAAGGACGAATTTATGAAGATGACCTTAAGCCTGGCCAAACCGGCAGGCACAAAACTGCTCATCAAAACCGTAAAAGACGCAGCCACTTTTTTAAACGACGAAAAAAGCAAAAACGCCAAAGTACTGGTGCTTATTAATAATATTAAAGATGCGGCCGCTTTAGCTGCCGATGTACCGGAGATCACCTCGGTTAATTTTGGTGGCTTACGCTCCAAAGAAGGTTCAAAGCTGATCTCGAAGGCCATCGCGGTAAATGATGATGATATTGCTGTGATCCGTGAGATGCTGGCCAAAGGCATTGAACTGGAAGTGCGCCAGGTGCCTACCGATAACCGGCAGCTTGTGGAAAGCCTTATTTAATAAACTAATTTAAAACCCATACAAACAACTATTTAAATCCTTGTCAGTATCATACTTGCTCATCGCGCTGATAGCGATGTTTGGACATTCGGAAGATTTTTTGGGCACTACCCTGCTTAGCCGCCCGCTGGTACTTGGGCCGCTGGTTGGCCTTGTGCTTGGCGATGTAACGCAGGGCGTGATCATCGGCGCTACTTTGGAGCTTATTTTTATGGGCAACATTAAAGTAGGCGCGGCCATTCCGCCCGATGTAATTACCGGCGGGGTGTTGGGTACGGCCTTCGCTATTATCTCGGGCAAAGGCCCTGCTATCGCGTTGGCTATAGCCGTACCGGTTTCCATCCTTGCCGAAATGGTGATTAGCGGTTTGTTTGTATTGCGGGCTATGCTCAACAAAAAATTTAGCCAATATGCCGATGAGGGCGATTTTGCAGGAATTCAACGGCTGCATATTATATCCGGGCTATTAAGGCCTTTGTTGATGGGCATAATAATAATGCTGGCGCTGCAATTAGGTGCAGGCGCAATGAAGTCGTTTTTGGATCTGATACCGGCATGGGTACAAACCGGCTTACAGGTTGCGGGTAATATGCTACCAGCTTTGGGCTTTGCCTTGTTAATGAACCTGATGTTCAACAAAAACATGGCACCATATTTTTTCCTGGGTTTTATGTTGGCCGCATATTTAAAACTCCCGGTTATTGCTATTGGAGGTTTTGGAGTGATCATTGCCTTGCTGGTAACGCAGGTTGCACCAAAACCAGCCATTGATGACGATGATGATTTTGGCAGCAATGATGAGCCCGCCGAGCCGGTAAAACTCAACCCGAAACTCAGCAAAAAAGATATCCGCTCGCTGTTTTTCCGTTCGTTAGCATTAGAGGCTAATTTTAACTTTGAAACCTGGCAAAATACAGGCTTCGCTTTTTCTATTATCCCGGTTTTAAAAAAGCTTTATAACACTAAAGAGGCTATGGCCGCCGCTTTGAAAAGGCACCTCCAGTTTTTTAATACCAGCCCTTACGGTTCAACCCTTATTATGGGTATCACCGCCGCGATGGAAGAGCAAAAAAGCAGTGATGAAGATTTTGATGAAGAATCAATTAACTCGGTAAAGCTTGGTTTGATGGGGCCATTGGCTGGTGTATTCGACTCATTGTTTTGGGGAACTTTTAAGGTGATTGCTGCCGGGGTTGGTACTTCGCTGGCTATTAAAGGGAATATTATGGGGCCTTTGTTATTTCTGTTGATATTCAATGTACCTCACTTATTGCTTCGGTATAAATTAACCTTTGTGGGATATGATGCGGGTACACGGTTTCTGCAAAACCTGGCCAAAAATAACGTGATGGACAGGCTTACCAAAGGCTCATCTATTTTAGGGCTGATGGTAGTTGGCGCTATGCCCGCCACGTTGATGAATATCACTACACCCTTGCACATCGGCGCGGATAAATCGGCCGTGGGCATCCAGAGTATTTTAGACCAGGTGGTGCCTGCCATGATCCCGCTCGGCCTCACCTTTTTAGTGTACTATTTTGTTAAAAAAAATATAAAAACCACATACCTGTTGTTAGGCCTGCTGTTGCTTGGTTTTGCAGGGAGTATTATTCACCTGTTTGCATAAAGAAAAGATATAAATGAAGGGAATTGGAGTTTCACCGGGCATAGCCATAGGCAGGGCGTTTGTGATTAAGAAAAACGCGCCCGCCACAAACGGTATTGTTTTAAAAAACCAGGTAGAGATAGTGGCCGAGATAGAGCGCTTTGATATCTCGGTGGTAAACGCGCTGGGCGAGATCGATGCCATCAAAAACAGCTCGCAACTGATGCTGAACGATGATGACATCGCCATACTCGAAACGCAGGTTGAGCTGATTAACGATCCGCAGATCCGCGAGGATGTAGTGGCCAAAATTGAAGCCGAAAAGAAAACCGCCAACGATGCCCTGATAGAAGTTACGGCAGGCATTGTAGCATTATTTGAAAGCATGGACGATGAGTACATGCGCGCCCGCTCGGCCGATTTCCAGGATATCGGTAACCGCATCCTCAAATATATTAACCGCACCGGCGATACCAATGCCCGCTCGTTCGAGCCGGATACCATTGTTATTGCTGATGACCTCACCCCTTCCGACACCATCACATTAGACCTTAACCTCGTCACCGGTTTTGCAACACAGGCAGGCAGCCGTACTTCGCACGCGGCCATTATAGCCAAATCAAAAGGGCTGCCTGCCGTTGTAGCCTGCGGCGATGAGTTAATGACCATTAACCATAACGATTTTATCATCCTCGACGGCCTCAGCGGTTCGGTTTACGTAAATCCAGGCGAGGAGATTATCAGCCGTTACTCGGCCAAATCGGCATCCTTCAGGCAGCAATCTGAAGTGCTGAAAAAAGTAAAGGACAAACCCGCCATTACCCCCGATGGCAAACAGGTAACCCTGCTGGCCAACATATCCAGCGCCGACGATCTGGACATGGTTCACGACAATGGCGGTGAAGGCGTTGGTCTGTTCCGCACCGAAATGCTGTTTATGGATCGTGATACTTTCCCGGATGAGGAAGAGCAATTCGAGTTTTACAAGAAAGCCGTACTGCAAGCCAAAGGCAAACCGGCAATTATCCGCACCATTGATATTGGTGGAGATAAACACCTCTCCTACTTCAACTTACCTGCCGAACTCAATCCTTTCCTTGGCTACAGAGCCATTCGTATCTCTTTAGACCAGGAAGGGTTATTTATAGTACAATTGAAAGCTATATTACGCGCCTCGGCTTTCGGTTCGGTAAGTATCATGTTCCCGATGATCTCGAATGTAAAAGAGATCCGTGATGCCAAGGTTATCCTCAATAAAGCAAAAGCCGAGCTCACTGAAGCAGGCATTGCTTTTAGTGATGATGTGAAAGTTGGTATTATGGTCGAGATCCCTTCGGCGGCAGTTACAGCGGACATCCTGGCTAAGGAAGTAGATTTTTTCAGCATTGGCACCAATGATCTTTGCCAGTACACTTTAGCTGTAGACAGGATGAACGAGAAGATCACCCACCTTTACGATCCTTTCAATCCGGGAGTGCTACGCCTTATCCTGAATGTAATTGAGCAAGGCCGCGAGCATAACATCCACGTAGGCATGTGCGGCGAAATGGCTTCTGATCCGTTAGCTACCCTGCTATTATTAGGCATGGGACTGGAAGAGTTTTCAATGAGCGCGGCATCAATCCCCTCCATCAAAAACATCATTATCAATAACACCGAAGCCCAGGCCAAACAAGTTTGCCAGCAGGTAATGGCGATGGACAGCTCGGAAAACATTATTGCCTATTTAAAAGAGATAACCCAATGATAACCAAAGATTATATCATCACATCGGCACAAGGCATGCACGCCCGACCGGCAACACAACTGGTTAAACTGGCCAAAGGCTTTAAAGCCAACACCAGTTTAAAAAAAGGCGATAAAACCGTTAAACTTAACAGCCTGCTCAATATCCTGTCGCTCAGCATTAAAGGCGGCGAAACCGTTTCTGTAATTATGGATGGTGAAGATGAAGTAAGTGCTGCCGTTATCATCGATGATTTTTTTACCAAACAGCTTAAAGAACTATAAACAGCATAAATGAAAGTAACTATAACCAAAAGCGAACAGGAATTTGACGTAACCGCGGCGTGGCGCATCATAGCGCAAATGCTGGAGAAAAGAAACTCGGTAATTGGCCTTTCAACAGGGCAAACTACCATTGGTATGCACCGTATAGTATCCGAAATTTATGCCCAATATCCATTTGATGTATCGAACATTACCCTTTTTAATGTTGATGAATTGACGAATTTGGAGCGGGAATATGCTGGCAGCTGTTATACGATGATATTAAACCAGATTGCCGGTCCGCTGGGGATACCTGATGAGAATTTTATTATGCCGCCTACCCTTTCGGACGATTTTGTGGCCGAGAGCATCCTGTTTGAAAAACGTCTTGCTGAGCGTGGCGGTGCTGATCTGCAAATGCTTGGCATCGGCAGCAATGGACATATCGGTATTAACCAACCCGGAACCCCGCTGGAAAGCGAAACATGGGTATCGCCAATGGACCCGGATTTTGAGGCCCGTGTTCGTCGCGAAACCCAGGTCCCGCCCGAGATTGAACTTGGCGGCTTAACGCGTGGTATTAAAAATATCATGCATACCCGTAAGTTGATCCTCATTGCCAAAGGCAGCCATAAGGCAGAGATTGTTAAACAGGCTATCCTCGGGCCGGTGGGTAGCGATATTCCTGCTTCGGTGGTACAATTGCATCCTAACTGCGAAATTTTATTGGATGCCGATGCCGGTGCTTTGGTTGCTGACTATGCTAAGGAACGCGGTTATAACTGGTAACAGATGATGAACTGATAAAATAGAAAAAGGTATCCTGATGTGTTTTGGGATACCTTTTTTGTTCCCAATACACTATACGCCACATTTCAACCATTAACCACCACGTCATTGCGAGGTACGAAGCAATCCCAAACTATACAGGGCGGATATGTATAGCGGCTCTGCTTATCGGGGATTGCTTCGTACCTCGCAATGACGTGGTGGAGAAATATTGCAAATATTAATCATTCAATTTCCTCTCCCACATGAAATACATCTACCTCACACTAATGGCAGCCACCCTCCTCCTATCCGGCTTCTACCTCATCCGCGAACCGATGACTGAACACCTCGAGGACGGAGCCGCCTACCGCTGGCTGAATAAAAAAGTAGAAAACAAACGCCTGCTTGATGATATGGAAAGCATGGATAACTGGCGCTCTTTCACCTCATCGGGCGTACAGGTTGTTGATGCCCGCAAGGTAATGGTAACACCCGATTCCAGCAGTTCGGTAGCAACTATCGAACTATCTGATAAGTATGTGCACAGTGGTAAACAGGCATTGCTCATGAACACGCCTACCCGCCTGGCCAACGCGGCACCTAAAAACGGCAGACACTGGGGACGGTCGGGCGTACGGAGACTTTTTAATGCAGAGGACTGGACAAAATATAACCGAATTTCCATCTGGGTATATCCCGACCTGCCCGGTTTTTACACTACCGCGCTGGATTGCCAGTTGTTTAATGATGGCGTAGAAAAACTACCTGCTATTTTTGGCCAGGAAGGTCAAACCTCGCTCACACTAAAAAACCATGAGTGGAACCATGTGGTTTGGGAGATCAGCAATGTAGCGAGGGATAAGATCACAGCCTTCGAAATGTCGTACGGGTTATCGGGCAGTTATCCCGGCGAGGCCGGTAATATCCGTTTTTATTTCGATCAGATGGAACTGGAAGCTGTGAAAGCCGACAAAGTTGAAGGCTGGGATGTTGAACAGGGGAAGATTTCCTTTGCCCATACAGGCTATCAAAACGGTGCTCAAAAAACAGCCATTGCCAATGGTATAGAGGCGAAAGATTTTAAGCTGGTTAATGCCGATAACAGAAAAGTTATTTTGCAGAAGGCCATCCAAAAAACAACATCTCATCTCGGCAATTTCGATGTGCTGGATTTCTCGGAAGTAAACGCGCCTGGGAACTATATTTTACATGCAGGCAAGGTTAGCACAAGGCCGTTCAGGATAGATGCCGATCCGTACGAACGTACCGTATGGAAGGCCATTAACTTTTTCTATGCCGAACGATGCGGTACAGAAATACCGGGCATCCACGGGCAGGAACATGAAGACTGGCTTTGCGTACACGGCGACAAACGCATTGTTATCAACGGAGGCTGGCATGATGCCGGCGACCTCTCACAAAGCTTCGAGGCCACGGAAGAGATCACCTACGCCATGCTAAGCATGGCCGAAAAACTACACGCCCGAAACGAAAACCCTAAGCTATACCAACGTGTACTGGAAGAGGCTAAATGGGGCCTGGACTGGATCCTGAAAACAAGCTTTGGCGATGGCTATCGTAATACCGGATCTATCAACAGCCGCCGTACCAATAATATTATTGGCGATGATGACGATGTGATCACCACGGCGCAAAACACGCCAATGGCTAATTTTGAAGCTGCCTCGGTAGAAGCCTACGGCTACCGGATATTTAAAGATATCGACCCGAGATATGCCAGCTATGCCCTTCAAAAAGCGGAAGCTGATTGGCAGTTTGCCGTAGATGGCCTGTCAAAGCTAAAACCGGTAACAGATCAATGGCGCGGCACATTCGATTCGAATAATGTGGAAGATGAGCTACCATCGCAGATCATCTTCTCTTCCATCGCGCTATGGAAAGCCACAGGTAACAATAAATACAAAGAACTCGCCATAAAACAAGCGCCCTATATCACCAATGCCCAACAACGCGAACGCCCGGATTGGGATACGCCGCTTACCGGGTTCTTTTATACATCTACAGCTAAAGAGCGCATCCTGCACTATTGCCACCGCGGACGCGAGCAAGCTCCAACCATGGCGCTTACCCAACTTTGCGAAACTTTTCCGAACGAGAAAGATTGGATAAAATGGTATGCATCGGTTACCCTTTACTCTGAATACCTGAAAACCATCGCCAAATACACCGCGCCTTACAATGTGATGCCTGCATCCGTATACACCGATACCGAATATGAAAGCGTACCGGAAAGCCGTCGCGAATCATTTCGCAAGCAGGTTTTAAAAGGCGTACCGCTGGGTAAAGGCCATTACCTGCGCCTGTTCCCGGTTTGGATGGATTACCGGGGGCATTTCGGTACTATTTTACCGCAGGCCCAGGCACTGGCCAACGCCGCTCATTTAAGGGGCGACCTGCCATCGGCGCAACTTTCTATCAATCAATTAGAATGGATCATTGGCCGTAACCCATTCTCGGCAAGTACCATGTATGGCGAGGGATATGATTATGTACCGCTTTATACCCCATCATCAGGCGACATGGTGGGCGGCCTGCCGGTAGGCATCCAAACCAAAGATGAAAATGACGCGCCATACTGGCCCGTTCAAGCCATGTGGACTTATAAAGAAATCTGGGGCCACCCGGTTACCAACTGGATCTGGCTATTGAAAGATGTAGAAGGCCCGGCAATAGTTGATGGTTTGGCTAACGGCCCGGTTGTTTTTAAAGAGTTAAGTACAGGTTTAACTACTATTGTAAAACCCGATGCTTCAACCAAAAAGTTTAAAGCAAGCCTGCCACAAGGGCAATATACGGTTACAAATAACGGCCAATCGCTAAGCCAAACTTTTTTACCGGCTTCAAGCTATCATCTGGATTTGCGTAAGGATAAGTTTTTAAAATATGAATTATCAAAAACCATATCAGCAAATGGCGAACTGGTTATAAAAGTAAATGTATGGGGAAGCGGGTCACATAATTTCAGCATCCGGGCCGACAATTTAAATATTGGCGCAGCCAATAAACAGGTTACCCTTAAGCAAGGCACCCAGTTTAGCTTTGAATGGAAAGGGAGCGTTGATGATAAAAAGGCTCCGTGGGTGGCTGTGGTTATTCCAGATGGTGATTTGGCGATAAAGAAGGAAATAAGAGGGGCTGATTGGGAAAAATGAAGCTAATCAGCATCATCATAAAAGTAGCATTATGAAACGTACCTGTAACAAAAGAGCGTGGGGCTGACAGAAAAGCGGGCCGGGAGTATGGCCCGCGGGCTGAAGCTTTTTTCTGTCTTGACTTTTTGGTTACTTTTGTGTCAAGACAAAAGTAACAGCCCCCGCGGCAAATGAGCTGCCAATGATTGTGCTATTGAACTAAGGTTGTTATATAATGTAAGTTAACGAATGCCGCATGCTAATTAACGCGAATAGTTCCATCGCCATTGCGTTACAAACGCAAACCCATTTTAAGCCCTCGTTTTAAACGAGCGCAAGTTAATTTTAAACGAGCGCAAGGTTAATTCATACCAAAACAAAAAGCCGCCCGATAATTCAGGCGGCTTTTCCTTTGTACAAGATTTAGGCTATTATTAATCTAAATGACCGTTTGCTGCATCAAGCAGGTACCCTTTTTTATCATCAGCATACTCCCAAAACATCACCCCGGCCATTCCCTGCCTTTTAACATATTTACACTTCTTTTTAATCGACCATTCATCATCAAATGATATAAACTGCCGGGTTACCGTGTTATACAGGTACGGTGCCTGAGCGCTTTTATCCCGGTAGTATTTAAAGTCTTTATTGGCTTCAAGGCTATCCTTAATAAAGGTATAGCTTCCGCCACGCATCCTTTCGAGGCTTTTTGACCCCAAACCGGTTTTGGTACTATCAGACACCCTTACCGATCTTCCATAAAACGCCATTCCCAACACCAGTTTTTCGCGCGGAACACCGGCATCAATAAACGCCTGTGTACCGGCATCCGAGTTATTTTCGGTTTTGAGGTACTTGGAGGCGTAGAGGCCTGTGTGGTGTACGGCTAAGTCGGCACCGTAGTCATAAGTCATCAAATTGATGTAATCGAGTAGTTTGCCTACTTTATCCATTTCGGTGTTTTGGGTAAAGCGTTTAAAGGCTCCTACTGCTGCGGTAAGTAATTGCTTTTGGCCGGTTTCTTTTTCCAGTTTATCCAGTTCGGCACGTAGTTCAACAAACATCAGCGTAAAATTCACTTTATCTTCGGGGCGGTATTTATTTCCATCGCCATAGGCATTGGGGTACTCCCAGTCAATATCCACGCCATCCATTTTAAAGCGGCGAACAATATCAACCGCACTCACGGCAAAAGCTTTCCGGCCGGTATCGGTAAGCGCCATATCCGAGAAATTTTTACTCCAGCTCCAGCCTCCTATCGAGATTAATACTTTCAGCGCCGGATTCTTTTTCTTCAACCCAACCAGGTATTTAAAATTGGCGGTATCGGTACGGCGGAACCTTAATGAGGCCCGGTTACGCTGCACATCCACAAAGGCATAATTAATATGTGTAAGTTTTTTAGCGTCGACCATATTGGTATCCAACAGCCCGCGGAAACCGCCCACATAGCCAATAATTACATGCTTTTTTTGTTTTACCTTCTGTGCATTCGCGGTATAAAAAGCCAATATCAGGCATGTAAGCACCCCGGCAAGGCGCAGCGCCTTGCTAAATTTTAAATTTGTTGTCATCATAATTGTTTAGAGATGAAAGGTTTAAATTTTAAGTCGCAATCGTTTCTTTTCCATCAGGCCAACCAGCAGTATAATCAAAAACGCGGTGGCAAATGATCGCAACAGGCCGGGGAAGCCGTTGTTGATCAGGCTGGGATATCGTACATTAAACAGCTCGAGAATAAATACCTGGAAATATGGAATAAGGTAACAGGTTAAAGTGCTTGTGCCTGCGGGCTTGATCCACTTAAAAGCATTTACCTTGCCCTTAACATCAACCACGTAAATCAATATCAAAAAAGCCAGCGTGGTAATGCCCGAACAAATAAACACCCAGGCCGGTGTTGAACGGATTTTAGAAATCCCCTCGGCATAAGGCCTTATCGCGAAGCCGGCCACCAAAAACAACACGCCGATAATAGCCAGCGTTGCCCAGATGCGCTGAGTTTTGCCCTGCTCAACCAGCCTGGCATAAATGCCCGAGATAACCACGCCACCCATGGTTAGCGTCATGGTCGAGGCATCGTGGATGATCCATAACGGTTTTAAAAATATGATGGCATTGCCAATAAAAGTACCGGTAACATCATCGCCTGCAATTTTTACTATCGATTCATCGCGCATTACTTTTATTTTAAATACACTATGCGCAATGATATTGATGGCTGCCAAAACTATCCAGGCTACAATGAGCGAATTGAGTTTTCCCTTCACCATAAAATAAATCAGCGCACATACCAGGTACGACCAGCCTATCAACCCTAAAATTCCCCACCATGATGGTTCCATGCCGTGTACATCGCCATCTTCGCCGCCTTTATAAACCACCGCCATGGCCACCAGCATGGCTATGCCTAAAATTTGAAGCGCATATTTTTTTCCTTTAGCCATGGTTTCGGGATAATCAAGCCAGATAAGGAAAAATGCCGTAGTGATAACCAGAGCCCAAACTGCTTTGGAGATAAGTGCTGCCGATGAGTTGAACTCTTCGAGATTTACGTGGAAAAACCCCATGATAAGCAACGCAGCACTGCGGATGAGGATGTAAAACAAAACTTCCTTTGCACTATCGCCTTTTTTGATGCGGTTATTAATAGCAAAAGGCAACGACAAGCCTACAATAAACAAAAACGCCGGGAAAATAGTATCGGCAAAACCCATCCTGTCTTCAAAACCTTTGGCATGATCAATCCATTCGGGAATATGCCTTACTCCGCTGGCATCGTTAACAAATATCATCAGGAGCATGGTGATGGCCCGCAAAACATCGATAGATAAAAGGCGTTTGGGTAATTGTTGCATTGAATTGTAATTAGGCTTGTTATTTTATTTTTACTAAAAACAGTGAGTTATGACTGGTGATGTACAAAGTGTTATTACCGGGCCCGCCAAAAGTTAAACCCGTTGGGCGCTCGGGTACTTTTATTTCGCCGGTTTGTTTGCCGGTACCATCGTAAATGTACACTTGTCCGTCGGCTATGTATACGTTGCCCTGAGCATCGGTGGCCGAGGCAAACTCACCTCTTTCGGCAAAATATTTCAAATCGCTGATATAGCCCTCGTTGTTCACTGTGGTACTAACAGTTCGCTTATCGTACTCATCGCTGCTGTACATTGGTTTACCGGGATAAGCCTGCGCTAATGCTGTTGAACGGGCCAGGTCATAAACTACCGGGATAATAGTAACACCATCGGGGGCAACGAAACACTCGGTTGGTTTATTTACCGTAACGGTATTAAAATCATGGTAATCCCGCCAGCGGTGGGCCGGGTATAAAGCTTTATATACCTGCTTCACCTGCCCCATGGGTATGGTATTCAGCTTTTGGATCGATTCATCCGCATTTTCGGGATTAATTGAATATGCCCAGCTTGCAAAACCCGAGTTACCCCAGCAGCTAAAAGATGTACCTGATGCATCAGCAGGATTATCAAATTTTTCGGGCTTACCGTTCACCAAATACCCAGGCTTCGGAACATATTTAAACACAACCAGCAGGTTATCATTTTTATCGCAGGCTAATGAAAGCGGCTCCCATGGATAATCGGCTAATAAGCTGATCTGCCTGGTTACCGACGACCATTTGTAGATCCTCTTCATCCGTTGCTCGCTGAAGTAAACATTCCCCTTGCTATCCGCACAGGCTGCCGAAGCAAACTCAAATCCCGTAGCAAGTTTGGTAACTGAACCATTAGCCGGAACATTGACTGTATTATTTTGGTCACCAATATAAAGCCTCGCAAATTCCCATGGCCTTACCTCCGTACTGCTGTTGATATCATACAGCGGCAGGGTACTGGTGTATTTGATCTGGCTGTAATTATGCACGTTCAGCATTTCGATATTTTTGCCGCCCGATTTGCGGATAGAATACGGCGCTGGTTTATTAACCCTGATCACCCTGAACATATACAGGTTGGCAAATACCATATTGCTTGAATTTTCCAGTTCCATAGGCTGGCATTCGGTACTTTCGCGACTTTCCTCTTCCATCTGCATGGCATACACTTTCCAGTTGGCTACGTTATTGAAACGAACTTCATTGCGCACGTGGTGCTCTATCGACATGGCGTAGATCCTGCCTGGCGTTTGAGTGTTTGAAATATAAGTACCCGCAGTTGCGTAAGTATTGGCACTCCAGATATCTTTAAAAGTACCGCCGCCGCCATCGGTTATCCAAAGGCTCCAGTACTGTGTATCCCATGATGCATCACCACCGTTTTGCGTGCGACTATATGCCCTTCCCGGGGCTGTAGCTGTACCTGTTTTGCTTGTAGGCATACCAATCCGTTGCATACTACCATGCCCTCCTACAAACTTCACATCATTCATGTATGATTTTTCGCCGGCCATCCATTTACAGGCTAAGGCTCGCGGATTATCGGCGCTGGTACAAAGGCCTATTCCGCTTAAAATATTATCGCCGCCTTTTGATGATTCGAGCAAGGCAACCGGCGCACCAAAACCGCCGAAGGCCGGTGTGTTATCGGCAATTAAAAATTGTGTGGCTATGGGGTTAAGTCCTATCAGTTTGGTATCAGGTTTCAGTTTAATAGTTTGACTAACGCGATACCAGCCTTGCGGTACATATATGGTCTCGTATTTGTCTACTGCCGCCTGGATAGCCTGCGTATCATCAGTAACACCATCGCCTTTAGCACCCAGAGCTTTTAAATTTGCCCAGGTATTGATAGCAGGAAAATCGGGGATATCTTTTTGAAAGGGCTCCGGTAAAGTGCTTAGCTTTTCCTGCTCATTAATGGTTTTGTACTGCGGTTCGGCATCAAGCCCATCTATTTGCAGTCCGTTTGTGAAATTTTTAATACGATAGATAGGTCCTGCTCCCGGTGTAGTTTTTCCGCTGCGGCGATAGCTGGCCAGTACCGGTACATTACGGCACACCACATTGCGCAGGTTAATCTGGTTAAAAGCATTGTCCTCGTTGCTGATAATGATCGCCGCACTGCGCACATCTTCAAAGCGGCAATCCTCCATAAAAAGCTTTTCATGATAATTTGGGTTGATGCTGATAACCGCAGGCACATTTTTAACATTCATGCGCACAATGGTCAATCCCGCTTCCTGCGTGCGGATGGCTGCTTCGCGCTGGCCTTCAAAATAAGTATCAACCATCATAAACTGCCAGCCCGGCGATGGCTTGGTGGTATAAATGCCATATTGCCCGCCAAAAAAACGCACATCTTCCATCTCGTTACCTACATCAAACATCCCGGCCAGGCCTTTACCAATTTGCACATCAACATGGGCTATAAAGCTGTGCTGGGCAAAGTGCGTGCGCATGGCTACAGCATAAGGATTACCATCCTCTATTTTGAGGTTGATGTTGGATATTGAACTGTAAAAAGTTGAAGCCCCGGCATCATGCACCTCGTCGCCGGGTTTGGATAGGTTACTCACAAACCAAAACATGTATTTGGCATGGCCTTTATCATTCTCATACTCTGTTTGAAAGCCGGGAGAGTTTTTGGCAAGGATGATTTGCGGACGGTTTTTACCATAGCCTATCAGGCGCACGGCGGTAGGTATATAAATGGTTTTTGAGACGAGGTATTTCCCTTCGGGGATGAACAGCACACCGAAATTGTGTTCGGTTTTTACTTTGGTGATGGCAGCCTGCAACTCATCAGATACATCTGTTTTGCCATCGGCTTTGATCTTAAAATTTTCGGGCGTAAAATAAACGGCGTCCGAATCCTGTAACCGGGCCGGATAAATTGATTTGCCACCTTCATCTTTTTTAATCGGCGCGGATGTACCAAGGCAAACGTTTTGGATAAAAACAAACAGGGCAATTAACAGGGTTAACTTTTTCACTTCAGGTTATAATAATGGTTTATACGGCGTGGGTTACGGCATCCAATCTACATCATAAATTGTTATATTATTTTAACACCCGATGTAAAATTGCTGATAGCAAATTGTGATAACCAACCCTGCAAATGTATCCGATAGGGCTATCAGATGCGATTATTACGGCACTACATCACCACTACGCTATGTAACATTATAGGTAAAGTGCTGATACAAAAGAAAAGGATAGCGTTGATAATGAAGAGAGAAAGCGAGATCTGGAATTATACCCGGAAGTTGTTTAAAAAATGAAAAGTATTCAGTGCCTGTAAATGATTAAAAAAAAGTTATATCTCCAAAACTAATTGCGAGTATCCATCAGGAAAAAAAAGTAACGATGTGTAAAAATCATATCTGATAATCAATAATTTATAATCACATCATTGCAAGTTATTGAATGTCAAATGCTTTTTTAAATGAGCGGTGGCCTGACAGAAAAGCGGGCCGGGAGTTGGCCTCGCGGGCTGAAGCTTTTTTCTGTCTTGATTTTTTGGTTACTTTTGTATCAAGACAAAAGTAACAGCCTCCGCGGCAAATGAGCGGCCAATGTTAGTAAGATAGGAACTGGCCGTTGTGAATCCCAATAGCCGCTGCGAGAAATTTTCGTTTCTTAATTATAATGTGGGCGTTGCCTGCGGCCCGGGCTATACGCTGCAAGTCCTCGCTTTCCCGGCGCACAATTGCCATCACACGCTCCGGGCTTTACGCTCCTATCCCTAACGCGGCCCCGCGCGCAGCCCCTCCAAAAGTCAATTCTCTTACAAGATCTTTACATTTTTTCGGGCTCCCTGATGATTATCCGCAATTACGGCTTTTATGTGTTTTTAAACAATTTAAAAGAAGCTATTTGCTTTTAAGTAGATACCGCGTCTCTGCATAAAAATGATTACGCAAATCTGGGAGTATAACGGGCATAAAACAAAATGGGCAACCAAAGGCCGCCCATTCATTAACTGTTTTTATTTACCTAAAATTACTTTGCAGTTTTTCTGGCAGGAGTTAAAGGAACAATGATTACAGCTAAGAAAAGGGCAACTTCTAATACGGTTAACATAACTTTAATTTTTAAATATTTTGATTACTGAGTTAATTTTTGCGGAATAACACAACCGTTCCTGCAGGCATGCCTTGCGGCCGGGATGCAAGAACAATTGTACCTATCCCGGCGGCGATTGCGCTAAATATGTGCCACTAAAAAATTGGCGCTATAAATCAATCATTTAGGCAAAAAATCGTCAATTTTAATTTTAAGTTTTTTTGAAAGAGAGTGATGAAAAGAGGATTTTAAGCGATAAAAATTTTATTTTTTTATTCAGAATCAGAAAAACACGCTCATTTAGGGGTAGAAAAAATTAAAAAGCTCTTTTTTATCAAATAATTTCGGCCCGAAACGGCAATCCGCAGATAAATTATTTTTGAAGAAATATTTTTCAGGATTTATTTCAATCGGCAGGAAAATGACCCTTAAAATTTAGCATCGAACATTTATTTGTCAAAAAAACGTAAGCCTATCAGCATCAACAAAACCGCTTAGCATTTTGAAAAAAAATAAGCGACAATTTGTCACATACATGACACGCGGCAATTTTGACATAAAATCAGCCGCTTAAAAACCTGACACAACCTGCCACAAACATGACAACATATTGAGAAAACAGCCAAATGCCCCGTTTAAACCCCTATGCCAAAATCTGCATGTGCATCACTAAAGCGCCCTTATGATAGCCCTTTTCCAAATCTCTACGGCCTCCGTCATTTCCTTTTCGTTTAATGATGCAAAACCAATCCTTACAAAACTGTGCTTAAATGCTCTGTCGTAATAATAATCTGTCCCTGCGCCTATCGATAAGCCCAATTCATTTGCTTTTTCGGATACCAGGGCCGAATCAACGCCGTTCAGGTATTTTACCCAAATGGCAAAACCGCCGTCTGGGATTTTAAATTCAATCAAATGGCCCATTTGTCGGTTAAGTAAGCTGCAAAGCGTATCGCGCCTTTCGTGGTATAGTTTATTGGCTTTTTTAAGGTGGCGGCCTATATCTCCGTTTTTTAACAGGCTTGCCATGGCTTCTTCCAGTAAATGCTCGCCCTGCCTGTCAATGTGCCTGCGTAAACGGATGGCTTGCTGCAAAAAGTTTTGCGGGGCTACCATAAAACCTATCCGGATGCCGGGTGCTATGGTTTTACAAAATGAACCTACATAAATTACATTGCCGTTGTAATCGGCGCTTATTAGTGGTAATATCGGTCCGCAGGTATAGTGAAAATCAAAATCATAGTCGTCTTCAATAATGGCAAACTGGTATTTCCTGGCCAGCTCGAGCAGGCGCATGCGGCGTTCCGAACTTAAAGTTACGGTGGTGGGCTGATGATGATGCGGTACAACGTATAACATCCGCACTTTTTTTGCGGCGCAAATGGTTTCTACCGCGTCGATATCTATGCCATGCTCATCTACCGGCACTAAAGCCAGCTTTGCGCCGGCCTGTTCAAACACCTCGTTGGCACCGATGTATCCCGGATCGGCCACAATAACTATATCGTTTTTATTGATAAGCACCTGTGCACACAGGTACAGCGCCATTTGTACGCCCTTGGTAATCAGGATATCATCCGCTGCTACATGTAAGCCCCTTGTTTCGCCCAAAAAACGCGCAAGCTCGTTCCGCAGGTTTTCTGATCCCTGCTCAGATCCGTACATCAGGTATTTATGCGTAAAGCGATAGCCTGCCATGCGGCGGTATTCGCGCACCATTAAATCAACCGGGGCTATCCGGGTATCAGGAAATCCTTCGGTAAAAGTGATATTACCCTCCGGCATCTCTTTAAATACCGAACGGTGGTTTACCCGGTCATCATCCACCCTAAATGATGTTTTACCGGCAAGCCTGTGTTTCTGCACCGTTTTATCAATAGGCCTGGCAGTAACATCGGGCAGGTTATTGGCTACATAAATCCCCTTACGGGCAATAACATCAACCCAGCTTTGGGCATACAGCTCATCATAAGCTGCCACCACCGTTTTGCGGTGCACATTTAATGATGCTGCTAATCCCCTGCTGGCGGGTAACGCAGAACCTGGTTTTAAAATCCCCTGCCTGATGTAGCTGATAATGCCATTAGTTATTTGCAGATACACAGGCACCTGGCTATTTTTATCGATACTTAACAAACTTTCGATGAGCATCATGGTGGACTATCGCTAATGTAAATTGTGGACTACAAACATAGTCCACAACCATGGTATTTTTGATCATCAAACAAAATAAACCATGTCAATTAATCAAAAAATATCATCCTTTTTTCTCCGGTTAGCCATCGGCATCAGCTACCTGTGGGAAGTAGCCGATCGTCTCGGCCTGTTAGGCATCAACGGCCAGCCCCATGTAGGCTGGGGCGATTGGAAACATTTTACAGCCTACGCCAAACAGGTAATGAGTTTCCTGCCTCCTGCATTGGTAAACCCATTAGCTGCCATAGCCAGCATCGGCGAAGGCGGCTTCGGCCTCCTGCTTATCATGGGCCTGTTTACCCGTATGGCGGCTATAGGCAGCGGCGTGCTGAGCTTATGTTTTGCTATCGCGATGGCAATTTCGTTCGGTATTGAATCTCCGTTGGGCTATTCGGTTTTCACTTTAAGTGCGGCAAGCTTTTTACTGGCCGGGCTAACCCAATATTCCTGGAGTTTGGATAACTGGCTGGCATCGTGCAAAATTAACAGGAAGTTAAGCGCATACCAATCCGCTCAGCGCAATGTTGAGCGCGAAGAGCCTTATGCTGAATTTGCAGATATTGACCAGATCAGGGCATTTGTAAAAATATCGTACCGGATTTAAACGGGGAAGCGAGGTGGTTTAATTTAAGACAAACTTTTTTAGGTATACCTCGGCAGTTTTTTTGCAACTGCTTCTTCCATGCAACGACAACCGAAAACCTCAGGGTCCTCTGCGAGTTTAAGTTTACCCATAAAAATCGGACCTGCTAAATGTCTTGTTTTGCACCTCTGGTGCAATAAATATGGGTGATTTGATATTACTACAAACCTTTTGCACCTCTGGTGCACCTATCATGGTGCTATAAAAGAAATAAAAAGATTAACAAATTATCAAAATCCCCCAGAGGGGGTAAAGGTTTGTAGAAAAAAAACGCTACGCTCCTTCCGAACCCCAGAGGGGTTCAACTCAAGTTGCTATTCAATTTCACCAATGCTGTTTCGTGGGTAAACTTAAACTCGCAGAGGACCCTGAGGAAACGGAAGAAACTCTTAAAAATTCGCAAGTTCAAGCGTCTACGCCATAACCGTTAACTTAAGGAAATTTTGAGAAGTTTTTTTTAAGATGTTGTATAGGCGGGGCTTCGCCGATGGGCAAAACCACTTAGATTTTCCCATATTTGTATAGTTTTATTTTTCAATAAAAAGGCGGTTGTTTACCATACGTTTACCGCCTTTTTCTATTTAAATATAGACATTTTTTTTTAAGATTGAACTCTTTTGTAGGAGAAAAGTTCCATTTATTTTCAATCAGGAGGCATTTATCACAAGTTGCTCATCTGCATTAAAAAACAATATAGCCGGCTTCCTTGATCCTTTACAACTTGATACCATAGCCCGCAGAACTGGATTTTTGCAAAGGACTTCTAAACTTAAGCCAAAAGAGTTTATCGATACGCTGATGTTCAGCGAGTTCGACCATAGCAGGCTAAGCCTTCAGGATTGCTGTAACGATCTGGCTCACCAACATCAAAAATCGCTGAGTAAAGTAGCCTTGCACAAACGGTTTAATGAACATAGCTTCAGTTTTTTAAAATCAGTATTGGCAGAACAGATCACCCAAAAGCTGGATATAAAAAGCGGAAAGGACTGGAAGCCTTTTACCCGGGTAATGATTACAGATTCATGCAAATTTGCCTTACCTCAACAATATAAAGATGATTATCCTGGGTTTGGCGGAGCCAGAAGCAAGGCCTTGATGAATATGCAGTATGCCTTTGATCTTAAGCAAGGTAACTGGGAAACCCTTGAATTGACCAAAGTATCTGAAAATGATAAAGCTTATTCAAAAAGAAGCTTACAGGATATTAAGGCGGGAGATTTGCATATCCGTGACCTTGGCTATGTTACCCACGGATATTTGCTGAAGGTATCTACAGAAAAAGCCTTTTTCCTTAACAGGCTGCATCCGGGCTGGAAACCGATCTCGCGCAGTACGGGAAAAGCGATTAATTGGCATACACTTTATCAGGAAATGCAACTAAGCAAGCGTAATCGTTTTGAAACAATGGTCACTATAGGAAAGGGAGAGGAAGCCTTTGATTGCCGCCTGATCGCTGTGCCTGTACCCGAAAAAGTATGGTCTGAAAGGATCCGGAAGGCTCAAATACGGGCCAAAAGCGTTGGTTATGAACTTACTGATGACTATAAGTACCGCTGCCGGTTTAGCATATTTATTACAAATACAACAATTGAGTTACTCAATGCTACAGAAGTTATTCAACTGTACCGTTTACGTTGGCAAATTGAATTGGTATTTAAGACATGGAAATCGTTGCTCGACATGCACAAAGTTAAAGCTGTAAAAAAAGAACGACTGGAATGCCAGTTGATGGCTAAATTCATTTGGATAATCCTTAACTGGAAGATATTCCGATGTTTGGCGAACTTTATTAGGCAAAATTCACCGGATAATGCCTGCTCCGTATGGAAGTTTTTTAAGCAGGCCAGGCAATGCTCTCACTTGTTGAGAATGGTTGTTAGCGGAAAACTGCATTTTACCATTTGGTGTGATTTATTTTCAGCCAGCGTTGTGAAGAATCTTCTTATTGAACCTAAAAAAGGAAAAAAAGCCAGTCTACATATACTGAATGAAGTGTTCTTTTCCTTAAGTTAACGGCTATGGCGTAGAAGCTTGAATTATTCGAGGTTAGAGCGTCCACGCTCCCGGTTTAGTGTAAGTGTGGACGCTTACTTCCCGGATAGCTCGAGCGTGGACGCTCAAACTTGCGAAATATAAAATAGAATACAACAGCCCTGCTCTCAAAGAGGGGAACCGCACAATTCCTCCGCTTTTTGTTGAATTTGACAGTTATTTTATCAGTACCATGGTAACATCAGTTAGGTAATTTACTATTGTTCAACAACGTTTCCAGCGTTTTAAGCCTTGAAGCCCAGAAGCTGTCAAAGTAATCTATCCATTTCTGCAGTTCGTTAAAGCCATCCTGCTTAAGGGTGCAATAACGCTCCCTCCCCTGGTCCTGTATTGAAATAAAGCCCGCAGTTTGCAGGATCTTGATATGCTTGGATACTGCAGGGCGGCTCATGTCGAAATTTTCGGCAAGGCTGTTAATGGTGAGGCTATCTGCCGAGAGCAGCATCAGCATTTTCCGCCTGCTGGGATCGGCAATTACCTGGAAAGCATCAAGCGTTGGTATGGCCATGTTGCGCAGCACTTAAAAGATTATTGATAGCCGGAAGTTTTTGTGCCCAGCCTCCGTTCATCGCGTTGTAAAGGTCGAGATTTACGGTGTCCGAGAAACCGCTGTGTTCGAGGAAAACCTCGGTGCCGTTTTCTTTCGGTTCCAGCTTCCAGATCACTACCGAATCGAGTGTAATTACGCCGTCACCCGGTCCGCTCTTCCACGAATACGAAAGCTTTTCAAAAGGTACTACCTCTAATACTTTGCAATAGATGATACCATCAAAATCGAGCGCAGGCATCGGGCCTGTTCTAAACTGAAAATCGAACCCTACGATAGGCTGAAAGTCATTTTTCATGATCCATTGTGCCATCAGATCGGCGTTGGTAAGATACTCCCAAACCATTTCGGCCGGATGAGCGAAGAAAAACTGGTGTTTGATGATTTTTGACATAATAGGTAACTTTTAGGTTACTCAAATATATAGGTAACTTTGAAGTTACGCAATTTTATTTTAAAATATTTTGATGCGCTTATGGCCCGTCTATCTGATGTTTTAAGAAAACCTGTTTAAGAAAATTATAGTTTAGGGTGATGATTTTTTAAGCTAACTATAATGGTATCTGCTGAGATATCCCGGCTCCTGTAGATAATCTGCAGTTTTTTGTTATTGATCTTTTTTACCAGACCGCTGAAGCTTTCAAGTTCTTTTAATAACCGCTGATCCGTAGTATCGATTACATCCTCCTGGTTACCGTAAAGTTTTAAATTATAAGCCTTACGTGGCAAATCAGGTAACTGCCACTCCCATATCGGAAACCAATACAGCGTTTCCCATTTACCATGTTTGTAGGTCATGATAGTATAATCATTAAGGTTTGACCAATCGGCTTTATTGGTTACAAAGGAAATCTCATCGTTGCCGTCGCCGTTTAGATCGCCCTCGTTTTTTAGAAAAAGTAATCCAAAATTGGGCAGAGGCTCAATAGGTGGCGCGTCAATCAAATTGTTATCACATTTCAGGAACGAATGACATTTTCTGCTATGAAGCATTTTCACATCGTCATCATAATCGCCTTTAAAAAATTTATCAACTTCCTTCGCCCCTGTGCTATCACAGAAATGCTCGACTAATTTTTCCTGCTTCCCATCTCCGTCAAAATCGCCGGAAATAACAAAACGATAACCGAATGCCGGTTGTGGCTTTTGGGCCAACGTATCAACTGATTTTTCCTCGCTTGCAGCATCGGCATTAGGTTTAAGCTTATCACCTTTGTGCCGGGCACCGCCGCACGAACAAATACAAAAAAAAGCAACAATTATATAAAGCAGGCGTGCGCACATAATATAGTAAATTGATTAAATTTAGTTAATTACATATCATTATTGTTCGGAGAGCAGTAATTTATCTGCCTAAATTATCCACGTAAAAAATCTGATATAAATTGTTTTTACAAAACCCATTGTGTTATATTTACACAATAAGTATCCTCTAAAAGAGAGGTATTTTTCTTCTTTGCTGCCCGCCTTTTGGGGCAGTGTGCTTTTGTAACCAATTAACCATTATATCATGAAAAGAAACAGTACTATCTTGTTGCTTTTATTTGCTTGTGTTTTGTCATCCACGGCACTCGCCCAAAATGCCGAACCCGTTGTGGCGGGTAGCGATATCGCAGTAACCAATACCGGCAGCGGTAAGGTAAAAGGCTACATCCATAATGGCATTTTTACATTTAAAGGTATCCCCTACGCCAAAGCCGACCGCTTTATGGCCCCCGAAAAACCAACACCCTGGACAGATGTACGCAGCTCAAAAACCTACGGCCCCGTTTGCCCTACCGACCCAACGCTTACGGTAAACGATGAATTTGAATTTGCCTTTCAGCACGACCTGGGTTACCAGAACGAACATTGCCAATCCCTAAACGTATGGACACAAAAACTGAACGATGGCAAAAAACGCCCGGTGATGGTATGGCTGCACGGCGGCGGCTTTACAGCCGGCTCCTCAATCGAGCTGCCATCATATGATGGTGAAAGCCTTGCAAAAAAGGGCGATGTGGTTTTGGTATCGGTTAATCACCGCTTAAATATCCTCGGCTTTCTGGATCTTTCGGCGTATGGAGATAAATACAAAGGCTCGGCCAATGCCGGTTTGCTTGACCTGAAACTGGCTTTACAGTGGGTACACGAAAACATAGCCCAGTTTGGCGGCGATCCGGATAATGTGACCATCTTCGGCCAATCTGGCGGGGGCGGCAAGGTTACCAGCCTCATGAATGCGCCATCGGTAAAAGGGCTGTTTAAAAACGCTATTGTTGAAAGCGGCAGCTACATCACCAATTTTAATGAAAAACCGGTTACCCAAAAAGTTGCTGCGGCTTTGCTGGATGAACTTCACCTGCAACCAGCACAGGTTGATTCGCTGCAGAAAATACCCTATGATATTTTAAACGAAGCAGGCAAAAAAGCCATGCGCAAAGTAGCTGCCGACCTGCGCAAGGAAGGTAAAGGCATAAACGGCTGGGGACCTGCTTTAGATGGAGATTTTCTTCCCTATCAGCCATCTGATCCTATGGCTAAGGAACTTTCTAAAAACGTGCCTTTGTTAGTGGGCACCACCAAAAACGAATTTGCAGCATTTATGCCGGCCAATAAAAACCAAACGATGGATGATTTGAAAGCCAGCCTGCAAAAACGATACGGTGATAAAACTGATGCTTTTATGGCCGCCGTAAAAACCGCCTATCCTACGGTTTCAACACCTGGGGGGTATACCGATATCGAATTTAACTTCCGCACCTTGGCTATCAAACAGGCTAACGAAAAAGCGGTTAGCGGTGCGGCACCTGTTTATATGTACCTGTTTACCTGGCAATCGCCTGTAAATGGCGGCATGTATAAGGCTATGCATTGTATGGATATTGCTTTCCAGTTTAATAACATTGCGCGCTGCCAGGAAATGACAGGCGGTGGCAAGGAAGCTTATGCGCTGGCCGATAAAATCAGCAGCGCCTGGATCAATTTTGCCAGAACAGGTAATCCCAACACCCCATCGTTACCTAAATGGTCTGCTTACACTGCCGAAAACGGGGCAACGATGATACTGGATAACCAATGCGTACTTAAAAATCATCCGGACGATGAGTTATTGAAAATTGTTGCATCGGCTACACCGAAGCCATAATACAAATTGTAGTACCCCGCGCTTTTGCAAACAAGCGCGGGGTGTTATTTAAATATGCCTGTAAACCATCAGCACCACCCCCGATTCAAATATTTTGCTTGATACCGGCTTAAGCCCTGAATCATCCTTGGGTGTCTTAAAAAACGGTAACCCCTGCCCTAAGCTCACCGGATGCACCCACAACTGGTATTCATCAACCAGGTTAAAAGCGGCCAGCTTTTTTACCGTACTTATGCTGCCATAAGTAAGAATATCCTCGCCGGGTTGCTTTTTCAAATTGCTTAACGTGCGTTTTACATCGCTGTTTATCAATACCGAATTATGCCACGATGCATTTTGCATAGTTGTTGAAAGCACCACCTTGCGGTGGTTGTTCATCATTTCGGCATAGGCAATATCCTCGCGCGGAAAATTTACGTTTTTTGCCTGCCAGGGCCAGTAGGCGGCCATGGCCTGGTAGGTTTTTCGACCTAATAATATGGTATCTGCACGGCTCAATATTTCGGCGAGCGCATAAGCCTGTTCATTGCTCCAGCTTTGGAGGTGCCAGTCGAGCCCGCCGCCGGTGTCGGCTACAAAGCCATCCAGCGTAATGTTTACAGATACTATGAGTTTGCGCATCGGTGCAATAGTAAACCGGGGGCAGTTTTACCCGCCCGGTATATGAATTAAAATGATGTAGTTACCAGGCTACGCAGCATTGCCGGCAAGTACCGTATTGGTAACCGACAAATCTTTCACCTGCTCGTATTTTTTCCATAGGTAATAGGTAAAAAACATCACAGCAAGCATTACAAGGGGCGCAATAAGATTAACTGTTTCGGCAGTGCCAACGGCAGTCCACGATAAAAATGCACCGATGAAGCTAATGGTAAAACCTGAATAAGCCCATTCTTTAATGGTGCTGTACCTGGTTTGCAAAATGGCAATAACGCCCAAAACTTTTGCCGAACCCATAATTACCAGCAGGTACATCGGGTAACCTAATTTAGCCAGCGATTCTTTACCGGCCTGTTGCATGGTTATACCGCCATAGGCATCGCCAAGCATAGCCAGCGCAAATAAAATAGTGAAGATCCAGTACAGGATTTTAGTTGTTTTTGGTTTCATGATGATATTGTTTTTTTGTGATTTGATTTTGATTGCTTAACGATACAAAGGTATGCCCGCCACCAAAATTGAATGGTGTGCAAAAAGGACGAATAAAGGGGTTGATTGCGACTTTTGTGTTTTTTATCTTTATCAAAAACCAATTTACAAAAATCTATACATGAAACACGTAAGCATCCTTATCCCCAACGAAGCTGTTTTGGCAAGCATTGTTGACGCCCGCACCATATTTACCGGCGCTAACGATTTTTTACAATCGATGGGTAGGGAGCCGGTTTTTGAGGTGCAGATGATTGGCCTTGCCTGGGATACCAAGGTACACAACGGCATGTTCTCGGTACACTCGGATTTGTTGCTGAGCGATCTGCACCGGACTGATATCATCATCATCCCCGCCATTAGCGGCGACCTTGAAAATGCGGTTAAAGTGAACCAGGAGTTTGTACCATGGATCATCAATCAATATAACAACGGCGCCGAAGTGGCCAGTTTGTGCATCGGTTCGTTCATATTGGCTTCAACCGGCCTGTTAAATGGAAGGGAATGCTCAAGTCACTGGATCACCGCCGAAAAGTTCAGGGCGATGTTTCCCGAAGTTACCCTCGTTGACGGGCGGATTGTTACCGAGCAGCAGGGTCTTTACTCGAGCGGAGGAGCTACCTCCTACTGGAGTTTGCTGTTATTACTGATTGAAAAATATGCCGGCCGGGAAATAGCCATTATGGCCGCCAAAATTTATGCTTTGGAAATAGACCGCAAAAGTCAATCGCCTTTTGCCATGTTCACCGGCCAAAAGAAACACGAAGACGACCCGATAAAACAGGCGCAGGAATACATTGAAAATAATGTTACCGAGAAGATCTCGGTTGAAGACCTGTCGTCAAGATACGCCATAGGCAGGAGGCATTTTGAGCGCAGGTTTAAAAAAGCCACCAACAATACCCCGGTCGAATATATTCAGCGGGTAAAGATCGAGGCGGCAAAAAAACAACTGGAAACCTCGCCAAAAAACATTAATGAAGTAATGTGGGAGGTTGGTTATACCGATGCCAAGGCTTTCCGCACGGTGTTTAAAAAGATAACGGGCTTATCGCCTATTGATTACCGGAATAAGTATAATAAAGAGGCGGCGGTTGTCTGAATCAGAATTTACAGAATTTTAGAATTTACAGAATATTGTCTGAATCGGGATTTGGGGGAATTTAGGAGATGGGCAGGATTTTTATTTTTGTCTGAACCGGAATTTTTTGAATTAAGGAATGGCCAGAATTTTAAAGCGATAAGTAAATTCCATAAATTCTTTAATTCGATAAATTCGAGTTCAGACAAAAATCCTGTTCATCCTACCCCCCCAAATCCCCGTCCTGACAAAATCGGTGTAATCCCAACAAAAAAAAATCCGAAATCGAACATCCGAAATCCGAAATCAAATCACTTCTTCCCAATCATCGCCACAGCCTTAATCTCAATCAAAATATCATCCCTAAAAAGCTTGCTTACCTGCACCAGTGTGCTTGCGGGTGGTTGTTTGGTATTGACAAATTTATCCCTTATGCTGCGCACCAGTTTTACCTGCGACGCATCCATCAGGTAATAATTCAGCTCTACCAGATCGTTCATGGTGCCTCCGGCGGCTTCTACAATATTTTTGATATTGGTAAACACCTGTTCGGTTTGGCTGCTCAGGTCGCCGTTGCCGGCCAGTTTGCCGTCCTGATCCAAACCTACCTGGCCCGACATGATGACCATTTTGTATTTACCCAGATCAACCACCACTGCATGCGAATAGCCGAATGGTTTACCAACCGTTGGCGGGTTTAAAAATTCAAGATCCTTACCGCCTTGCTGGGCAAAACAGGCAGATGAAATCATTAACAAAACAAGATGCAGGAGCTTTTTCATAGGTTTTTAATTAGCTGAATCAAAGTTGCTGATATTACCGCATACTTACAACAAGCTGATCCCTGCAGTCCAGCCTATCCAGCCTTTGGTGCGGTTACCCCAGTCAATTAAACCGGGCTTATTTTTGATGATCTGCCGGATATCGCTGTCCCCGGCATGATCGCTATAATTGGTATACACATTAAACGATGGCCCGGCAAAAAAGCCAAATTTTGATCCGGCTTTAAAATTGAACAAGGCACTAAGCCTGTTTACCTGGTTTTGATTTTTCCACCCTTTGGCTAACAGTATGTGCGTTGAACCCTCTGCCGAGAGCGAGTATCGATCATTAAAAATAAAATCGTGCCCCACGCCAAAGCCGTAACTGTAAAACGTATGCTGATCAGTAAAATTAACACCGCCCGAAATAACCGAATATAATTTAGCATTACCTGTTTTAAAAGCAAGGTTGGCCGTGGTTATCTCATCGCTGTAAACCAATATTTTGGCATAGCCGTTTTTTGAAATATTAACCAGGCCAATGGCATAACCATCAAGCGTATCGGCAACATTTACCATCGCGAACGAGAAACCTTTTATAACGTGAGCTTTGTTAATTATGCCGGCAACCTGTACCCCTTTTGATGTTCCGCCTGTTACGTTGGCCAGTCCGGCAATCATAAAGCCTTTGCTATCCTTTTTATCATAATTATAAATCCCCGCCGCCTGGAAAGCATTAACATAGCCGCCTGCGTGGTTAAAAATTCCGGCTATCTGTACGCCTGTTAAGGTATCTTTCACCATATTAAAAACACCCGCGGCCTGCAATCCCTTCATGCTTTTTAAATCATTATTATTGATACCTGCCAACTGCACTCCCTCGCTGTTGCCGCCAACCACGTTGAATAAACCGGCGGCTTGCATATATTGAACATCCTGTTTGTTGAGGTTAAACAAACCACCCAACTCAACACCATCTACCCCGCCGTTATATCCGCCCAATAAATTCAATGAAAAATTGTTAATCACCTGCCCGCTCATCAGTCCATGACTACCTAAACCGGGTAAAAAGGAAGTTTGCACCGGTACTTTAGATACAAAGCCGCCAAGGTTAAGGTTCTGGATTTTTTGACCCGAGGATACAAACATGCGGCCCAGCCAGCTGCGTTCGGTTTTGGTTGATGTGGCACCTTCGCTGTAGTAATAATTGCGGGGTTTGATGGATACATTTACATTACTTAAAAAGTTGATGCTGGTATCTTTATACATCTCCTTACTTACGGTAAGCGTAAGTACTCCGTCGGCCTTTACTTTTAGTTTAAAATAGCCGCCTGCATCTGTAAGTGTGGAGGCCAGCGTACCTTTATCATATACGCTGGCATTTTCGAGCGGTGCGCCTGTGTTATCATCAAGCACATGCCCGCTGATGTAATATACATTGGCGGGATTAATGGCACTATCGGGAACCAGGGATAAACGATACGGCGTTGGCCTCAGGATAATGTAACCCTGCGCCTCTTTATAATCAACCTTGCCGTGAAAAAACTCATTAAGCAAATTCCTGATGGTCTGGCCCGATGTGGTGACGCTCACCACGCTATCAGTTTTGATCACATCATTACTGTACGAAAAATAAAATTTCCCTTTTTCGCCGATAACGGTAAGTACATCGGCTATCTTTTTTTGCTTTACATTAAGCGCCACTACCCGGTTCAGGTTGTCTTGCGCAAGGGCATCGGTGATGAGCAGGCAGCCTGCCAGCACCAGGAATATATAGAATAGTATGTTTAATCTCTTTTCCATCGTGTTATTTTATTATGATGAGATGCGGTTTCCGGATGATCTCTACGCCGAACGTATCTTTAATAACCTTGAGGATATTATCAAGCGAATCCGCTTTAAATGTTGTAGTGATGACACGGTTACCCAGTTTTTTATTATCGATAACAATGTTTGCGTGATAAACCTCGTTCAACACCTCAACCAATCGCCATAGCGGGGTATTGTTGGCCACAAACTTTTGCGTGCGGTAATAGCTGTACAAATCATCCTGAGTACTCCCTTTTTTAAACCTGCCCGATTTTACCATCACCTTCTCCCTTGGTTTCAGGCGCACCTCTACCTCCTGCTGTATCACCTGCACTATGCCTGTCTCCACAATAACCTCGGTACTATCGCCCGCGCTTTTTATGTTGAACGATGTGCCTACAACCCTTACGGTTACGCTGTTTACATGAATCATGAAAGGCTTGCTTTTATCGTGCGCTACATCAAAAAAGGCCTCGCCCTTTAAATTAATCTCGCGGGTGTTGCCGGCAAACCTATCGGGGTAAACAAGCTGCGAGGTTTTGTTCAGCGTTACTACCGAGCTATCCGGCAGGGTGATCTTCTTCACCGCGTTATTACTTTGCAGCGTTAATATATTGGGCTTGCCGGGTTTATTTAATGTATAGATCAGTGCGGCGCAACCAAAAATGGCAAGCCAAACAGCCGCTACCCTCAACCAGCGTTTAGGTTGGCTGATTGATCGCACTGTTGCCCCTGGTTTAACATTGGCGGCAAGTTGCTTAAACTCGGCCCAGGATGTTTCGGGGTCGAGCTTGCTTTCTGTTTTAAGGTTGCGCGCAGTATCCCAAATCAGTTTAAAATGGTTAAAATACCTGCGGTTGTCTTCGCTTTGTTCAAGCCAGCGGCTGATGGTTTCATTCTCAACCGGCGTGGTTTCGTTAAGCATGTATTTGGTTAATAATTCGTCCATCGTTTTAAATATTTAAAGCCCTGCTAATAAACCATATCAATAACGGCAGGTAATCAACCAGTTTAAGCCGTAGCGTTTTAAGGGCCTTACCCATCTGATTTTCGACTGTTTTTATCGAGATGCCCAGCTCGTCGGCAATTTCCTGGTATTTCAGGTCCTCAAACCTGCTTAGCTGGAAAACCGTGCGGCATTTTTCGGGCAACTCATTCATGGCCTGCTGTAGTTTCTCCTTTAAATCAAGCAGTTCCATGCCTGTGCTTTCGTCCGCGTTATCCTTCGTCATATACCATACATGTTGCTGATGATCAACCTTTACTTTTTGATGCCTGAGGTTGTTAAGGCATTCATTATATACAGCGCCGTACAGGTAGGCTTTGATAGAGCCCGAAAACTGCAGCCGCTCCCGGCGTTCCCATAATTTCAGAAACACATTCTGCACCATGCCCTTAGCCGTATCCTCATCCCTTAAAATAGAGATGGCGTACACGTGCAGCGGCCTGATGAAGTGTTTGTAAACCCCTTCAAACGTTGCCTCATCGCCCGAGAGCAGCAGGGGAATTAATTGTTCGTTATTTAAATCCACAATCTGGTTGTTTGGGCATAAAGCCCGTTAAACATTGGGTTATTAAATCTCTATGCGGTAATTGATGGTTGGGAAAATCCCTATCCATTTATTTTTTTCGATGATCCGCTTGCTGGTGTTGTAAAACAAACCGGTATTGTTGCGCCTGTTTAACAGGTTTTGAATATCGAGCAGCAAAAAATGCGATACCTTTTTACTGTTGATGCGATAACTGGCCGAAAAATCGACACGAATATAGGGATCGGCCGTTAATGTGTTGGTTTTGGATTGATCGATGATCTGCTCATCGCGCTTAAAAGTTTCATCAACCAAAATTGGCGTGTATTTGCGGCCGCCTGCATAAATGATCTTTCCGTTAAGGCCGAAAAGGTTTTTATGATTATCGCCGGTAGCCCATTCCTTACCTGCCACCAAATTGGTTACGTATTGGGTATTGAAAGTGGTATTAAACTCCTGTCCGCTCAACGCTTTGTACTTTGAGTTGAATACCGACGAGGTGATCATAAAATAATAGCCTTTATTCAGTGAGCGCTCCACCGATACCTCCACGCCATAGTTTTTGCCGGTACCTTTGTTTACCAATGAACGATAATCATCCCCGCTGATAGCTGTATTATCCGATACATTCAGCACCGAGAAATTATCGGTTAGATCGGATGATACCGGCACATCATATAAATGCTGATAATAGGCCTCTGTTTTAAATTTCAGGTGATTGGAAAACAGTTTTTCATAGCCAGCCACCAACTGCGCCGATTTGGTTGGCGATAGTTTGCTGCTTACCGCCGCGTTTGATGTGGCGCTTTTTGCAAAGTAAAACGATAGAGGTTCCAATCGGCTGTAGATGCCACCAGCTAATGACAGCTCCTGATCGGGAGTTACACGCCAGTTGATGCCTGCCCTTGGCTCATAGCTCCAGGTTTTGCTCAGGTTAAAGTAGTTAACGTGAACACCTGTATTCAGGCTCAGCGTTTCGCCAAACTCGTGTTTGTTTTGGATAAAGCCATCAAAGGTGGATGCATTGCCTTTTTGGTTCAGCAATTCTTTTAGCGTTTTATCATCGCGCTGGTATTCCAAATCGTACAGGTTATAAGTTAGGAAACCTGCATTAAGGCCCGCGCGGATGTTGTTGTTATTGCCTGTGCGATAGTTAACTATACCCGCATAGCGTACCGCACCATTATCATAATGATTATTTTGAAACAGGCTCGGCTCAAACTTGCTGGTTAGTGTATCCACCTTTGTAGAAAGCCGGCTTTGTGATACCGAGATAATATTGCTGAAGTTGAGCCTGTTATTGGCAATATAAATGTGCTTTAAGCCGGCGCTGCCCGAGTGATAGCTGTACTTCAAATCCCAGGCATCAATACGCTCGTCCCATTTGGCGGTATCGCGATCTGCATTTTTGTTATCGCTGCCTGCGCCGCCAACGCCGAACAGCGAGAATGTACCGGCACTTTTAGTAGGTAAAACGATATTAAATGAAAGATCCTGGTATTGGGGCACGCCCGAATCGGATACTTTTACACCTACCGCGTTTAACAAACCCAGCGTTGAATAGCGATAGCTAAGCAGGTAGGAAGCATTGCCGCCTTTTTTAAACGGCCCTTCCATGGTTGCTCCAAAACCAAGTACGCCGGCGGTGAAAGCATATTCGCGTTTATCGGTATTGCCTTTTCTGAAACGGAGATCAAAAACACCTGCCGTGGCATTGTTGTATTCGGCGGCTAAAGCACCCGTATAAAAATCAGAAGTACCAATAACAGTGGAATTGAGCATACTCACCCCGCCACCTGCCGAACCTTCGTTATTAAAATGGTTAGGGCTCACAATCTCGATGCCCTCCAAACGCCATTGCAAACTTTTGGGCGAGTTGCCGCGTACGATGATTTCATTATTATCGCCACCGGCAACCACACCTGCAAAACCCTGCGCCATCCGCGCCGGATCGAAAAGTGCACCCGCGTACCTGTTGGTCTCCTCGGGCGAGAACGATCTGCCGCTGGCCATCGCCATCGAATTAATCGGGCGCTTATTTGATGTAGCGCTTACCACAACTTCGTTAAGCTGGGTATTGGCGGGTTCAAGTTCGATATTTAGTTCGGTTTCTTTACCGGTGATCACCAATATATCTGTCAATACCACTTTGTTATAACCTGCATAAGTGGCTTCAACCACCTGGCGGCCAACCGGCACCTGCGTAATATGAAAAATACCGTTAGCATCGGTAGCCGCTGCCCTGCCGGGCTCAATCGAGGTTACTTTAACCATAACACCGGGCAAGGTTTGTTTGGCGCCTTTATCAACAATAATACCCCTGATGGTTTGGGTAAATGATGCAGGTTTGTTTTTAACCTGCGCTATGCCGAGGGATGCTGATATCAGAAAAGTAAAGAGAAGCAATAAGGAAGATAATTTATTCATTTCAGTAAAATTTCTCCCGTAACACGCCAGGATTATTTTACCCCTATGGGGAAATGAAAATTTTTTTGTCTGAGTGAAAATTATCTGAATCAGAATTTACAGAATTTTAGGATTTACAGAATTTCAGCGATTGATTAGATTCTGTTAATTCTCAAATTCTGTAAATTCTGATTCAGACAAACACCCTGTGTATACCTCAGGGTCCTCTGCGAGTTTAAGTTTACCCACAAAACAGCATTGGTGAAATTGAATAGCAACTTGAGTTGAACCCCTCTGGGGTTCGGAAGGAGCGTAGCGTGTTTTTCTACAAACCTTTACCCCCTCTGGGGGATTTTGATAATTTGTCAATCTTTTTATTTCTTTTATAGCGCCATGATAGGTGCACCAGAGGTGCAAAAGGTTTGTAGTAATATCAAATCACCCATATTTATTGCACCAGAGGTGCAAAACAAGACATTTAGCAGGTCCGATTTTTATGGGTAAACTTAAATCTGCGAGAGACCCTGAGGGGACGGAAATTCTGATTCAGACAATCTTAATTTTGCGATTGATTAGATTCTGTTAATTCCCAAATTCTGTAAATTCTGATTCAGACAATCTCCTGCTTAAAAACATGGTGTAAAACCTTGCCCCGCAGTTCATCGGGCAAAAAGGGTTTCATTACAATATCATCAAAGCCGTTTTTAAAGGCATCTTCCTCTACATCTTTGGGCAGGTTGGCCGTGAGGGCTATAATTGGGATATGCACACCATTTAGCCGCATGCGTTTGGTGGCTTCGTAACCATCCATAACGGGCATCTGCAAATCCATCAGCACCAGTCGGTGTTTGTTGGTATCCAGCATATCCAGGGCTTCCTGGCCGTTGGTTGCTACGTTGGTAGTGGCCCCCCATCGTTTTAAATAAGTTTGGGCAACCAGCACGTTCATGGGGTTATCATCAACCAGTAAAATATCGATGCCGTTAAGCAGCTTATCGGCATCGTCGGTTTTTGTCTTAACCTCGGCCGGTGCGGTTTTACGGGCAACTTTTTCGAATGTTTTAACGAAGTAAAATATCGAACCCACACCTTCTTCGCTGATGAGCTGCAGGGCGCTGTTTTGCAGTTCGAGGATTTTTTTGCTGATGGCGAGGCCTAAACCTGTACCCCCAAAGCTGCGGGAAATAGACGAATCGGCCTGGGTAAAGCGCTCGAAGATCAGCTTTTGTTTACCGCGGGGGATGCCTATGCCTGTGTCCTTCACAAATATCATTAAGGTGGCCGATGTTTCCGTCTGCTCCTTTACCTCGATACCCAGCACCACTTCGCCGCTGGGTGTAAATTTGATAGCGTTGTGTACCAGATTGGTAACCACCTGCGAAATACGGGTTGGGTCGCCCAGAACTTTGTGCTGCAGTTTTTTATCCAGATCGAGCCTTAAACCAATGCCCTTATCATGGGCCGTGGTTTGCAAACCGCCTACCACGTTGCGGGCAATGGCGGCAAGGTCCATTTCAATATGTTCGAAAGTGATTTTACCCGCCTCTATCTTGTTGTAATCCAGCACATCGTTTACGATAGCCAGCAGGTTATTGGCCGAAAACAGCATTACGTCGAGGTGCTCCACCTGGTCGGGCCTCGGATTACTTTTAAGCAGCAGGTGACTCATACCGATAACCGAGTTTAACGGTGTGCGGATTTCATGGCTCATGGTACTTAAAAACTCGCTTTTAACTTTTAACCCCTGCTCGGCATCGGCCCGTGCCTTTTTTAATACGAAAGATACCCTGTGCGCCAGCACCAGGGATTGTAAAAAGAAGAAAGTTAGATACCCTAAAAAACTAACTAATTGTAATGGCGGGATCAGAGCCCAGTAATGGAACAGCGAGATACCAAATACCGTCATCAAAGCAAATGCACTCCACAAAGCATATACCGAGCCCGGCCTTTCATTGCGCCAGGCCTGCGAGTACACGTATGGAATATATACAAGGCAAAACAACATTACGCCCAAAAAGGGATTAACCAGTTGGGTAAAGATCCAGGCGGGTAATACCAATGAGGCTAAGGCAAACAAAACGCAGATACCGTTAATAACATCCACAATGCGCTTGTTTACATCAAGCGGGTACAGGTGCCGGGTGTATAAACCAAACAGACCTATCCCCAAAAACAGGCTCATGTATTCTATGCGGGCGGTTACATACCAGTTAATATTGGGCAGCAGGCTGTGCAGCACATAATTATCTGTGCCGATGATGCGATAACTGTAAACCAGCGAAAACAGGGCAAACAGCAGGATTGCCTTATCCCGGCTGCCCAGCAAATACAAACCCAGGAAAAACAAACCGCCCATAATTAAACAGCCGGTAAGCAGCAAATCAATCCCCTCGGCGCGGTGACGGGCGAGCGCAATGGTATCCCGCGGTCCTATAAACATCGGTTTGCTGATGCCACCCTTGCTGTGTACAAAGTTGGCTATTTGCAGCGTAAGCCTGATGGTATCGGCATTGGCAGGCAAATCAACAGCTTTATATTCCCAGTGCGGTACAAAACCGGTTTCGGAGGTGCTGATCTGTCCGTTGGATGCCATTTCCTTATTATTAACAAACAGGCGGTAGGCACAGTATACATCGGGCATGGAAATGCGCAGGTCATGGCTGCGCGGAGGAAGTAAAATAGTGAGCCGGTAAGTTGCGTAGCCGTAGGCCGGCAGCTCCTGCCCCTTCCATTTAAAGCCATTCCACTTAAAGGGGAACTCAACCAGCAGGCGGTTTTTAATGCCGGCGGTATCATTGGGATTAACAAACTGGTTCCAGTAAAATTGCCAGTACCCGCGAAGTTCAATTTTGTTATCAACAGGATGGTCGCGCAGGTCCAGCACACCGTGTACCGCTGCTACATAGTTGGTAGCCCTGGCAGGTTTGGTAAACACGCCCGGCAGCATAAACAGCAAAATACAAACAAGCCACCTGATTTTCATCGCTTAAATAAAACACCAGCAAATTTAATTGATGGTATTAGGATTTTACCTATGTGCAAATGCTTTGCCAAAAAGCAGCAGCATTTTATGCAGTTTTTATTATTAAGGTGTGAATATAACAACCCTGCAGAATATATTTAATTATTTAGTTGGAGTTAATGGTTGATATAAACAATAGGTTAATTTCACGTACAGCTTAAATAGTTTCAGTTAACCTACGGATCCTGATGCGGTTAAACTGCTGCAATAAAATGGGACAGCAATTATAAATGATATTGCAGATCATGATGACTGCAGCGATAATATATCGACCATCCAACAAAGCAGCTACGGTACTAAACAGGAAAAACAGCAGGCACATGAAATGAAAGCGCTCATACATAGCGATGGTTTTAAGATACATAGCGGGATTGTTTTTTTGAGGGATAGCCGTATAACCGGGTTTATTTTTGCGGGAGATGCGGTTTGCAATATCGCCATGCTGAACAAACCTGCGGATAAACCGCACGCCTAAACGTTGATACAACCGGGTGCTATTGCTTAGCTGAAGCTTGCCCAGTATTTTTTGCGGTAGCAAGGCCGGAATAAAACTAAGAGCGATAAAAATGTAGAAACCGGGAGATAATCCCGCTGAAACCCAATACACCACAACGCCGGCAAAACAAAGTATCGTCCAAAAAAAATTAATGAATTGGTTCATGGCAATACGGTACTTTTATCGAATATCTGCTATTGGCGGTCTGTTTTTACAACAGGCAGCCAAAATTTATCAGGAATAAATCATAAAAAGCTAATAAATAGCCTATTAAATAATTTATATAAAGTTTTTATAGCAAAGTGTTCCACTTTTAAAAACGGGGGTGTTCCAGTTTTCATTTCCAATTTTCACAAACAGCTGATTATCAATACCAAAGTGTTCCAGTTTTAATTTCGGGCTCTTTTGACATTTTACAACACACTGATTATCAGATGTTCCATTTTTACAATTTACTCAAAGTGTTCCACCTTTAAAAATGGAACACTTTGGAATAACGGGATTAATTAACACCCTTTACATTCATTTTAAAGGTATACACTGCCTTGGATGCCGTGATAAACAAGGTATCCATATTCTTCCCGCCGAAGCAGATATTGGCCGTCCAGGGTTCATCGATATCGATGTGGCCTATTTTTTCCCCTTTTGGATTAACAATGGTTACGCCTTTGCCGCACATGTAAATATTGCCTTGCTGATCGATAGTCATGCCATCGCATCCCATGGCAATAAACAAAATGCGGTTGGTTAATGAGCCGTCTTTGTTAATATCAAAGCGGTAGGTTTTGTTATCGCCGATATCGGCTACGTAAAGGTTTTTACCATCCGGAGTACCGATAATACCATTGGGCTTAACAAACTTATCATCAACCATCACAGCCGGGCCTTTGCCTTTGGGCAGGTAATACAGTTTCATACCGTCCAGCTCGGGTTGTTTGCGTGTCCAGTAATCGCGCTGGTAATAGGGGTCGGTAATATAAATGCCGCCATCAGGGCGTACCCAAACATCATTGGGCCCGTTAAACTTATGGCCCTCATAATCTTTAAGCAATACGGTCACCTTACCTTTAGGGCTGATTGACCATAGCTGGTCATCGGCATCGGCACAGCTAATCAGGTTGCCCTTTTTATCAAAATACATCCCGTTTGAGCGGCCTGCACTATCCAGGAATACCGAGAGTTTACCTTCGGTATCATACTTCCAGATTTTGTTATTGGGTTGATCGGTAAAAAACACATTACCTTTTTTATCAACAGCCGGGCCTTCGGTAAATGAAAATTGCTTGGCTACCAGTTGTGCTTTGGTGCCTGCATCGTAAAGGCCGGTTTCGGTTTGTGCCGATAGCTTGCCGGTAAGCGCAGATAACACCAATATAATTGCAGAAAGTTTTTTCATGGTTGGTACAGGTTTTATTTGGTTTCGCTAAAGTAGCCTATTTTTAAAACCATTTATTTTATCGGGGTAAAATATTTGATACAGGTAGTGGTTTTGTATGGTGGATAACTTACGGCGATAACTGTGCAGCTTATCAAATATTTGATAAAAAAGATTGATAAAAACGCTACTTTTGCACCTTTATTAAAATACCGTACATCACATGAGTATTGCATTATCCGAACAGGAAATTTTTCGTCGCAAATCTTTACAGGAATTACGTGCACTGGGTATTAACCCATACCCTGCCGAAGCTTTTAATGTTAACGCCTGGGCTCAGGACATTGCCGATAATTTTAAGGATAAACCCGAGGCCTACCAGGATGTTGTAATTGCCGGCCGCATCATGACCCGCCGCATTATGGGTAACGCATCATTTGCCGAAATACAGGATTCAACCGGCCGGGTACAGATTTATCTGAAAAGAGATGAAATTTGCCCCGGTGAGGACAAAACGTTATATAACACCGTATTTAGAAAACTGCTTGATATTGGCGATTATGTTGGTATTAAAGGCTACGTATTCACCACGCAAACCGGCGAGATCTCAGTTCACGTACGTGAACTGATTGTGCTTTCAAAATCACTGAAACCGCTTCCGGTTGTTAAACGCGAAGACGACGGTACCATCCATGATGGCTTTACCGATCCTGAACTGCGTTACCGCCAGCGTTACGTTGATTTAACTGTTAACCCGGCATACAAACAAATCTTCGTTAACCGCTCAAAAGTGATCAGCGCTATGCGTAATTACTTTAACGCGCAAGGCTGGATGGAGGTTGAAACCCCTATTTTGCAGGCTGTGCATGGCGGAGCTGCGGCACGCCCATTTGCTACACACCACAACACGCTTGATATGCCGCTGTTTTTGCGTATCGCTAACGAGTTGTACCTGAAAAGACTTATCGTAGCCGGTTTTGATGGCGTGTACGAGTTTGGTAAAATGTTCCGTAACGAGGGCATGGACCGCACCCACAACCCCGAGTTTACCGCCATGGAAATTTATGTAGCCTACAAAGACTACATTTGGATGATGGCCATGGTTGAGGAATGTTTGGAAACAGTAGCCCGTGCCGTACATGGCATCCCGGTTGTACAGGTTGGCAACAACGAGATCAACTTTGCAGGCCCGTACGAAAAACTATCTATGTATGATTCCATCCTGAAATATACCGGTATCGATGTATCGGCCATGGACGAAGCAGGCTTACGCAACGTTTGTGCCGAACTGAAAATAGAAGTAAACCCAAGCATGGGTAAAGGGAAACTGATCGACGAGATTTTCAGCGCCAAGGTTGAGCACCACCTCATCCAGCCTACCTATATTACTGATTACCCTATTGAAATGACCCCGCTTGCCAAAAAACATCGTACCAAAGACGGCCTGGTGGAACGTTTTGAGCTTTTTGTAAACGGTAAAGAGATTGCCAATGCCTACTCGGAACTGAACGATCCTATCGATCAGCGTGAGCGTTTGGAAGAGCAGCTGATACTGGCTGGCCGCGGCGACGATGAGGCTATGGCTATGGACGATGATTTTTTACGCGCCCTTGAATACGGCATGCCGCCAACATCAGGCTTAGGTATCGGTATAGACCGACTGGTGATGCTGATGACTAACCAAAGCACTATCCAGGAAGTATTATTCTTCCCGCAAATGCGCCCTGAGAAAAAAGCGAAAGTGGCCAGTACTGATGATTTTGTGAACATTGGCGTACCTGCCGAATGGGTGCAGGTGTTAAATAAAATGGGCTTTAATACCGTTGAGGAACTGAAAGCAGCCAACCCTAACAAAGTATTTAACGATTTGGGCGGGATGCGCAAAAAATTAAAACTGGATATTACCATGCCTACCAAAGATGAGGTAATGGCCTGGTTTGCATAAAATTAATATTGCCTTAATTTTTAATATCCATTTTTTGTGATATTTTTACGATAGAGAACAAACAGCGGCGGAAATTAACTTGCCGTTGTTTGTTTTTACCCTAATCGTATCACATTGATGAATTTAAGCCCTTTTGCCCCGTCATCAAAACGGGATTCTATTTTAAACCCGGCCTTAATACAAGGCAATCCACATTTACGCATCAGTTTTTCGGGAGATGAAGAAACGCCTGCCACCCAGGAAGAACCTTCAGCAAACCAACAGGAACAACCTGCAGAGGCTCCTCCCAAAGACTCGGTATGTGCGCTCTGTAAAACAGATTTTGGCAGCCCCTTAAAAAAGCTTGGGGTTTACCCTATTTGTACCGAATGTAATGCCGACCTGGAAAAAAAGATTTTCCCCACCTGGGTAAAATTCTTTTTAGGCGGCCTGGTGGCGCTTGTTGTTTTCTCCCTATTCTGGAACTGGCGCTTTTTTGAAAGTTTTAACAGCATGAACGCAGCCAACCGGCAATTTGCCAAAGCAGATTATTCCGGTGCTTATGTTTTGATGGATAAAGCAGCAAAAAAAGTACCCGAAAACCGCGATATAGCCGAGATTGCTGCCTATTTTCACGCCATTGAACTTTTATCAAAAGACAAATCAGAAGCAGCATTGGCCGAGCTTGATAAGTGCGCCGATATTGATTCTGCATTCCACATCAGCACATTAAAACTTACTGCCCAATTGGGTGCTACCTTTGATAAAAAGGATTACGCCGGCTTTTTAAAAACATCAAAAATAGTTTTAGATCAGGATTCTACCTCGTCGCAATCCTGGGCGGGCGTCGCTTCGGCCTATGCCTGCTTGTATGCCCAAAACGGGCAGGATTCGCTGAAACAGTTGGCTCTGCAATATCTTCATAAATCGCACGCCATTGATGACACCAGTGCTGCGGCCAAAGAATATACCGGCCGCATCCTTTACCGTATAGATAGCAAGCAAATTATTGATATTGACGAATACACTAAAAAATTCCCTAAAGGTTACACTTCTTCTACAACAAAATAATTATGTTTTTTATTCCAGGTATTGTAATAGCTATTGCCACATTTCCAGGCGTTATTGTTCATGAGTTTGCCCACCTGCTTTTTTGCAGGCTGCGTAAAGTGGCTGTTTTTGAGGTGTGTTATTTCAGGTTTGCCAATCCATTGGGTTATGTAATTCACGAAAACACCACCAACTTTTATACTACATTCCTGATAAGTATGGGGCCGTTTTTTGTAAATACACTTTTATGTTTACTGATCTGCATTCCCGCTTACATGCCGATCAGCTTTTTTGAGGTAGAGCATCCGCTGTCATATTTTTTAATGTGGCTTGGAATTTCTATTGGCATGCACGCCATCCCATCCAACCAGGATGCAAATAATTTATATGAGCAGGCTAAAACAGAGGCCAAAAGCGGTAACGTGCTGGCAATCATCTCCTTTCCAATTACCGGCCTTATATATTTATTTAATATATTACGTATTGTTTGGGCCGATTTATTTTATGGAATAGCCATTGGGGTTGGCTTACCATCGCTTATTTTCAAGTCATAATTAGTCTCGGTAACAATTTGTTAACAAAATCATAAAAAAAGGAAAACTTTTATTTTTAAGTTATTCTTTATTATTGTATAATACAACTCATACGCATTATGACTAACTCAATATTAGAGATAACCGAAAACGAATACCTGATCAAATTAAACAGGAATAATTTTAACCTGTCGTTCATCAGGAGTTTACTGAAACTTGTTGAAGTAGCCAATCCCTCTGAAGGTCCGGAATATTCATCATATACTGACAGCTACGTTCAACCATACCAAAATCACTCTGCAACGCCTGATTATTTCAGCGCTATTGAAGAAAAATAAAAGGGACGCGGTTTTCGCGTCCCTTTTATTTTTTTAATCTTTTTCTTTTTTGTTCTGTTTAAAACTGGCGGTAACCACCCCTAACTACCTGCTGTTTATCCATTTGCGCCATCTGGCCTTTCATCATTTTAATTTGCTCGGTAAGCAATTTGTTCTTATCATCTTTTGATGCTTCTGATAATAAACGCGTTGCTTCACGTTTATCACGCTTGGCCATCGCTATACCTGCAAGGCTTAATTTTGCCAATGCCGTGTTGTGCGACATTTTCATACCCAGCGATAATGCTTTCTTATAATATTTCTCTGCCTTTAAAGGCGCCTTGCGCGACTCGATCAAACCGATTAACAGGTTATAATAACCGTGTTGGCTTTTATATAACTGTTTTTCATAATCGGTTATTTTCAATAACCACTCTTCGGCTTTAGCCGAATCTTCCTTACGCAGAAAATACTGCGCAATGATCATATTCTCGTTAAAGAAGAAGCTGAGCAGGATGATACCGCCCAAAAACAAAACTAAAATGCCCCAACCCCAAAAACCAAATGCACACAGTGCAATTGCAGCACCCATCACCACACAGGCAATAACTAACCGAACAATGTTTGACATAATTTGTGATACTATATATTAGCACAAATATCTGTTTATTTGTACGCTTAACCAACATCTATATCAATATTTATGGCGATTGCATTACCACCATCATGGCTTGAGGTTTTAGAACAGGAATTTGATAAACCTTACATGGTAAAACTGCGGGATTTTTTAAAAAGCGAGCGCGAATCGGGCCAGGTTGTTTACCCTAAAAACGCCGACATATTCAACGCATTCAACACAACCCATTTTGAGGATGTTAAGGTGGTGATATTAGGGCAGGATCCTTATCACGGCGCTCACCAGGCGCATGGCTTATCCTTTTCGGTACAAAAGGGCATTGCTATCCCCCGTTCGTTAATGAATATTTATAAAGAGCTGCAAAGCGATATCCCCGGCTTTATACCACCCTCACACGGCAATCTCGAAGAGTGGGCCAAACAAGGTGTACTATTGCTAAATGCCACGCTAACGGTACGGGCAAGCACCCCGGGTTCACATCAAAAACGAGGTTGGGAAGAGTTTACCGACCATGTGATCAAAACCATCTCAGATAAAAAAGAAGCAATCGTATTTATACTGTGGGGGGCCTTTGCCCAATCAAAAGCGGTACTGATCGATGAAAAGAAACATTTCATCATCCGCTCGCCCCACCCATCGCCCTTCTCGGCCGATCGTGGCTTTTTTGGCAGCAAACCTTTCTCAAAAACCAATGAGATCTTGAAAAAAGAAGGAAAGCAGCCAATTGACTGGCAAATACATTAAGAAGATAGATAAGACAAAGTAGAGTCATAACAACAAGAGTCAAGAGGCAAGAATCAAGACGACAAGAATCAGGAACCAAGATTTGAAATGCCTGAAAATAACAAGAGTCAAGAAAAAAGGAAAAATATTAATTCCTCTTTCTTGACTCTTGATTCTAACAGTCTTGACGCTCTTCTAATACTCCAGCGGCACTATCGGCTCCTTTTTACTGGTCGACATGATCATCATGGTTTGGAATGTTTTCACCACGGTAATGCGGCTGATTTTTTCCATGATCAGTTGTTCGTATGATTTGATGTCGCGCACGTAAACTTTCAGTAAAAAATCACACTGCCCGGTTACGTGGTGACACTCGGTAACTTCTTTAATGGTTTTAATTTCATCCAAAAAAGTTTGGATAGTATTCTTTTGGTGAAAATCGAGCGAGATCTGGATAAAGGTTTTGATACCCAGGCCTAACTTTTCTTCATCAACTAAAGCATGATAGCTTTTTATGTATTCGGCGTTCTCAAGTTTACGCACGCGCTCGAGCGTCGGAGCCGGTGAAAGCCCTATCTCGTTGGATAGCTGGAGGTTGGTTATCCTTCCGTTTTCCTGTAAAATCTTGAGTATCTGTAGGTCTATTTTATCTAATTCAGCAGCCATAGTGTACGCAAATATAATATTTTCCCTGCTTTACAAAATTTAATTTTTCGTGAAAGTAATTAAGCAGAAACATATTTCTTAACGTTGAAATTTTTAGATTAGTCTAAATTTTTTATTAGATTTGTTTAAATGAATACTTTAGCCGAGGAAAACTACTTAAAAGCCATTTACCATCTCACTGTAAATGACGGCAATGCAAGCACCAACAGCATTGCATCCTCGCTAAATACCAAAGCATCGTCGGTTACAGATATGTTTAAAAAACTTGCCGAAAAAGCTTTGATTAACTACATACCCTACCAGGGTGTAAGCCTTACGCCATCGGGAGAGAAAATAGCTTTGGGTATTATCCGTAAACACAGGTTGTGGGAATATTTTTTGGTAGAGAAATTAAATTTTAAATGGGATGAAGTGCATGATCTTGCCGAAGAGATGGAACATATCTCATCGCAGGAGTTAATTGACCGGCTCGACCGGTTTATGGGCTACCCGAAACACGACCCGCACGGCGATCCTATCCCCGACTGCAATGGTAATTTCAGTAATGATGAATTAAAACTTGTTTCGGCGGTAACGATCAATCAAACCGGTATTATCTCGGCCGTGCGCGATCACAGCCCATCGTTTTTGCAATACCTCGATAAGCAGGAACTTACGATAGGCTGCAGGATAACAGTAGTTGATATTATTGATTACGATCATTCGATAACACTTCAATTGAATAACAAAAAAATACAGATCAGCCGCGAAGTGGCTAATAACCTATTAATAACAAATGAACAACACTCATAACGAATCATTAGGGAATGTACACGGCTCGGTAACTACCGAAAACAAAACGGGCTGGCGCAAACTATTGGCTTTTTTAGGCCCGGCCTACCTCGTAAGCGTTGGCTATATGGATCCCGGTAACTGGGCTACTGATATTGCGGGCGGCAGCGCTTTTGGGTATAAACTGATCTGGGTACTTTTTGTATCTAACATGATTGCCTTGTTACTGCAATCGCTGGCGGCGCGGTTGGGCATTGTGCGCGGGCTTGATTTGGCGCAAGCATCAAAAAATGCTTATCCGCGCTTTGTTAATTTCTGGCTGTATATCCTGGCTCAGATAGCCATCGTTGCCTGCGATCTGGCCGAGATTATCGGTATGGCTATCGGCTTAAAACTTTTATTTCACCTGCCATTAATCTGGGGGGTATCGCTCACCATTACCGATACTGTGCTGATGCTTTACCTGATGAATAAAGGCATGCGCAAACTGGAAGGCTTTATCATTTCGATGATATTTATAGTAGGCCTGTCGTTTTTGGTGGAGATGTTTATTGTGCACCCGGATGCAGCGGAAGTTGCCAAAGGTTTTATTCCGGGCAATTTGTTTAAGGGCGATAAAATAAGCCAGCAGATGCTATATATCGCGATAGGAATTATCGGCGCCACGGTGATGCCGCATAACCTGTACCTGCACTCATCGTTAGTGCAAACCCGTAAAATTACCCGTACCGAAGACGGCTTTCGCTCGGCCATAAAATTTAACCTGTTTGATACGGTTATTGCGCTTAACCTGGCATTTTTTGTTAATGCCGCCATACTGATATTAGCCGCCAGCGCCTTTTTCAGAAATGGGTACTTTGAAGTGGCCGAAATACAGGATGCCTATAAATTATTAGAACATATTTTTGGCGCTATAGCCCCTACTTTGTTCGCCATAGCACTGATAGCATCGGGCCAAAGCTCAACCATTACCGGTACCCTGGCAGGGCAGATCATTATGGAAGGCCATATCAACCTGCGTATCGAGCCCTGGCTGCGCCGCCTGCTCACCCGGCTGCTGGCTATTGTACCTGCGGTATTCACCATTCTTTACTATGGTGAAGATGGCTTAGGTAAGCTTTTGATATTAAGCCAGGTGGTTTTAAGCCTGCAATTGGGCTTTGCTGTTATCCCGTTGATTCATTTTACATCCGACAGGAAAAGGATGGGCAAATTTGCCATCAATAGTTTAACACTTGTTTTATCATGGGCAAGCGCATTATTAATTGTGGCCCTAAACGCCAAACTGGTTTATGAACAAATTGGCGATTGGATAAGCGAAACATCGTCGCCGGTGCTGATCTACACTATTGTGGTACCGATTGTTATTGGAATAGGCCTCTTACTTGTTTATGTGTTTTTGAGGCCATTGTTATTTAAACATTACGACCGGCCAGCTTACGTACCGCACGGTATAGCCAACGCCATTACCGAGCTTGATGCTATAACCTATAATCATATTGGCATTACCATCGATTTTTCGAGCAACGATACCGAATGTTTGCGCCATGCCATTATGCAGGGAGGTAAAACCGCCACTTATACGCTCATACACGTGGTGGAGACGGCGGGCGCCAGGTATTATGGCGGCCAGGTAATGGATAATGAAACACAGGTAGATTTTGACAACCTTGACAAATATGTATGCGCCTTAAAAAACCTTGGCTATGCAGCTGATGGCCAGATTGGCTACGGCAACCCGGCCAGCGCCATTGCCGAAATTGTAAAAAAGGAAGGTGTAGATTTTATTGTAATGGGCTCGCACGGGCACAAGGCTTTAAAAGATCTGATATTCGGTACTACTGTAAACTCGGTAAGGCATAAGGTAAACATACCGGTATTGGTGGTGAAGCCACAATCAAACTAATTTTGTAAATTTGTGGTTCGAATAAATTATGAGCCAGGATAACATCTACATAAAAAATAAAAAAGCATACTTTGAGTACCATATACTTGATAAGTACACCGCGGGCATTCAGTTGCTTGGTACCGAGATCAAGTCGATACGCCAGGGTAAAGCCAATATTAACGACGCCTTTTGTACATTCATCAACAACCAGTTGTATGTACGCAACCTGCATATTTCTGAATACTCGTTCGGCTCATTCTATAACCACGAAGCCAAGCGCGACAGGATCCTTTTACTCAATAAAAAAGAGCTTAAAAAACTTCAAACCCGTGGCGAAGAAAAAGGGTTAACAATAGTTCCGCTTGCCTTGTTCATTAGTGAGCGTGGATTTGCCAAACTGGAGATTGGCTTAGCCCAGGGTAAAAAGACCTACGATAAACGCGAAACCATGAAAGAGCGCGACACGAAGATTGAACTGGATAGGGTGATGAAAAGGTAATTTTGATTTCGGATTTGGGAATGGGGATTTCGGATTTAAAAAATCAAAATAAATCCGAAATCAAAAAAACAAATCCGAAATCGAACATCCGAAATCCGAAATCACACTACCACGCCTTATCCCCTACCAGCGGTACAAATCTAAAAGTATCCAACACTATCTTCTCATAATCGTTCTCGCCAACCTTTAATATCGTAACCATTTTTTGGGTTTCTTCATCTCCTACAGGGATTACGAGGATGCCGCCTATATTTAATTGCTTTAATAATACTTCGGGCACTGTGGGCGCGCCGGCTGTTACGATGATCTTATCATACGGAGCGTGTTCGGCTTTGCCAATTGAGCCATCGCCTAAAAAAAAGTGCGCGTTGTAGCCCATTTCATTGGGCAATACAAATTTAGTGCGATGGTATAGTTTTTCCTGCCTTTCGATAGTATAAACCGTTGCGCCAAGCTCCAACAGGATGCAGGTTTGATAACCTGATCCAGTACCAATCTCCAATACTTTATCTCCTTTCCGGATATGAAGCAGTTCGGTTTGATAGGCTACCGTATAAGGCTGGGATATGGTTTGTCCCTCGCCTATCGGGAAGGCAATATCCCTGTAAGCCTGGTTCCAGAAAGTTTCATCAAAAAAGCAATGACGTTTTACTTTGCCAATGGCCTCCAGCACATGCTCATCGCCTATTCCTTTTTTTCTTAAAACATCAACCAGTCTTTTCCGGGCGCCTTGTTCGCGGTAATTATCAATATACTTGTAAGCCATTTTCAAAGGCAAAGTTAATACGATTTTCGGCATCATCCGCCCTGTACAGTGCTTTTAAACCTTCCGGCCGTTTATGTGCTTCATTCATAAAAAATTAAAATCAGGAAGATGACGTCGATAATGATCGATAAACAAGGCGACAACTTTCAGCTTAGTCCATTAAAAAAAAACGCCGGACTGTTAATCCGGCGTTCATATCACTTAAAGTTAAATTTTAAAACTCTCTTGAGCTATCCCATCTTTCCAGGTAATCGGCTACACGGCGTACAAATGATCCGCCTAAAGCGCCGTCAACCACCCTGTGATCGTAGGAGAGCGAAAGGAACATCATGTGGCGTATAGCTATCATGTCACCTTCTTTGGTTTCAATTACCGCCGGTTTTTTCTTGATGGCACCTACAGCCAAAATGGCAACCTGTGGCTGATTGATGATTGGCGTACCCATCACGTTACCAAACGATCCTACGTTGGTGATGGTGAAAGTGCCTTCTTTAACATCATCAGGCAGCAATTTGCCGATACGGGCACGGCCGGCCAGGTCATTAACGGCCTTGGTTAAGCCTACAAGGTTTAGTTCATCAGCCTTTTTAATAACCGGTACTATCAGGTTACCGTTTGGCAATGCTGTGGCCATGCTTATGTTGATAGCAGCTTTTTTAATGATCTGCGTGCCGTTAACGGTTACGTTGATCATCGGGAAATCTTTAATAGCCTTAACTACCGCTTCAATAAATATCGGGGTAAAGGTTATTTTTTCGCCTTCGCGTTTTTCAAAGCTGTTTTTTACTTTTTCGCGCCATAGTACCAGGTTGGTTACATCGGCCTCAACAAATGAAGTTACGTGCGGCGATGTTTGCTTGCTCATCACCATGTGCTCGGCAATAAGGCGGCGCATCCTGTCCATTTCAATAATCTCATCTGCGCCGGAAGTTGAGGTAGCAACCGGAGCCGGTGCAGGCTTGCTTTCAGGTGCAGGAGCTTCTTCGGTTTTTGCCTGAGCGGGTTCAGCAGCATCCTCAGAGGCTGTTGGCTGAACAGGCTCAGAACTATTGGCAGCCGGCTGGGCTTCTTCAGTAACAACTTCCTGTTGTTCAATGCTATCAACCACGCCGGGCTGAGCAGATGATGGCAGTACAGCTTCTGTATGCGGGATAACCGTTTCTATTGACGGAGGGCTCGATACGTCTACCGGCGGCGGATTAAAGGCTTCAACGGGCTGCGATACATCTGGTGTAGAAGCAACCTGCGAGGTTTTATTTTGCAGGTAATTTAACAGGTCGTCCTTGGTTAAACGCCCGTCCGAACCGGTTCCCGGGATATGGTCAAGTTCGTCTGTACTGATCCCTTCCTGGGTAGCAATATTGCGCACCAATGGCGAATAAAAACGCCCTTCTGCTTTAAAAACAGGAGCAGTTGGTGCAGGCCGCTGTTCCAGTTGATCAACTCCTGGTATGTTATACAAGTTTTCAGGCTGTAACTCCAGCTCAGGCTGATCTTTTATATCTGTAAAAGGTACTGATTCGTGATATAAAGTTCCGTTGCCGTTAGCATGATAAGGTTCGTCGGCAACAGGAGTTTCCGGTTGCGCAGGTAAAGGTGGCGGAGTGTCGGGCTCATAGGTTTCAATAACTGCAATAACGGCACCAACCTGCACTACATCGTTTTCCTGATACAGTTGTTCAACTAATTTACCAGCGACAGGCGAGGGTACATCAGAGTCAACCTTATCGGTTGCAATCTCCATTACCGCTTCATCAGCATCAACCTTATCTCCGGGGTTTTTAAGCCATTTAATAACAGTTGCTTCTGCAACGCTCTCCCCCATTTTTGGCAACAATAGTTGGTATTTAGCCATACGTAGAATATAGTTTGACCCCAAATTTATAGATTTTCGCCGTTACTTTTCAATTTCTGCAAGTAAAGTATTCAACATTGATAACGCCATTATAGCGCTCCTTTCAATGTTTTGACGGCGTTTACCACCAAATGTGTATTTCTTTATCGTGGTTTTTTGTTTGGCTGCAACTGCAATCCACACAGTGCCAACGGGTTTATCTTCGGTGCCTCCGCCGGGGCCTGCAACACCCGTAATTGCCACCGCCAAATCCGATTTAAAATTCAGCAACGCACCCTCCACCATTTCTTTTACAGTTTCTTCGCTAACGGCTCCATGTTGCCACAGGGTTTCGTTACGTACACCCAATATGCTCTCTTTTAGTTCGTACGAGTACGACACCGCGCCACCTAAAAACACATGCGATGAGCCGGGGTGCTGGGTAAATAAATGCGACAAATAACCGCCTGTGCAACTCTCGGCAACTGATAGGGTAAGGCCACGGCTTTCCATCATATCAAGTATCGCCTTCTCAAGCGGAATATCTTCGTCAATAACAAATGGTGCGCCTATGCGCTCAATAAACCTTGCAGCAAAGCGATCAACATCCGCCTGTAACGCGGCCTCATCCTCGCCAAATGCACTTAAACGTAAACGTACCTGGCCCAGTTTTGGCAAATAGGCCAGTTTAATATTTGATGGCAGGTCGTTTTCAATATCGGCAATCCGCTCGGCTAAAAATGATTCTCCCTCGCCTACCGTAAGCAAGGTTTTATGTATGATAACCGGTAACTTAAGCGTAGCTTTTATTTTAGGGATAACCTGCCCCTCCATCATATACATCATCTCGAAGGGTACTCCCGGCATCGACATATAGATTACCCCATTGTGATTAAACCACATGCCCGGCGCGGTACCATTGTGATTAAGCACCACCTCGCAATTAGCGGGCACCAGTGCCTGCTGCTTATTAATCTCCAATAGCGGACGGTTGTATTTGGCAAAAATGCGTTCAACATTGGCAAGGGCATCCTTGCTTTCCACAAGCTCAACGCCAAAATATTCGGCTAAGGTTTTTTTGGTGATATCATCCTTTGTAGGGCCTAATCCACCGGTAATAAAAATAACATTGGCACGGCCGGCAGCTTCTGACAAGGCTTTCAGGATGTGCTCCCGATCATCACTTACCGACGAGATCTGTTTCACCCGTAAACCTATTTTATTCAGTTCGGTAGCCATCCAGGCCGAGTTGGTATCAACTATTTGTCCTATCAATATCTCGTCGCCAATGGTAATTATTTCTGCCAGCATTTTTATTTAGTAAAAGGTTGATTGTGGGTTGTAATCGCTTCGTTTGCTCAGTTTCAGATCCTGCAGGATAGATGCCTTTACCTTTAAAGTTACGTTATACATCTTATACACACCAAACGGAATCCACTGAAAAGCGAGGTCCCAGCAGTGCAGATCTCGGTAAATGGAAAACGAGGTGGCACTTGCAAATTTGGCCGCCTTAATGTCATAGGTGGTAGTGGCCTGGATCTTCCATTTTTGGGTAAGATTTACATCGCCCGACATCTGGAGCGTATTGGTGGTGTTTTTGTTATTCAGATAATTTTGATAGCTGAAACTATAGTTTAATGACAGGTTCCATGGTACATTAAAATCAACGTAAGCGTTAGGATCGCTGTTCACCAGCGCCAGCCTTTGTGCCTGGCTGGTGTTCATTGTAGCGATGGTATTAAGTGCGGCGTTGCCTGGTGCAGCTTTGGTTGAATTTAAGCTCCCTCCCATCGAGATATTAAGGCCCGTTAAGGTAGGAAACTTGCCGTCCTGCCAGGCGTACCTGTTAACATACCTGCTGGTACGCACAATTTGCCCGTTGGCTATCGAATCGCTCACACTGATCACATACGGGCTGAACACGCCCGAAAAGCTGATACTTAGCTTTTGATTAAAGATAGCCGTATGCCCCGAAAACGAGATATCAGACAGCTTCATCGAATCGGCAGCAAAATTGTAAAAAGTTGAAAACGATAAACCCTGTAAAATAGTGATCTTTTTATCGGTACCGGTAGTGTCTGAGCTTTTTGCCTTTACCTTAGCCTCAATGGTATTATCGACAGAAAGGTTCAAACCTGCCTGCTTGCCGGCCGAAGGCCCGCCATAAACGCCGTTTTGAAATATCGAATACTTTTGATAACTGTAAGGATATGGTATGGTTGCCTGGCTTACAGCTGTTTTATAATACCCAAAGCTTGGATCACTAAAATCAGGACGATAGCTAAAGCTGATAGATGGCGTAGCCACATGCCTGATGGCTTTCAGGTTACCGTGTTTAAAGTTAACCGTTCCGTATAGCTTGGTAGAAAAACCGGTACTAACGCTGTATTCGCCTGCGCGCTTAAAACCGGGTATGGTATCGATAACCAACTGATTTGAGCCCGAGATACTTCCCCGCTCAAACCGCTCATTAATGCTTTGAAAATACCAGCGCTCGGTATAGTTAACACTGCTGTTAAACTGAAAATATTTAAGCACGTTTAAGCCTAAACTTACAGGAATAGTATGCTGAAAACCGTTTTGCAGCCTTTTTGACAAAGTTTCGCTTTTAAATAATTCAGACTCGGGCACGGCATTCACCTTGTTGGTTCCCACCAGGTTGTAGCTTAAGGTAATTTTCTGATACCATTTTTGTTCGCCAACCCTGTCTTTCGAGTCGAAAGGATTGATTGACGACATACCGAAGGCAATTGTAGGTAACTCGATACTCACCGTTTTACGGGCAATATCCTGGCTGTGTGAAATACCTACACTTAAGTTAAACGGCGTACCGGCCCAGGTTTTGCCATACGAGATACTTGATCGCAAGCTGCTTTGCGCAATAGAGTTAACGTTATAATTACTTGCCGAAGGCGTATTCCTGAAAAAGCCCGACGTACCTGCATCAACCGATGCACTGAATGTTGAACCCGGATTAGCATTGGCATCCTGCACATGCGACCAGTAGATGTGTGCGTCCTTTGTAGCCGGATCGCCCTCCAGGCCATAATTATGCGACCCGAAACTTAGGGTAACGTTACCTGTATATTTATAACGTTTTAAGTACCGGGCAGTGCTGCTTAACTCGTACGATCCTTTTGAGTAAATAGTACCCGTGGTGGTTAAATCGAGGTAATCATTAATACCGATATAATATCCAAAGCCTTTCAAGTAAAAACCCAGCGTATTATCCTCGCCAAAAGTAGGTAAGATCACGCCAGAAGTACGGGTGTCCGGCTTTGGGAAAAAGCCGAACGGAATAGCAAGCGGCAAAGGTACGCCCTCAATTTCAAGGTAGGCTGGCCCGGATATAATCCGCTTTTTTTCGCCGATGCCCCTGGTAATTACTATACCGAAGTGCGTATCGGGATAAGGCAAATCGCAGGTACTGTAAATTACGTTTCGGTAAGCTACCTCATCATCATTCAGCTTTTTTGCCTGGCCGCCCGATATAAAATTGCCGTCCTGCTCGGACGCCGGGTTATAAATTTTTACCTTTTTGGTTTCGTAGTTAAAAAACAGTGAGTCGGCAGCTACGGGCTTATCTGTTTTTTGTTTGAGGATTGGCCGGCCGCCCAGGTAACGGTGGCTAACAGGATCTATTTTACCGCGTGCAAATACAACGTGATTGTTTCTGTCAACCCGGATATAATCGGCATCCAGTTCAAAATCCTCGTAAGTTACGCGGGCCTTTCCGTATAGGTGAAGAATGTTATGATCGTTATCGGCATGGGTCGAATCTTCGGCGGTTGCCTTCACTTCCGATTCCAGGCCGCCATTCTTCTTTTTCTTCGTGGTATCATTGGCAGGTAAAGAATTTACCGGCTTACCATTGCGTAGTGGCGTAATTGAGCCCGATTGTTTACCTTTAAGAAGTTTCTTATCACGAAGCGAATCAAGTTTGATAATGGTATCTGCTACCGGCTTTCTGCCATAGTTGTAATTTAAATGTATCCGCGCATGCACAGGTACGTTTACTATTAATATAATTGCAAGCAGAAAAAAGAAGGTTGTGGATTTCAAAATTGATTATGAATAGTATTTTTGCAGATATAGTTAACAGCGTTCAAAAATAATGAAAAATAAGGCATTGAAAAGATTGATTTATAGTTTGTGTGTATTGCCGGGTTTCCTTTCATTTTTTCCTCTTAATTCATTTGGTGCCATTACTGGTACTGTAGGTTCATTAAACCTGAAAGATACTGTAGTAGCCGCCAACGGTTTCAAAATAAAAACAGTTATTATCGATCCCGGGCACGGCGGTAAACCATCAAGTAATGTGGGGCATTATTCGCACGGTGCATCAGGCTCATATTCATCAGAAAGGAATGTAACGCTGGCTATCGCGTTTAAATTGCAGGCCGCTATAGAAAAAGAATTAACCGGTGTGAAAGCCGTTATGACCCGTACCACCGAAGATGATGTTTCGTTTGAGCGCCGGGCCGAAATAGCCAACGAAAACAAGGGACAGATTTTTATATCCATACACTGCAACTCGCTTTCAGACAGGGTTGTGCACGAGCGCGTGGGCACTAAGCGCCATAAACCGGTATACCGCTCTGTCCGCGTGCCAGATCGTTCGGGCAAAGGCGTGCTGATGCTGGTTTATGGTTTACACCGTACCCGCGAAGAGGAAAAAGCCATTCAAAACAACCAGGTTGGCGAAGAAACAGAACTTGACGGCGGCGCGCTGGATCCCAATGATCCAACTACCATCATTTTAACAAACGAGTATAAGCGCAAATTCCGCCAGCAGAGTATTAAACTGGCTACCCTGATAAACGGCGAACTTACAGATACCGACGGCCGCCGCAGCGAGGGCATCCGCGAGCAGGGTATTTACGTACTTTGCCATAGTGCGATGCCATCGGTACTGGTTGAAACAGGCTATATCAATAATCCCGACGATGAGAAATACCTCAACTCGGAAGAAGGACAAAACGAAATTGTAGCCTCTATTGTACGGGCCCTGTCAACCTATAAAAAAGATATGGAGCAGGTTTCGCAGTAATTTAGCGCTGTAAACTGTTACATAGCATATAAATATAACGTACATACAAAACATATAAGCCTGTTTACAGGTTATCAGACAAACATATACAACGGACAAACTCTACCGAATGAAAATCTCTAACGAAACCAAAATTGGCGCGCTTACGGCCATCGCAATTACAATACTAATATTAGGATACAGTTACTTACGCGGCAACGATGTATTCTCTGGTTCCAATAAATATTACGCCATTTATAACAGTGTTGACGGATTAGCGGTATCAAAGCCCGTACTTGTAAACGGTTACCAGATAGGCCGCATCTCGAAAATGGAATTACAACACGATGGCCGCACCGTTGTTGAGTTTAAAATTGATCCGGATGTTGTAGTGCCGAAAAACACCCTGGCCAAACTGGAGAGTACCGACTTGCTGGGTAGCAAAGCCATTGTTTTTCAGTTAGGCGATAGCAAGGCTCCGGCCGAAGATAAGGATACGCTTAAAGCCGATATCCAGGGCAGCCTGGCCGAAAGCCTGCAGCCAATCCAGAAAAAAGCCGAAATGCTGATCAGCAAGCTTGATTCGTCACTTTCGGCCGTAAACAAAATTCTGAACCCTAACTTCCAGAAAAATGTTGATCGTAGCTTTATGAGCATTGCTAACTCGCTGCAAACTTTGGAGGGTACAACCAGGAAAATTGATGCCCTGGTAGGTTCGCAAACCGGCCACATTAATGCCATATTAACCAATGCCGAAACAGTTTCGGGCAGTTTAAAAACAAGCACTGCACACCTGAACAGTATGACGGCTAACTTTGATAAAGTAAGTAACGATATCGCCGCTGCAAACCTGAAACAAACGCTGGATAACGCCAATAAAGCCATGGCCGATTTGCAGGCAACCATTGCCAAGATCAATGCCGGCCAGGGTTCGTTAGGCTTATTGTTAAACGATGACAAGATGTATAAAAACCTTACCGATGCATCAAACAACCTTAACAATCTGTTTATCGATTTAAAAGCCCATCCAAAACGTTATGTAAGCTTCTCTGTGTTTGGTGGTAAAAAGGATTAAGAAATCTCGGCTATAACAAAAAGCGCCATTGCTCGTATAGGGCAATGGCGCTTTTTGTATATTTTCTTTATCGATTACTCGATAGCAAAAGTTTTTCCTTCAATTGCCAGTTCAGTTGCCGGAAAAACGCTTTGAGCTTCATTCAGCAACTCATCAAGGGTGCGGTAACGGGCCGAGAAATGACCTATCAACAGTTTCTTTGAATTGGTTTTCAGGGCTATCTCTCCCGCCTGCAGGGCAGTGGTATGATGAGTGATCACGGCCCTGTCCAGCATATCGTTTAAAAAAGTAGCCTCGTGATATAAGAGGGTTGCATTACTAATTTGAGCGAAATAGCTTTCGTTATACATCGTATCCGAACAGTAAACATAGGTTTTAGGCTCGGCCGAATCGATGGTCAAATCCTCATTTTTGTAAACTACGCCGTTTTCGTCGGTATAGTCTCCGCCTTTTTTCAATATCGAATAGTAAGCAACCGAAATATTCAAACCTTCAATTTTTTCCTTGATCAGTTTACGTAAGCGTTTTTTCTCCTTAAACAAAAAACCGGTGCAGGCAATACGATGATCGAGCGGAATGGTTTCGATAATAACATCGCTGTTAACAATAACCACTGCGGCTCTTTCTGCATCTGTAAAAATATACTCCAGCGGAAATTGCAGCTCGGTTTCAGAATAGTGCAATTGCAGATCGATAATTTCTTTAAGTGGTGCTGGGCAAACCAGTATAACCGGCTTTTTGCGCCCGTTAAGATGCATGGATGATAATAAACCAACCAGGCCTAAGTAATGATCGCCGTGAAGATGACTGATGAGGATATGATCGATGCGGCTTGCTTTAATATCATAGCGAAGCATTTGCTGTTGTGTGCCCTCGCCGCAATCAATTAAATACAGGCGCTCATTAATATTGAGCACCTGTGAAGTGGGATTTCTGTTAAATATCGGCGTTGCCGAACTGCTGCCAAGTATTGTTACCTCAAATGTCATAATGGGTAAACAATGTATGGTTTATCTTGCTTCTTTTTTCAGTTCTTTTTCAATCTCTTCCATAAAAATAAGATCGACACCTTCTTCGGCTGTTGGAACGATAGTTAATACGTTATCCAACTGCGAAATGGTGATTAACCGGGCAACGGCATCATTTAAGCCGGCAAGGATAAACGATCCTGTTGCATTTTTACATAAGCGATGACCAACCAGCAGGCTGCTTAAACCCGATGAATCGGCAAATTTTACCTGGGATAGGTCGAGAATGATATTGCGCTGCCCTTCCGTGTTGATCAATATCAACTCAGATTTTAGCTGTGGAGTAACTATCGAGTTTAACTTTGATTCGTTAAGCTTCAATACTATATATTTCTCGTGTTTATCTACAGTGAATTTCATTCTTATTAAAATTAATAAGCTAAGATAAATATTTTGCTGATATTAAAAAATCATATCGCAGCAATAGCTTCGGTTATTGCTGTTTCAACACGCGATATTACATCATTGTTTTCGGGCTTAACAAAAGTTTCGCCGGTTATTTTTTCATAAAGCTCAATATAGCGCTCAGATATCGATTCAACAATCCCGGGAGTCATCACCGGCACAACCTGCCCGTCTTTACCCTGGAAACCGTTTTCAATAAGCCATTTACGCACAAACTCTTTGGATAGTTGTTTTTGCGCTTCGCCTTTTTCCTGGCGTTCTGCATAACCATCAGCGTAAAAATACCTCGACGAATCGGGTGTGTGGATCTCATCAATTAAGTAAATCTGGTCGCCAACTTTACCAAACTCATACTTGGTATCAACCAAAATTAAACCTTGTTTGGCAGCAATTTCGGTACCGCGTTTATATAAAGCTTTGGTGTAGGCTTCTAACTTAGTATAGTCTTCTTCAGATACGATACCTTTTGCAAGTATATCAGCACGAGAGATATCCTCATCATGCCCTACCGATGCTTTGGTGGTTGGGGTGATGATCGGCTCGGGCAGGATATCGTTTTCCTTCAATCCTTCAGGCAAAGCCTCGCCGCACACCTCTCTTTTACCCAAAGCGTACTCGCGGGCAGCATGCCCGGCCAAATAACCGCGAATCACCATCTCTACCTTAAATGGCTCGCAAATCCTACCAATAGTAGCACTCGGATCCGGAACCGAAATCACCCAGTTAGGTACAATATCGGCAGTGGCTTCTAAAAAACGGGCGGCTATCTGGTTTAAAACCTGTCCCTTAAACGGTATAGCCTCGGGCAATACCACATCAAAGGCCGAAATGCGGTCGGTAACCACCATGGCCAGGTATTTATTATCTATCGTATAAACATCGCGTACTTTCCCCTTGTAAAAAGCCGTCTGCCCCGGAAAGTTAAAATGTGTTTCTTTTATTGAGTTCATTGTTTTAGTGATTGGAGGTTAGAGATCAGAGGTTAGGGATTTTCTATCTCTGATTTCAAACTCGCTGTATTTTCAAAACCAAAGGTTGCTGATCAGAAATAAGCTTTTCAACTAATCTCTAACCACCAACCTCTGATCAACTAATTACTGTATATCCCCGTAAGCTTCCAAAATCCGCTTAACCAGTTTGTGCCTTACCACGTCTTCGCCGCTTAAGTACACTATTTCAATGCCTTTAATATCGGTAAGGATGCGAAGTGCCGTATGCAGGCCTGATTGTTGTTTTTTTGGCAAATCTATCTGCGTAACGTCGCCGGTTACAATAAATTTGGCTGATGGGCCCATGCGGGTCAAAAACATTTTCAGCTGCATATCGGTGGCGTTTTGGGCCTCATCCAAAATAACAAAGCAGTTATCCAGGGTACGGCCGCGCATAAAGGCCAGCGGCGCAATTTCGATAGTTCGGTTCTCCAGGTATACTTTCAGCTTTTCGGCCGGGATCATATCATCAAGCGCATCGTAAAGCGGCCTCAGGTATGGGTCAATCTTTTCCTTTAAATCGCCGGGTAAAAAGCCGAGGTTCTCCCCTGCCTCAACCGCCGGTCGGGTAAGGATGATACGTTTAATTTCCTTGTTTTTTAACGCTCGAACAGCCAAAGCAACTGCGGTATAAGTTTTACCTGTACCTGCTGGCCCAATGGCAAACAGGATGTCGCTTTTGTTAATGGCATCAACCATACGGCGCTGGTTGGTGGTGCGCGCACGTACCATTACCCCGTTAGGGCCAAAAACAATTACCTCACCGCTTGCAAATTTATCGGCGGTGGCAGCATCGGCCGGCTGGCTGTTTGCATTCGCCCTCGAGCCTAAGATGCGTTCAAGATCAGTTATGTTAAGATTTTCAAACTTCTCAACATGCTGTATCAGGTTTGTAAATTTTTCCTGGAAGATATTTAATTCATTATCGTCGCCCAAAACCTTTACTTCACTGCCGCGCGCAACTATTTTAAGCTTGGGGTATTGTTTCTTAATGATCTCAAAATGATCATTATTTGGCCCCCAAAGTACTGCGGGGTTCACATTTTCAATAGATAGCTTAAGTTCGTTCAATACTAATTGATTTTTTAGTTACAGATTTTTATGAATTAAAAATTGAATATTTGTAGCTTCAAACGCTACTACAAGATTAGCAATAAATATTTATAAAATTAATGGCAATTATAACATTAACTACTGATTTGGGCGATAAGGATATTTACCAGGCTGCGCTAAAAGGCAGCATCTACAAATCGCTCCCCACAGTAAATATTGTTGATATTACCAACAGCGTAGCGGCTTTCAATGTGCAACAGGCCGCCTTTATCCTAAAAAACAGCTTTCACTATTTTCCTGAAGATACCGTACACCTGATAGGCATCGATACCGTTTACAGCGATCATACCAAATACCTGGCCATCCGCTACAAAAAACATTATTTTGTTGGTGCCGATAATGGCATTTTCTCGCTGATGTTTGACCAGGAACCGGAAGAGATTGTGGAAATCAATATTATGCAGGATCTTAAATTTCTGCATTTTCCGCTTGCGGATATTTTTGTTAAAGCCGCCTGCCACCTGGCCAAAGGTGGTAAGCTTGATGAAATTGGTTTGCCGGTATCCGAAATTGAAAACAAAATGAATTTGCAGCCTGTTATCGAAAAAAACCAGATAAAAGGCGTAGTGATTTATATCGATTCGTTTCAGAACGTGATAACCAATATTACCAAAGAGTTTTTTAACCGGGTGCAGCAGGGCCGCCGTTTTGTATTGAACTTTAAACGGAACGAAACCATTACACACCTTAGCTGGCATTATAATGAAGTGCCGGTTGGCGAAAAACTTTGCCTGTTTGGCATCAGCGATCATTTGGAAATAGCCATCAATAAAGGCAATGCCAGCGGATTGCTGGGCCTAAATCTTAACGATAAGGTGATCATCGAATTTCAATAAACACTAACTGATACATGAAAAAACTTGTACTGTTTATATTTTTCTCAATAGCATCGGTTACCGCTTTTGGGCAAAGCCCCGTTAACTCCGATTCGGTTGCATACCAGCTTCAAAGGCAAAAAATAAACAGGATGCTTACTGCCCGTAAGCAAAAGTTTGGGCAGTACCAGCAAAGTTTGAGTCAGCATACGGGTATTTTTGGTTTTCAAACCAAGGATGATATCCGCCGTTCGGCCGGCATCCTGATGGATATAGCCAAAACAGACGATGCTATTTTTAAAGAATTAAAAATTTTACTGGAATACCGCGATTTTCAGCAAAAGCAGATCCAGAGCCATAGCCGCGAAGCTGAAAGTGCAGGTGATGCTTACCTAAAGGTGATCAGCCATTTACAACAGCAAAATGCCAAACTAAAGCAACAGGCTAAAGAAGCCGACGGGCATTTTGGCATGCGTCAAAATATTTACCTGGTGGTAATTGTTTTCATGGGTGCGTCAATTTTGTTCATGTTGCTTAAAAAAAACCGGGTTAAAGCGTAAATTCGCGGCTTTAACTAAAACGCATACATGGCAAGAGGACGACTGAACAGTGGCGCAAAAACCGAAGCAGAACTACCCAAAGCAAAAATAAACCGCAGCAGCTTACGCAATGTGGGCAAACTGCTCACCTACCTGAAACCCTACCGCTGGAAATTTATTGCAGGCTTGGTATTTCTCTTCCTCTCAAGTTTGGTTGGCTTAGCATTCCCCGCTATTTTAGGGGCATTGATTGATGCTGCACAGGGGTTTTACAAATACAAGTATCTGCCGCATGGTTTAAATGCCATAGCCATAATGGGTTTCAGCATACTATTTGCACAGGCATTTATTTCGTTTTTCAGGGTTGTTTGGTTTGTACAGGTGGCCGAGCGATCGCTGGCCGATATCAGGCGCGACACTTATTTTAAACTCATTACCCTGCCCATGAACTTTTTTGCCAACCGCAGAGTTGGTGAACTGAACAGCCGCATTTCTGCCGATCTTTCGCAGATCCAGGATACATTAACTACCACCTTTGCCGAAATTATCCGCCAGTTGGTAATGATGGTGGGTAGTACTACTTTATTGGCAATTGTATCTTCCAAACTTACGCTGGCGCTGTTGGCCATTTTGCCGTTTTTAGTTGCTTTCGCTGTGTTTTTTGGGCGATACATCCGCAAACTATCACGCGATGCGCAGGATAAACTGGCCGAATCAAACACCATAGTTGAAGAAACATTGCAGGGCATAGCTAATGTAAAAGCATTTGTTAACGAAGCTTATGAAGCCAATCGTTATGATAAAATTTTACGCAAGGTGGTAAACATAGCTGTAAGAGGCGCAAAATTCAGGGGCATCTTTGCTTCATTCATCGTGTTTTGCCTGTTTGGCACTTTTGTAGGTGTAATCTGGTACGGATCGGTATTAGTAGCTAATCATGAAATATATGTAGGCGATCTTACTACGTTTATCATGTATTCGATATTTGTTGGCGCGGCAATGGGCAGCTTCCCTGATTTATATGCCAACCTGCAAAAAGCAGTAGGTGCCAGTGAACGCGTATTGGAAATATTAGCCGAACAGGGTGAAGCCATTTCGATGGTTGAGAACGATAATGATATCAAACAAACCATTAAGGGCGACGTTGCATTTGATGATGTAGTTTTTGCCTACCCTTCCCGCCCGGAGATTACCGTGTTAAAAGGTATTTCATTCCATGCCGATGCAGGGCAACGTGTGGCCATAGTGGGGCCAAGCGGTTCGGGTAAATCAACCATGGCTTCGCTCATCCTTCAATTCTATCACCCACAAAACGGCAATATTTTGTTTGATGGTAAACCGGCTGATAATTATTCGTTAACCGATATCCGTAACCAGGTAGCCATCGTTCCGCAGGATGTGTTGCTGTTTGGCGGCACCATCCTTGAAAATATTGCCTACGGGCGCTTAAATGCCTCGAAAGAAGATATCATCAAAGCCGCGCAGCGGGCTAACGCGCACCAGTTCATCTCCTCCTTTCCAGAGGGTTATGAGACCATTGTAGGCGAGCGTGGTGTTAAATTATCAGGTGGCCAGCGCCAGCGAATTGCCATAGCAAGGGCGTTGCTTAAAAATCCATCCATACTGATACTTGACGAGGCCACTTCATCGTTAGATTCTGAATCGGAACGCCTTGTTCAGGAAGCTTTGGAAGAGCTGATGAAAGACCGCACATCCATCATCATAGCCCATCGCCTCTCAACCATCCGCGAAGCTGATAAAATTGTAGTGCTTGAAAAAGGCAACATTGTTGAAAGCGGCAGCCACGCCGAACTTATCAATAACGAGCAGGGTTTATACCGCTATTTAAGCCAGCTGCAGTTTGAGACCAGCCAGGCTTAGCTGCCTGTTAAAATTTATTGATCTGTAAGCCAACTTATAGCCGGCTAATCCGTTTACAGACCGATAAAATTAGATTAAACTATTATATTCACAGTTTAAATATTACAGGTAAACGTAATACAATATGAGTGTGCGGAAAGATAGCGCATACAGTACATCAAAATGAAATTAACCATACACGGGGCGGCCCGGCAGGTAACCGGCAGCATGCATTTGCTTGAGGTTGGCCAATATAAAATTTTAGTGGATTGCGGACTGGACTACGAAAAAGACCGCAGCATACTATCCAACGAAAACTTTCCCTTTAATCCCGAAGATATCGACGTGGTGGTACTTACCCATGCCCATATCGATCACTCGGGTAACCTCCCTACCCTCATCCGTTTAGGTTTTGAGGGACAGATCCTTTGTACTCCCCCCACCGCCGATTTGACTGAATTACTATTGCTCGATTCGGTAAACATATTTATGAAGAAAGCTGCGGGGAACAACGGCGGCGGCCGTCACAGGCGGGGCAAAGGGCGCTTTAACAGCCATGCCCAACCTTTATACATGCAAAAACATGTAATGGATACTGTTGAGCGCTTTGTTACTATTGGTTTTAACAAACCGTTCCGCATTACCGGCGATATCGAGCTTACTTTTGTGCCTGTTGGCCACTTGTTGGGCGCAGCAGCAGCCGTATTTAACGTGACTGATAAAGGCGAAGAAAAATCAATTGCCTTTACCGGCGATATCGGCAGGAAAAATTATCCGGTGCTGAATGATCCGCAATTTCTCCCACCGGTGGATTACCTCGTTTCAGAATCTACCTATGGTGGCCGTTATCACTCGAAAGATAAAACAGTTGAGCAAACGCTTATTGATATAATAGATAAGGCTTGTATTAAAGAACAGGGTCGTTTAATTATCCCGGCTTTTAGTATCGGGCGTACACAATCGCTGGTTTACAGTTTAAACAAAATTTTCAGTACAGGTTTGTTACCACCGGTTAAAGTTTTTGTGGATAGCCCGATGGCTACGCAGGCTACCGAGGTATTTCGTAAATTCCACAATCATGTAAACAAGGAAGCGCAGGATTTTTACCAGAAACGGGGTGATGAGTTTGAGTTTGATAACCTCACTTACGTGGAAACCCTTAAAGATAGCCGCCAGATCTCCAATTACTGGGAACCCTGCATCATCATATCTTCGGCAGGTATGCTGGAGGGCGGGCGCATTCAGGATCACCTGTTTTACAATATCCAAAATTATTATGCCACCATCCTGTTTATAGGCTATTGCGCCAAAGGAACTTTAGGGCACCGGTTATTAAGAGGCGATTCCATAGTGCACATTAAAGACCGCGAACTGGCGGTTTATGCCACCATTAAACAAACTGATGTTTTGAGCGCCCATGGCGATCACAATGATCTGATGGATAATGTTAAAGCTATCGGCCCTGATAAGTTAAAACATGTATTCCTGGTGCATGGCGAAAGTGAAAGTATGCAGCTGTTAGCTAATGATCTGGAGAAGGAAGGCTATGGGGTTACAATGCCTGAAAAAGGTGTAAGTTATATCATTTAAAAAATTATTAAAAAGATATCTGCCGCAGGTTCAGCGCAGCATAACCTGTGGTGTACAAAGCTTAAGTTTTCAACTTAAGTTCCTGTTTTTATTTTTTATGGAAAACAGCCGGTAAATGCATCATGATATAAAAACCATTATGAAAAAATTATATCTATTAGCATTACTAACCCTTTTCACATCCCTGGCGTCGGCGCAAAATTACAAGCCGGAATACGGTAAACCGTTAATTGAATTAACCGAAATTAATCCATGGCAAATGGTCATCGGTTCGGATGTTCCTACGTTTGTTTTATATCAAAACGGGCAAATTATATATAAAAAGCAGGTTAAAAATAAAGTAAAGTATTATAAAACCTCTATCCCCAAAAATGAAATACAGGCAGCGTTCAGGAAATTGGGTGTAACTGATAGCCTCAAAGCACTGCCTTCATATATATCCGCAACCTACGCAACTGATCAGCCTACGAGCGAATTAATAATAAATTCTGATTTTCACGCGCAAACACTTGTATATGGCAGCCTGCGGTACGAGAAAAGCCCGGCAAGAGAGAAAACGCCAAAAGCCTTTTTGAATGTATTTGATAAGCTTATCAATTTTAAAGACAACAAAGCAAAAGAATGGTTGCCTGATAGCGTTGAGGTAATGTTAACCAGCTATAGCTACTCTCCCGAAACACCAATGAACTGGCCGGCCGGTTGGCCCGATTTGAAAGACAAACACACCGTACAAAGAAGCGTTGATCTGTACAGCGTTTATATTGATAGAAAAGACCTTGATAAACTGAAAAAACTTATTAATTCGATGGGTGAAAAACAGGCTGTAAAAGTAAGCGGAAGGTTATTTTCGATTGCCTATCGCTTTCCTTTCCCTAACATTAAATAACATCAATCTGCCGCGGGTTTAGCGCAGCGTAACCCTTGGTAAACTACAACTAAAGTTTTCAAATTTAGTCCCCTTCCACTTGAGTTGAAAACTCAAATAATTTTACACCACGGGTTACGCTACGCTAAACCCGCGGCAGTGTTGTGCTGTTTAAATAACAAATGGGATGAATCATACGATCCATCCCATTTGTTATTTATTATCTGCTTTGCTTAAGCAATCAAATTAAGCGTTTTTAAAATGCTCAATGATCAAACTTGCAAGTTCAACACCAATACGTTCCTGTGCTTCGTTGGTAGCAGCACCAATATGCGGGGTTAAGGAAATTTTAGGGTGAGACAGGATCTCGGGACGAGGGGTTGGCTCATTATCAAACACATCAAGCGCTGCAAACGAAACCTGGCCGCTGTTTAAAGCATCAACCAAAGCAAGCTCGTCAATAAGGCCGCCGCGTGAAATATTTACCAGGCCAACACCTTTTTTAGTTTTAGCCAGTTCTTCGGCACCTAAAAGGGCTTTATCAATGAATGGCGTATGCAGGGTGATGAAATCGGCAGAGGTGATAATCTCGTCAAGTGTAGCTTTTTTAACAGCCACTTTAACGGCAGTGCCGCCACCTAAAACAAGATCAAGCTCGGGGTTAAAATCAAAAAGATCATAAGCCAAAACATCCATACCAACACCGACAGCTATTTTAGCTACCTCCCTGCCGATACGGCCAAAACCTACGATACCCAAGGTTTTACCACGAAGCTCTACGCCCTTGGCATAAGCTTTCTTTAAACCGTTAAAGTTGGTAGCGCCTTCAACCGGCATTTTGCGGTTGCTATCCGGTAAAAAGCGTACAGCCCCAAACAAACTGGCAAATACCAATTCGGCTACTGATAATGAAGAAGATGCAGGAGTATTATAAACACCGATGCCTTTTTCTTTGGCATAATCAACATCAATATTATCAACACCAACACCACCACGACCAATCAGTTTAAGGTTGGGTGTAGCGTCGATCAATGCTTTACGTACTTTAGTTGCACTACGTACAGTAATAGCATCATAATTTTTTAATTTTTCAGGAAGCTCTTCCTGTGGGATATTGTTGGTATCAACAAAAAAACCGGCATCTTCCAGCATTTTTTTGCCTATCGGATCGATACCATCGTTAGCTAATATTTTGATCATCTCTTTATATAGTCATTGAGTCATTAGGTCATTGAGTCATTGCCATACTAAAATGACTTAATGACCCAATGACTTAATGAAATAAATTATTTATTCTTTTCGGCAAATTCCTGCATTACGTCAATCAGGGCGTATACGCTGCTTATTGGTAACGCGTTGTAAATTGAAGCGCGGAAACCGCCTACGCTTCTGTGGCCTTTTATGCCAACAATACCGCGTTCTTCGGCAAGTTTCAGGAATGGTTTTTCCAGCTCGGGATGTTCCATTACAAAGCATACGTTCATTTTCGAGCGGTCTTCAACGGCAGCTACGGCTTTAAATAGCGGGTTGCGGTCAATCTCGTCATACAATACACGGGCTTTGGTAATGTTTTCCTGCTCAATAGCTGGTACGCCGCCTTTTGCTTTTAACCATTTAAGGGTAAGCATCGATACGTAGATGGCAAATACCGGTGGGGTATTGTACATTGAACCACCTTCAATTTGGGTTTGGTAATTGAACATGGCAGGGATGCTTCTGCCGGTTTTGCCCAGCAGTTCATCCTTAACAATAACCAGGGTAACACCTGCAGGACCCATATTTTTCTGAGCACCGGCATAAATCAAACCAAAATCAGCTACGTTAACTACGCGGCTGAAAATATCTGATGACATATCGCAAACCACCGGGATGGGCGATTTGAAAAACTCCTGCAACTGTGTACCGTAAATGGTATTGTTTGAGGTGATATGGATGTAAGCAGCATCGGCCGGAATTTCAAAATCCTTAGGGATGTAGGTAAAATTAGCTTCTTTTGATGAAGCTACCACCTGCACCTGGCCAAAATATTTAGCCTCTTTCAAAGCTTTATTGGCCCAAACGCCGGTTTCAACATAGGCAGCTTTGCCACCCTCGGGCAACAGGTTGTACGGTGCCAAAGCAAACTGGGTGCTTGCACCGCCTTGCAAAAACAATACCGAATAACCTTCAGGAACACTGAATAATTCTTTTACCAGGGCAACAGCTTCGTCTAAAACGGCTTCAAACTCCTTCGATCGGTGTGAAATTTCGAGCAAAGAGAGTCCTGTACCATTAAAATCGATAACTGCTTCTGAAGCTTGCTTCAAAACTTCGTGTGGTAGAATGCCGGGTCCGGCACCAAAATTATGTTTCATATAATTAAAGAATTGTAGGTTCTAAATACACTATTAGGAAGTTTGTATTTTGTTGGGCCGAAGTTAATTAATTTGACAAAATATATAGACATTATTTACATTTTTTGAAAAAATATACAATTAATCAACAAATGCCCGTTTGATTGCAAATAATTAAATTAACCCTACAGAGTTGGTAGTAATTATTACAATTGTAATAACTTTTACGCGTGTTTGAGTTGTGATATAGCGGCCGGCTGGCTCGCCGACGAGAATACCGAAGTGCCCGCAACCAGTACATTGGCGCCGGCTTCTATCAGTTTCGTTACATTGGTAGCATCCACCCCACCGTCAATCTCAATCAGCAAATCCGGATTTTTATCGGCACTTAGTGTTCTCAGTTCTTTGATCTTTTTATAAGTGTTTTCGATAAAATGCTGCCCGCCAAAGCCCGGATTAACAGACATAATCAGCACCATATCCAGCTCGCCTAAAATATCTTCCAATAAAAAAACCGGCGTTGCCGGGTTGATGGCTACAGCAGCTTTACAGCCTAACTGTTTAATTACCTGTATGGTGCGGTGCAAATGCGGGCAAGCTTCGTAGTGCACGGTAATGCTATCGGCACCGGCATCTTTAAAAGCTTTCAGGTACCTGTCGGGTTCCACAATCATCAGGTGAACATCCAGCGGTTTGGTGGCATGTTTTTTCACAGCGCTTACTACCGGGAAACCAAATGAAATATTGGGAACAAACATACCGTCCATAATATCAACGTGAATCCAATCGGCTTCGCTGTTATTGATCATTTCGATATCGCGTTGCAGGTTGGCAAAATCGGCCGCTAAAATGGATGGTGCTATGAGGTGATTCATATGCAAATATATAAAAGCAGGTAATCTACAGAACTGATGGGGTAATTATTTTTATAGCAGGAGTGTAAAAAAGACACAATAACTACTAAAACCTGAAACCAATAGTAATATAAGGTAACGATCCCTCTTTCGAAAAACCCATTACAGCTTCTATCAATACCAGCTGCGCCGGAATAACGTAAAGCCCACCGCCATAGCCATCATGCCACCTGTCTGATGATTCGCCGGGTACCCAGACCCTGCCAACATCATTAAAACCAATCAACCCAAACGAGCCCGGCAACAGGTACGAGGTAAAATCCATCACTTTTAAGCGCAGCTCGAGGTTATTGTAAGCGATGGTACGCCCGGTAAAACGGTTGGTATGAAAACCACGAAAATTTTGTGAGCCGCCAAGCTTCATCTGCTGAAAGTAGGCAGCATTACCCACCGTAGTGCCCAAACCGGTACGGTTGGCAATCACGAGTACCGAATCCCTGTCGGGATTAAGGTAAAAGCTAAATTCGGAAAGCGCCTGGCCATAAGTATTATGACTGCCAGAGCCGCCCCCGCTAAAACCACTTACGGTGGTTGTCCACAGAATGCCCTTAGTTGGAATAATGAGTTTGTTGCGGGTATCTACAGTTGCGTTTGCCGTTAGCCCGCCATAAACTTTTGTTCCGAATACTTTTTCGTTACCGAATGCGGTATTATAGCCGTTTAAAAACCTTTCGGTATTGTTTGATGGCTTACTGTTGTAAAACTGCCCGGCTATGCCGGCGCTTACATGCAGGCTGCCAAAATCGCGGTGCAGGGAAACATCACCGGTAACATAATCATAGCGGTTGCGGTAGTATGAAATTTTTCTGTCGCCCTGGTTTTCAAAAACGGTATTGTTGCCTATCCCGAAAAAATTACTCAGGTTATGCGGCCCACGCGACAGCAGGTTGATGCGCAAATCATTTTGACCAATGGCTTTTTTCCAATCGGCCACGTAGGTAAACAGAAATGATTTACGCTCGAGCGAATAGTTAACCAGGAACTGTTCGCGAAAAGCATAAGGCTCTTTGCGAAAGCCATGCCGCTCATAACTGAAGCCGCCTATTAACAAAATGCCGATATCATTGCTATAATTAGCCAACACAATAGGCTCAAACCTGTCAAACTTAAAAGCTGTTTTATCGTAACTGTTTACGGTGCTGTCTGTCGAGGTTCGAATGCGGGCTAAAGATGACGACGGTAGGCTGTTCTGCTGATCTGAACGATCATAAATGTAGTTTTTTGATTTGTTATTGAGCGAACTATCAACCTTAAAAGTATCGGCCCCCTCCCCGCCTATCATCCGCACTATGATTGATGAGGGCGTTGAGCCGGTAACCTCAAACCGGTCATCCCCGTCAAAACCATATAGCCTCACCTCTTTGGTAACATCGGGTTTAAAAGTGCGATGGTAGGTTACCCTATCAATGCTTCCATCTTTTTTGATCTTGTTTACAGTAACGGTAATATCGCCATTGGTTTCATGGGCGATGCTGAACTTATCAGTTTTATCGCTGGCCGGTACATCAACATATATCGAAATAAATCTGTAGTATTCAAGCGCCTGTTTTTGGAGGATGTTTCTCCGGGCTATCATTTTACTGATAATTTCGGGGCCGGATAATTTATAGATGGTATCTGGCATCAACCTCACCGCCTTTTTAATCACATCATCGGTCAGTTTGCCTTGTACAAAGGTTATCTGCTCCTTCCAGTCATCCTCGCTCAATCCATTCAAAAAATACCTGTCGAAATAGCGGGCGTTGAAATTCCAGCCGTTAATGTCCCTGATCTCATCGCTATAGCCCTGAAACTTTGATTTAAGCCATTGATGGGCCACTATCCAGGGGAAAACGCCGGAGGTTTTATAATAAACCTGGTCACGGTCGCGAGGAACGGGTTCGTAGATGGTTTCGTGTTTGCCATCTATCTTTTCCCAGCGCCATTGGTCTTCGTGGCGGTCCCAATCGCCCAGCAGCATATCAAGTAAACGGGCGCGCAATACTATTTTCTGGTCAACGTGGTTATCGTTATCCTCCTGTAATTTGCGCTGTACTTTTTCGGTATTGTCGGTTTTTTCGGCATCCAGCGGTTCGCGTTCTTCAAACAAAAACACCTGGTTGGCAAAATCCTGCCGGTACTCGCCTAAAGCCGGATCATCGGGCACATAAACAATTTTAGGATTGGAGTGCGGAACGCCAAGCGCCTCTGCCAAAGGCGGCACAGTTAAGGCAGAAAAAGGATGTGCGGCAGATACCTGGTCCTGCAAAATATCTTTTGCCACCGTAGGCCGTAAATTAACGGGTAAACCTTTCTCGGGATATTTCTGCAAGGTACGGATCACCCATTGTTGCCCGGTTGCATCCTGCAGGCGTAGAGATTTGGTTTGCTTCCCCCCTCCCCGTTGTAATATTTTAAGACCGCCTTTTTCTTTGTCGATATGAAACACAGGGAGTGTAACAGGAGCTGCCCATAACATGCGGTAATTATCCCCTAAAAAGAAACGATGTGTGCCGCTAACATTGTTATATTGCGGCTCGATGGCAAGTTTAATGCTATCGGGCTTAGTTTGAGCGTTACCAATATCGGCCTTAAATAAAAAGCCAGTGGTTAAAACAAGTAATAAGGAGTTAAATAGGTATTTACCGTGCCCCATTGGTTTCTCAGTTAAACGATAGTAGTAATAACCCTATATTACAAAATAGTTTTAATTAATATCCAAAATAACCGATTAAATTAATTAGTGTGCCGATTAAATTACAGAGGGTGGGTATTATCCAATTTATTGATCAACAGTAAATTGAAACAATCCCGACTCGGAAGCATTGCCCGTCTTGTCCTTGGTTATCACTTTCCAATAATAGGTTGTACCCTTGCTAACAGGCACCGAGGATAAGTTCATTGCCAAATTATTGCTTTTTAATAAAGCCGGTTTAGATGTGATACCAAAATATACATCATACCCATCAATATCATTATCTACATCATTTCCAATCCATTGCAAATCAACAAAGCTTGTAGTGCTACCGAGGTGCTTGCCAAATATCGGGGCTACCAATGCTGCTGGGAAAGGACTATAATTGATGATACCTACTCCGGCTACATAAAATTTCCAGGACAAGGTTTCTGCTGTAGCAGTTGACTTTTGAGATTTCGAGATAACCGACCACGAGTAAGGGGTATTTCTTAAAACAGTTAATGCGAGTTGATTGCTCTGTGCTGTTTGTTTTGCGGTAACTCCTGTAAGCAGATTTTTTAACAACACTTCATAACTATCAGCATTAGCAGCCGCGCTCCATGAAAAGTTAATAGTAGTTTCCTTATCAGAAACCACCGTACCACTTGTACAAAGCGCGTTTTCTGAAGGAAATATAAGGTTGGCTTTTGAAGGCTCTGGGGGGGATACAGGTTTAAGTTTATCCCCTCCTTTGCCGCATGCGAACAAAAACACAGCGAGTAAAATTGAACAGCTTTTCTTCATTTTAGTGCTTAATAACTTTGTAAACATTTTCTTTTTGCGCACAAGCAAGCTTCAGGATATAAACGCCTGACTTTAAACTGCTCAAATCGGTTTCAATAACTCCCGAAACGGCGGCATAATTTCGCTTATAAACAACCTTATTAGTCATATCAAAGACAATCAGGGTAGCATTTTTCAATAAATCGGTTCCTGCATCCAGCTTAATTGTTGAAGTAAAAGGATTAGGATATGGGGGCGCGTTTTTTATTAGCGTAATGATCTTTTGAAAAACACCCTGGCAAAGTTTATCAGTACTTACCTTAAGCGTATTGGTTCCGGGTTGCAGCTTTAATGTAATTTGCGAGTTGGAGGTGGTGACCAACTGATCATTAAGGCTAATGTTATACGTTTGCGCGCCCTGCATGGAAAGAAGCAATTGTGTAGTGCCTGGCGTAATGCTTGAGTATACTGAGAGATCGGCAGGCTCGGTTATTACCGATGTAAAACATTGTTGATAGTTGGGCTGCTCAGCCGCTGTAATACAGATATTATAGCTACCGGGAGCAAGATCAGCCAATACTAACTTATCTGTAAAGTTATACGTTTTGTTATTTGTTGCAGGTCCGTTTAAGATAGCAGTATAATTTAAAGCAACTTTAGCACTGATATTAATAGAGCCATTGGTTGATCCCTTACAGCTAACACCAGTATTGCTGAATTTAAAATTATCAGGCGGAAGACTAAAAACAACATTTACAACCAATGGCTGCGAGGTTTGTACCACACCTGCATTACTAATTGATAAGGTATATGAACCGCTTTGATTTGCAGTAAAATTAGTTGCATTAGCTCCGCTGATAGGTTTACCATCCTTATTCCATTGATAAGTTAAACCGGCTACACCTGCGCTGCTAAGGGTTACACTTCCGCCACTTTGCAAATCAAGCGGACCACCTGCGCTTATAACAGGCATTGGCACAAAAACAAAACCAGTAATTGAGCCCTTACCTGAAGGAGTGGTAACAGATACGTTACCACTACCCCCTTTAGCCACTACCGCGGTGATAACAGATGATGAAACAACTTTAAATGATGCCGCAGGTACATCGCCAAAACTCACCTCAGAAGCATTTGAAAAGTAAGCCCCTTTAATAGTGACCTGGCTTCCCTCGATAGCTGCACCAGGCGTAATGGAAGCAATAGTTGGTGCAGGCGCAGGTTTTATGGTAAAAGTTCCTGCCACATAAGTGATATCATAATTTGGCGAAACTGCACCCGAAACGGCTATCGGATAATTTCCGGGAGAGGACAGGGATGTAGTTGCTGCTGAAATAGAAGGTAGCGTTTTCAAACTTTTAGGGGAATCTCCATTTACAAAACCATTATACGCGACAGTAAGCAGAGGATCGGCATCGCCGTAATACCTCGCTTTATTATCGGCTGTAATAGTTAGGGATGCTTTGTTTACGGTTAGCTTTAATATCACAGTATCAGCAGGTGCATAAGTCGCGTCGCCTTTTTGCGTAGCTTGAATAAGTGTGCTGCCCGCACCTTTTATGTGTAAATTGTATTTTGCATCGATAGATGCTATTGAGGGATCGCTTATTTTAAATACGGGAATCAAACCCGAAGAAACCGAAACATTCAGGGCCAGGTCTGCATCGCCATAGCGCCTGGTTAAAACCGAATCCATTTGTATTTGCTGACCAAGCTTATTACCTACCTTGTAAGGTAAAAACCATACCTTATCGGTAACCTGGTTACCTTTTCCTTTTGGATTAAGTGTTTTATGAAAAGGCCCAGATGGATCACCCCAGGATACATAGCGGGCGTCTACCGTATCAGGGTAATTAGTAACTGTTTGTATTCCGTAATCAATGTTACCGGATATCTCGCAATCTTTAAAAGTTGGTGAACAATGCCATGATTGTATACCTATCTTGTTGTTTTTTATTACGGATTTAGTAATAACCGGTCTATCAGCTGTACATACTATACCTGCATAAGTACTATTCGTTATAGAAAGATTTGAAGCCATAAAGTTTTGATTATATACGGTTAGCGCTCCCGACCGGGCATTGATGTTTCCTCCACCATCAATATTAAGATACTCCAATTCCGAATTTTTACTTGGATAATTTAGCGTAATACCAAAATCTCCTGTACTTGCCGCTTCTGGTTTTAAGCGCACAAATTTAATAGGCAATTGTGAGGTACCTTTTGCTTTCAGCGTACCGCTTACATTTAGGCCGCCACGGATGTTACCGAAATCGAAAAGCGTACCGGGAGCAATATTGAGCGTTATGTTTTGCGGCACTGTAATCAAATCCCTTAATTGATAATATGAATTGAGACCTGGTAACGGCAAATCAATATTTTTGCGAACCGGTCCATCAAGCAAAACAATCTTAGCATTTGTATTATTCCGGGTTTTTACACTTCCCGCCAATGTTGTTACAATGTCTTTTGAGTTATTATAAAAACTGTTATTCGTTACAACTGCTTCGTAACCGTTATTATCATTAGTAATACCCACACTTGCACTGTTTTTGATTAAACAGTTTGTAACCGTTAACGATGGCGTATAAGTTGATATAGCGCCATATTCGCCAGAAACTTCAGTGTAGGCAGTTCCCATTTTATCGATGACAACATGATCAATCACATTGTTTTTGCTGCTATCAGAAAAAAGCAGGTGCCCAGGAGGAGACACCAACATATCTGTTCTCCAACGGTCGTTTCCAGTAAAACGAATTGAATCTTTATCTGTCCCCTTTGCAATCAGCGTTCCGTAAACGTTAAAAATATCAGGATAAGCTCTGCTATTTCCCGTCCAACGAATTTCTGTTCCTGGATCGATAGTTAACGTGCTGCCATAATTTACCTGATATAAAGCCCTAAAAAAATAATATGAACCTGGCCCCTGATTTTTAAGTGTCGATTTGTTATTAAGAATCGTGCTGCTGATCAGTTTGATATTCGCATTGCGATTTCCGGTTGCATTCAATAAATTTTCGGATTTAGTTTCAATAGCTGTCTTATTACCAGAAAAGTTATTGTTTGTTATAATCGGAACATAATCATCATGAATATTTATACCTGTGAAGGAGCTGTTTTTAATCATCGAATTAGTAATCGTTACAGACGAGCTGAGTATATTAATAGCATTTTGCTCCTGATAATCATCCCCCCATTTATCAATACTAACAAAATTCAAAATTGAATTTTTACTGGTAGCGTTAAAGGTAACGTAACCGCCGGGCCTGCTTTGATCACCTGGATTACGAAGCCCACGGAATAAAATGGAATCGGTAGCAGTACCGTTTGCAATCAGTGTTCCGTTAACCGTAATGCGATCATTAACAGAATAGGTTTGCACTTCAACACCAGGCCCAATGGTAAGCTTTTTATCTTGCTGAATGATAACCTCGCCATTAATTACCCAAGGATTGCCAGCTTTGGTCCAGGTACCACTCACTTCGCCATTTATCCGGTTTTGTTTTTTGGTGATATAATAGGTGGTATAAACACTAAACAAGCCGGTGGCTTTACCGGTAGAGATAGTTGTCCATCCATCCGGCGGTGGTGTAGGTGCAAAGCCATCATCTATAACGGTAATCTTTTTGCCAACGGGCATATTGTAATAATTACTGATCTTAAAAATCTCATAGGTTCTTGTACCTACTGTTTGAGTTGTAATCCCTGTAATGAACCAACCAACAGGCGGTATGGTAGTTGCCATAGAGTATTGTTTGGTAGGATCCATACTACTGGTACGGATAATTTTTCGGGTTTCGTAAATAGTTGCTACCGAAAATACGCTCCCCATTGAAACAGGCATCCACCCATCGGGCTGTATTTCATCTACTATGGTTATTTCATTCAACGAGTCAAAACCTTCAAGTTTTTCGATGGTACGGGTTTGATATATTGTGGATATAAAAAAACGTCCGCCAACACCTATCGTAACCCAGCCTTGAGGTGGCCTGGCATCAATAATGGTTATTTTATCGCCGGGTGCCGCGTTTTTATAGTTTTTAGCAAGTTTATAATTGTATATACCTATACCGGTATTATTTGCACCAAAATCCGTCTGGATCCAGCCATCGGGCATAGCCCCGTCATAAAAAGAATATTCTTTTTTTGGATCGAGCGTGCTGATCTTTTTAATTCTTCGTGTTAGCACTTTCTGGTTACCTACTACTTTAGTTCCCATACCTATAGTTATCCAACCAGACGGCGGAAACGAGCCAACAATAGTAATCTCGTCAATACTGTTCAAGCCATCAAGCCTTATAATTTTGCGGGTATCGAAACTCAGGTTACCCAGCTTTGTAGTACCCATATCGGTGGCTACCCAACCTATTGGAACAAAAGGGCTTAAGATAGTTAAGGTACTACCCGGCGGCAGGCCGTCGTAACGGGTTATGGTGGCATAGTAATCTTGCGGAGCAATTGAGGTTGGATTAAATTTCACTCCGGTCCAAACCCAGCCATCAGGCGCAATATCGTCAACCATATCAACCTTACTTCCGGTAGGCATACCTTCTACTTTCAGAATATCATTATTATAATAAATACTCGTTCCGAGTTTACCATTAATTATTGCAGGAATAGCAGGACCTATACTTTTAGAAGTTTTTATCCAACCTGAAGGTTTAATATCAGCGCTCAAAAACAGCTTGCTGCCTGTAGGCAGACCTTCATAATAAACAATATCCCTTGCATAGTTTTCGAGCCCAAAAACCAAACCAGGTTCACAAGGATCACCTACATGCGTAGTAATCCATCCCGAGGGGACTGACTGTTTACATATCTTTTTTTTATCGCCGGGTTGTTGAGCGTTGGAGGCAAAGCTGTTTAATAACAGTATACCTAAAAAGGTGCACCGAATGGCACACTTGCTTATTTTAGTGATCATGGTGCAGGTTTTTGAAAGCGGAAGATGAAATCTTAAGAAATTGTAGAAAAATTACAGAAATCAAATAGCCGACATTGATCTAAAGCGGCAGAGAAGCGGGTGTTGTAGATTTTGAGTATCATATACTGAAAGGTTTGGTTATCAATAAAATAAAATCTTCTAAATATAATACATTTGGATAATTTAAGCAAAGAAAAAAGCGAAACCTGAATTAACAGGTTCCGCTTTATATGCTATACAGAAAATTTTATGTAATCGGATCTCTTTCTTTAAAACAGCATAATATTAATTCTCCAACAAGCCGGCAGCGTAATTAACGCCCACTCGCAAAGCCTTCAAACCGCTTACGCCCTGTAGTTCTTCCAATTCCAGGTATTCAAGGTCATCCAACAAATAACCTTCCAGTTGCAGGTACCTGATGTATTCATCATACTCGGCCGCTTCGCCGGGGTTAAAGTATACCATGGCTATTTTGCCGGGCTGGGTAAGGCGCTCAAAAGTACCGGCAATCAGCACTTTGTCGATACGTTTTTTAATTACTTCGTAACGGATATTGTATGCGCCCTCAACATCAAAACGCCGCTCATCATTCCTGAAGCTGATATCTATCGGGTTTGAGTGGATAAAGATCAGGTGCGTGGTTTGCAGCCGGCGCGATAACTGATCGGCTAAGCCGTTGGTCATCCGCGCAATTTCGGCCATCGACCGTAGTTGCCACAACCTGATATTTTTAAGATACAGCAAATCGAAAGCACGTTGCGGCGCTATGGATTGACCGATATAAATATCATACTCCACCCCATCGGTGCGGAACTTTTCGAAGTAACACGGAAATGATTCCTGCACTTCGGTTTGCGCCTGCTCCAGGTATTGATTTATAGAGGTGTTGATGAGCTGCATGGAGGTTTCAAGATTGCGCCGGTGCTCGTAAGCCGAGCCGTCTTCCTCGTTCAATGCGTTAAAATACCGGTCGATAACCTCTTTTTCCTCGGGATAATTTTTCCTGAAATGCTCCAGGAAGGGGTTTACGTCGTTATGAAGAAATGTATCCAGCATCAGCTCATCATTGGTGGTGATGTAGCCGCCAATACGCTCAAGCCATTCTTCGCATTTGGAGATCAGCTTGCCGGTAAGGCTCAGGCGAATATCTTTGCTCAACACTTTTAGCGTATCAACCAGTACGGTAAGCAAACTTTTTAAATCCTCCTGCAGAGCGCTGTTGCGCTCAACGGTTGAGTTGCGGATATCTATCGCTCCAAACAAGGGATAAACATGGCTAAACGCAACTGTTTCTATCTCGGGGTTCTTTTTCTTTTTATCTTTTTGTTTGATGTATTTCCAGGCCACCTCGTTAAACTTCCATTGCACAGATGGCTGGAGCGAGGTAAATTTATTTTTAATAACGGCATTGATCCGGGTCTCGAACCTGTCAATACTGTTTTGCAGCAACTGGGCAATCATGGGAGTTGTCGCACGCAATTTGGCGAGCAGATGTTCATAAAACACAATCTCATTGTATGAGTACACCTCCATAATGCCCACATTTTTCAGATTGTAGTAAACCGGAAAAATCCCGTACGATTTAACGCCAGCCTGTTTCAACACCTGTAAAAACGGAAATTTGGCTATTTTTTCATCAGTGAGCGAATTGAAAAAGATAGGCCTTGGGTTGCTGCTGTAATCATCAACCATGTTATCAAAAGTTTCTTCGGCCAGGTGAAACTCTTTGGCAGCGTGTAATAACACACTTTTTGCGCACTCTTCGTTATCAAATATCGGTTGGTTATTGATGGACAAAAATGGCATCAGTGCAAACTGAATCCCCGGGTTTTCGGCAAGTGTTCTTAATGATTCTATTACATGCTTATACTGTTCCTGCTCATTTGCGCTATGACTAACCAGTACGCTGCGGATATTTTCCATCGCGTATTGCAAAGTGATATCCGTAAGCGTAATAACGGTAAATCCTTTAAATTTAAACAGGTTTAAAGGTAAAACCTGCTCAATCAAGTCCAAACTCATATTGCTGTGCAAGTATGGTTCGATGGTATCAAAGTTTAATTCAGGTAATTCACCTTTAAGCTCGATCTCTACAAAACGCGGATCGGTTTGGATATTGAAATAGCGCGATAGCCCCGTTTCGGGATCTGCATATGAAAACAGCAGTTCATTGCGGATGGCTGATGAAAAACCGTACAAACGCTCCAATATCAGGCTGTAAATAAACCTCTTCTGCCTGTCGGCAAATACCTCGTTGCGGGGGGCGTTCAGTGCGTAAAGGTTGGAATGGTGGCTGGAATGAAAATCATAAAAAGCCTCGGTACTAAAAAATACCTTATCGGGAACGGGCGTGCTCAGCGCCCAGTGAAACTCTTTTTCGTTGGCGATAGGCGGCGTTAGTATTGAGTAAATGAGCTCCAGCATTTCCCGGTGTTTTTCGGCATCTGCCGGGCTCATGTTCAGATCTATGCATAAATCATGTTCAAAACGGCCTAATACGTAACGGTAAAACTCACTTTTCAGTGTTTTTTCTGTAGATACCCGTTCGCGTAAATGCTCCACGAAGGGATTAAATGTCAGGCAGGATTCAACCTGGCATATCGAACATTCATCCTTACTTATATTTAATACTTCAGTGTGCATTGCTTAATTTTTTAATCCCTCACGTTAAAATCTGAAACCCGCCGAGAGGTATGGATACCAACCCTCTTCCGAGTAACCGGCCACAACTTTTATTACAGCTAAGCGCGCCGGTGCTACATACAATCCGGCACCTGTGCCGTTATGCCATTTATCCGAGCTTTGACCATTTTCCCAAACGCGGCCGATATCATAAAAACCAACAAAACCAATCTGGCCTGGTACTATATAGCTGGCAAAATCGGTTAGTTTAATGCGCAGTTCCAGGTTGTTGTAAAAACTGTGCTGGCCTGCAAACCGGTACAACCTATAGCCTAAAAGGTTATCCTGAGCACCTAAAAACAGCGATTGATAGAACGATGTTTTGCCAATGGTTATACCGCCACCTACCCTATCGGCCAGTACAATGGTGCTTTTGGCGTTCAGGCTTTTGTAAAGCGCCACCTGAGGTATCAGTTGCGCAAAACTGGTTGAGTTATTGTTTAAACCTTTATAGCCCTGTAGCTTGATATTAACGTAACTACCCCAGGCAGGTAAAATTTTGTTATTACGCTTATCGTTTACAAAATTAACAACAAGGCCGGCATGTAGTTTTGTTTTATCAAAGGTATAACTATCTGGCGCGTTGGTGAGTAACGGGTATGTAATAAATCGGCCGATATTGTCATCAAGGTCTAATTTATAGTATTGAAACGACGGACCGATGGTTAACGACGTGCCCGATTCATTACGCCACCTGAAAGCAGGGTTAAAGTTGAAGATGTTAAAACGGATGCGGTGATACTTCCTGAAATCGCCTTCCTTGATAAACTGCGTTTCGTTGCCCCGGCCAAAAAAGTTAATATTATCCGGAAAATTCACTTCGGCGTTCATCAAATAGTCGGCATTGCCAAACGCGTGAATCCACTCGCCGTTGTAACTAAACCGGAAAGCTTTGGTGCTGAAGGAGTGGCTTAAAAAAACAGTTTGCTGATCATTATAAGGCAGCTTTTGAAATCCCTCCTGGTGGGTATACCTGAACCCGGCACCCAATAACACACCCTCATCGGGGTTGTAGGAGATATTGGCCAGCGGTGCAGTCACATTCATCAGGTTAACCCTCAGGTATGATGTGTTGGCGCTATCGGCATCAATATGTTTGTGCACGCTTGATTCATCGCCGGTAATGGTTAACTTTTTACCCCTGTCATATAACTGAACGGTATTACGCGATTTTACGATATTGTAATTTTTGGTACCGGTACTATCAATAAAGCGCAGTTTGATGGGCGATGTAGCATTATCCAGTACCACCTTATCATCGCCACCGCTTACATAAATTCTCAGCTCTTTGGTGATATCGGGGTGATAACTCTGGTTCATGAGGGTATCTTTTACCTCACCATTTTTGTTGATCTTGTTGATCACCACGTTCAAACTCCCGTTGGGCTCATCCTTTACAGTTACAAGTTCGTTTTTGTCAGATGCATGAATATCAACTATTTTATTGATAAACTTATAGTAAAACTCCATAGCAGCCGGGATATTAGCGCGGCGTTCCTTCAATTGCTTCAGCAATACATCGTGCCTTAATTTGTACGCAGATTCGGGCAGGCGACGTAAGCCGGCTTCCAGCACTTCATCGTTCTCGGCAGCAATAAAATCATTTACAATTTTAGTCCATTGTTCGTGACTGTATTGTACCGATGGCCAGCGCTGCATAAACATGGTTTTCCAGAGGGAATATTTAACGCTATAAATTTCGCCGCTAAAGCCCTGCAGGTTTGGTGCAAGCCATGGCTGGGCGGCAATGGTAGGCAGCACGCCCTGGTTGGTGTAAAACACCTGGTCGCGGTCGCGCGGAACGGCGGTGTATAGTTTGCCTTTGCCTTTTTCCTCATCGCGCCAGCGCCACTGGTCACCGTGTCGGTCCCAGTCGCCAATCAATAAATCCAGCAGGCGGGCGCGTAAAAACTCCTCACCATCAACCGAGTTATCGTTATCCTCCAGCATTTTGCCAATCATTTTTACCGTATTGTCTGATTTGCCTCCCGGCTCGCGCTCTTCCAGTAAACAAACCTTATTGGCAAAAATATTAGCATACTGGCCCAACACCGGGTCGGGCGATATCACACCAATAATAGGGTTAGCATGCGGTACGCGCGCGGCCGTGGCCAGCGGGGGTACAACCAGCGCTGAAAAAGGATGCTGGGCACTCATGGCATCATTAACCCAATCCTTAGCAAACGTTTCCTGAAATTCATCGGGCAAAATTCGTTCGGGCTGTTTTTCAACGCTGCGCAGCACCCACTCCTTGCCATCCTTGTCAATTAACCTTAACGAGTGTGTTTGAAAGCCACCTCCAAGCCCTTCGGCCTTTAATCCGCCATGAATCTGCGAGAGCCTGATTACCGGCAATTTGGTTTCGGCAGCCCATTCCTTGCGATAGTTTTCGCCAAACCAGCGGCGGTGAAAATTGCTTACGCTATCATATTTGGGGTGAACCCTAACAACCATACTATCAGCCTTTATAGGTGTGTGCAGCGTATCGGGCACATTTTTAACCGAAGTGTATGGCTGCGTATAAGTAAACGCCTGCTTTACACCTTTTTCATCATCAATGTAATAGGTAAAACGAATGCTGTTATCGGTAAGCAGATCGGCAGTAACATAGCCTTGCGTGGCATCGGCAAAAAGCGAATATCTGCCTTTAATGGCATAAGTTTGTTTTGCCCCTGCACCGCTTACCACCTGTATTTGTTTGCTTTTGATGAATTGCAAACCATGTTCGTGACCGGCCACGTGGATGAGGTTAGGAAAATCGGCAAAAACGCCATCTACCTTTTTAATCATATCCTTATACAAGGGATGCCCCAGATCTTCGGGATTGGAGAAAGTGGAGCGTAAAAAAGGATATAACGAACCTATTACCGGCAGCGGGATCCAAAGATCTTTGTTGGCTACAGTAAGCGGAAACAGGTGATCTTTAAAAGAAAAATAGCCGCCATGCGTACCATAACTTTGAAAAGGATGGTGTGAAGCCAGGATAATCACTTTGTCCTTATTGCGCTCAAAAATCAGTTTGATTTTGTCGGCTATATCATCTTTACTTTTACAGTCGCACTCGGCACCGGGGTTGCTTTTGCTAAAGGGGTATAACCACCATTCGCTATCAAACGCAATTACGGTTAATTTATCTGAAAGATTGATCTCCACCGGATCGGGGCAGCCGTTTTCGGGTACCATTTTAAGCCCTTTATCGTTTTGTTGTTCAAGATACTCCCACTGGCGTTTTATTTTAGCCAGGCCAAGCGGCCCCGTCTTATCCCAATCGTGGTTACCCGGGATAAAGTATACCGGTGCACCATTGGCCCGCATGGGCTGGTACTGCGATTGCAGAATTTTTTTGGTTTCGGCTTCTTCGGGGCTGCCGGGCAGGCCCATTCCGCGGGGGTAAATATTATCGCCAAGATAAAACACCGAGGTTTTATTTTTGATGATATTGGCGGCAGCATGTTTCAGTACCATGCTTTGCTGCTGATCCATTTCGCCGGCATCGCCAATAAGGATGAGGCGGTATTTAACCGAGTCCTGGGCCTGGGTTTTAAGCATGCCCGTTAATAAAATAAGTAAAAGGGGTAATTTTTTAATCATAAGGACCGGATTAGATGTGTATGTTTTTAAGGTTTTATCAAAGCTTTATAAAAGTTACTTTACAAAGCTGAATTTCAATATATTACCGGCGCTTAACTGATCCCCTTCGTTAGAGATATACAGGTTACGCTGATTATCAAAGGCCATGCCCTCGGGCTGAACAAAAATGGTAACGCTTAGCGGATAAACGTTTTTAATCTTCCAGCCGGTATCGGTAACCACCAGCATTTTATTTACTGCCGATACGATATACCACTCGTTAGTAGCCGTGTTTTTTGCCATAGCCGAGGGGCGGAACGCTACCCGTTTTTTATTTACCAGCCGCTCAATCTCATTTACGTCGATAGTAAAATTGCCGCTTTGCTTCAGTGTGCCATCCGCCTGTAACTGCAAAATATAGCCGCTGCTGCTTTTTGATGTTTTTTCGTCGGTGCAGTGTTTACACAGTACATAAATCAAACCTGTTTTTTCGTCGGCTGCCATAGCTTCAAACTCGCCTTCGGGCAGCAGATCTTTTATTTTTTGTACATGGGCAACTTCTTTACTCCTAACTTCGCTATACGGAAAGGTGAAGAGCATGCCATCGCTTTTAAGCATAATCACCCAATCGCGGCAAATAGCTACGTCTTCGTAATCGCCGCTTTTGGCAAATTTGGTGTAGGCAGCTTTTGCATCGCCCAACTTCAAATTAAATAAAAAACCTTCTTCATCCTGCTGGGCATAAACCGAATCGCTTTTGCCTTTGTGAAATGCAAAACCCGAGATCTCGGTCAAATCATCGGGCATTTTATATTTTACAGGTTTGTTCAGATCATAACCCGGAGGGCTTGCCGGTATAGCTTTCTCTTTGTTTTTGCACGATATCGTTAAAAAAATGCCCGCAAGCGCTATTATTCCGGTAATATAAACAGCTGCCCTGCGCAAAGCGCCTTTTGTTTTAAACATCATCATATACTTTTTTGCTGTAACAGTTCGTAAATAGCCCGCTGCGATTGTACCGGCGGTTCCGTTCTATCAACCCTGATGTTTTGTAATTGTTCGTTTAAAGTTACCGCCTGTACGTTATCCCGCAGTTGTATTTCGATCATGTCCATAACTTCCTGCTTTATCTTTTCATCATAAACCGGGAAACAAACCTCAATGCGGCGGTAAATATTCCGGTTCATCCAATCGGCCGAGCCCATAAAAACCTCCGGATTGCCGCCGTTGTGGAATATAAAAATGCGGCCATGCTCCAGGTAACGGTCAACTATGCGGCGAATGGCGATGTTTTCGCTCATCCCCTTCACTCCCGGTATTAAACAGCAGATGCTGCGTACTATCATCCTGATCTGCACACCAGCCTGCGATGCTTCGTACAGTTTACCTATCAACACCCGCTCTTCAAGGTTATTCATTTTTATGGTGATGGCTGCCGGGTTGCCCTTGCGTGCCTGTTCAATTTCGCGATCAATCAGCGCAATAAACTTCGATTGCAGGTTGAACTGAGCCACCAACAGGTGCTGAAAATCAATATCGTATCCATCGGATGATTTTGCTTTTTTAGCAAGGTAGATAAACAACAGATCCATATCGCGCAACAACTGCGGATTGGCCGTCATCATGATATGATCGGTATAAAAAGCAGCCGTACTCTCGTTAAAATTACCTGTTGCCAGCAGGCCGGCATATTTTACACGCCCATCAACCACTCTTTTCACCAAACCAACCTTGGCATGCACCTTTATGGCCTTATCGCTGTATATAATGCTTGCTCCTGCGGCTTTTAGTCTTTTAGCCCATTTAATATTGTTGGCTTCATCAAAACGGGCTTTCAACTCAACCAAAACGCGTACCTTTTTACCGCGTTCGGCAGCACTGATCATCGCGTTTACAATACGCGAGTCGCTCGCTACACGGTACAGAGTGACAGAAATCTCTTCTACATCTTCATCAATGGCAGCCTCGTTAAAAAAACGCAGAATGGCATTATATGATTGATACGGCGCATGAAAAATGCAATCGCCCTTGGCTATATAATCAAATATCGATTCATCGGCGCTTATTTGCCTGTTAACCAAAGCAGGCCATTTGATGTATTTAAGCCCCGGGCCACCGGCTGGCAGGCCCATTAAATCTTTTAAATTATGATAAAAACCACCCTCAACAATGCTCGATCCCTGTAAGCCCAGCTTATCTTCAATTAAATGAAGCACTCTGAGCGGGATACCCGGCTGGTGCAAAAAGCGGGTGGCCAGTCCCATATCACGTTTCAATAGCTGTTTTTCAATCTGCTCCTGTACATCACCCTCATAATCATCGTTAAGATCAAGCTCGGCATCGCGGGTTATTTTAAAACTGTAGCAACCTTTTATCTCTTCCGTTTTAAAAATCTTATCCAGATTGTACCGGATAATATCATCTAAAAAAACAATATACTGTTTGCCATCCTCATTAACACTGAAAAAACGCGGCAACTGGTTTGATGGGATGTTCAGGATCACCGGTCGTTCTTTACCATCCTTCAGCCCAAGGTTCACCAAAAAATAAAGCTTATTATTTTCGGGAAAGAATTGCTTTTTGCCGCCAATTAAATCGGCAGGCTGCAAAAATGCCAGTACCTGGCTGTAAAAATAATCGTTTACCCTATCGGCAATAGCTGCAGGGATGGGTTCATGAAAAAGCAGGTGGATGTTATTTTCTTTTAGCAGCGGAATCAGCCTTCCGGTAAAAACCTGTCCAAACCGGTTTTGCATTTGCTCAACCAGTTGCCGGGCTTTATCGGGCACATCATCGTTTTGTTCGGTTTTATTTAGCAGGTTAAGTTTATGCAGGGCCATAACCACGGGCATGCGCACGCGGTAAAACTCATCTAAATTAGATGAAAATATGGCCAGGAAACTAATCCTTTCCAGTACCGGCAAATCCTCACTTTCGGCCTCCATCAAAATGCGCTCGTTAAACAAAAGCCAGCTCAGGTCGCGGTCAAAAAATGAGTATTCCATAGTGTTGTGTTAATTTTAGTCGTAAGTCATAAGTAGTAAGTCAAAAAACAAAATGACTTCGGGACTTAGGACCAGGTACTACCGACTTAACAATAGTTTTGGCGAAAAACCTGCCGTTTACAATAATGATGATATAATGAACGCTATTACCGAAACAATTAACCCGAACATGAATATGTTATACGAAACTCTTAACAGCCTGTACTTTTTACCCAGTACTACGCCCTGCGAATAGTTATCGCGGATGAGGCTGCCGTATAGAAAATCGCGGTCGTCCATCATCTTTTCCATACCATCGCTGTAGGCATCGTACGACATGCGGTAGAAATTACCGAAAAACAGCAGGTTAACTTTTTTTGTTTCGATATCAGCAGGACTGAACAAACCCGGCGGGATAGATGGCCGCGTAGAAAGAATAGAAAATATCATGGTAGCCAAACTTACCGAAAGCAGCATAAATGTAGGGATCAGCAGCGCAGAGTGCTCATCCAGCTTACGCAGCACCAAACTGATAATGGCCGACAGGATGATGGAGTTAACCGTAATCATGATATGGGCCTTGTTATCGGCCATATCGCTCAGCCGCTGATGGTTGCTTGAACTGATGCGGAACATGGTTTCGATACCACGGTCGGGGCGGTCGCTTTTGTGCTTTTTGCCATGATCTTTATCATGATCATCGTGTTCCTTTTCCTTCTCGGCAGTGATAATGGTACCGCCATCGGTATTGGTTGTAGTGATTGTGGTTATTTGATCCGGGGTATCACGTACCTCTACCTCTGCCTGCTTTTCAATTAGCTTTTGCAGGTTTTTCTGTTTTTGATCGTTAAGCAGCAAACGGCAATAGTCGGTGTAGTAGTCGTGTCCCTGCAAAAACTCGATGTTGTAGGCGCGCCATTCATCTTTATCGATATCGCGTTTTTTGCAGGCTTCCATCTCTTTGCGCAGCAACTTGTTTTTATCTTTAAAATCATCGGTACCTAAATGAAACAGGTCTGCATCGCATATAATCTGCTGTAAAAGATTGGTTGGATTTTGTGGCATGCGGGTGGCCAGGATACAGCCATCTACCTTATCAATAACAGCTTGCTCAACTTTATGCTGTTTTAAAAAGTGATCGGCTATGCCTACGCTTTTACTCTCATGATCGGCTTTATCTGTAAAGTAGCCGGTATCGTGAAACCAGGCGGCAGAGATCACGGCGAAAAAGTCCTCATCGCTTAGCTGATAATGATTTGCTATTTGGGTGGCCGCTGCAACCACATCTTTAGTATGACGCAGGTTGTGGTAAATTAAGTCGGGATCGTGGTGAACATCAAAATAGGATATAACGTACTGCTTTACCTGTTCTAACAGCGGTTGAAATTTCATCGTAGTTTTTTATCGTTAAATGTAAATCAAATTTATTTTAAAAATCCCTAATTACAGCCATCAACAGGCAGAAACATAAAATATTGATTAATGTTTATTTAAGGGCCGGAAATATACATGGCGACAAAAGCAAAGTATATGCCACAGGCAGGGCGTACTGGCTATCAGATACTTGACGGTAAACACATTTCAGAAATAACGATATATCGTGAAAAAGCGAAAGCTTTAATACAAAACACGCAGGTAACACATTCCCTTTATAGCTAACTATCAAACCTGTTATCCCCTGGCGTCTTCTGTGCCGGGGCCTTCATAACTGTAGTTATATGGCGGATACGGTACGATAAAGGTTTCATGCACGCGCGAAGATTTGCGGAAATAAGGAACACAAATGGCTGCTACAATGAATGAACCAACCAGCGCCTGCATAGCCAGGTCGCTCACGGTGCCGTAAAGGTTGAAAGCAACGTAGTAAACAGCCAGGCTGGTCGCCGCCCGGAAAACAAAGAAACCGATGATATACTGCGGCAATATATCGCGGCGGTTTAGCAATAAAGCCAGGCAAAACATGGCATAACAGGCCACTATAATATTTCCAAGCGTTTCGAGAATAATAAGGAAACGATGTTCGGCAATGTTTTTTACCGCTGCCGAATTCCAGGAAGTGATATTAAAGTAGTTTTGGCTTGATAATCCCCATACCGACGAAACCACCATCCCACCTAAAAAAACGGCTACCACTATTAACCAACCGCCAAGGGGGACAAAAGTTGAACCATAAGCAAATACAATACCCGGCGTTTCGCGCTGGTAAAGCCATACGCCAAGCACAATAAGCGCAACCGTTACCAAAAATGCAATAAGCACCAGGATGCTGTTAACGGTTGCGGGCTTTGCAACCTCGTCGGGCGTATACGAAAAGCTGTAGCCGAGGCTGGTGTTGTTCAGTTTTTTGATATCTGTCCTAAACTCGTCCAGTTTGTTTACCGGTACATTATCCTTTAAAAAAGAAAGCTTATAATTCAGTGAAAGCGTATCCCCTGCCGAACTGAAATTTGATTCGTAGTGATAATAATCGCGACTGATGGCATCATGAGCTTCATTAATATCCCAGCCGCCGGGTAACACCACCTTGATGGTATAATTTGCATCATAAGGGTAAGTAACACTAACCGGTGTTTTGGTACGGCTGGTTATTGACGGAAACTGGTTATTAATAACGTTGGCAAATAAATCGGCAGTAAACTTATCCGACGTTGAGTCTTTTTTCAAAAAGTCGCCCACTTTATAGGTTTCGATGGTGGTGAGGATGTTTTTTTTCAGATCGTCCTTTACTATTATCGAATCTTTGGCTTCAATTTTATTGTAAATTTTTGAGTAATAATCAAGATAGTTTTTTTCGGTTTCGGCCATGCCCGATGATTCCAGCTTGCCACGGATATAATCGGTCTCATCGCCTGCGTATGTTGTTTTAACCGTAAACAATACCGGCGATTTAACATTTTTTATGGTATAAATATCCTCAGCAGTTATTGAACCTCCTTTAGCGGGCGGGATAGTTGTAAGTGCACTGTTACCGGCTTTTAACACCAGCCCTTTACCATACCGTGGAAAGTAAATATCGGTTCCTTCACCCCCCTGGTTATCCATAGTTGCATCAACCCAAACCTGTTTTCCGTTTACATTGGCTGTTACCACAGCATGGTTAAAAGCGTAGGCTGTAGGGATATACTGATCCACATGCTCGTTCATATCGGCATTTACCAATACCATTTGTGCATCAATATCATTTGCCTTTAACATAGATACCAGCAATAATGATTTATCCTTACAATCGCCATAACGCTGCTTAAATACCTTTTCGGGGTTGTTGGCACGGTGCGAGTATTCGCCTATTTCTATGCCCATGTAGCGCACCTCCTGCTGTACGGTGCGGACTGCCGCTCTGAAATATTTTTCTTTATTGGCACCTGCTTCTTTTTTAAGTTGTGCTATGCGGCTGCCTAAATCGCCCCGGATATTTAGTGACGGCGGGTTGATGCTTAGCGCCCAGTTAACCACATCGCCCCAGGTATTAAACTCGCTCACTTGTATAATACCGCGTTCATCATACCACGATGGCTGGTTATCATCATCATGCACCGGCGGAATTTGAAAGCCCTCGTAGGCATAAGTTGTTAAACCGTTATTTTGGCTTATAACCGGTTTGGGAACTTTATTAAAAGTTTTAAAATTCAGTTTACGTTGCGATGAGGCAATCACCGCGGTATAATGATGCGAAATTGGCGTACCCCACTGAAAATACAGGTTACTGCAAAACTTACCATTCAATATCGGGTTGCGGCCTGTTATGGTGTAGGAATATTCGATCCTGTCGCCTTTGCGGATATCATCAAGAATACACAACGCCGAAAAACTGCCCTGGTAAATAAAATTGGACAGATCCTGTTCATCGGCCAAAACTTTAAATGCTGATGCTTTTAAACGGTTTAACGGTTTGCCATCGCGCCATACGGTGATATCATGAAAATCGAGCCTTTCGTAGGCTGGATCGAAACTTACCGAGATTTGCGAGGCGTTCTGGATGCCGGTTTCAGAAACTATTTCGCGAATGATGTGGTTATAATCGGCCTGTTTTTCAACCTGAACCTGCTGCTCTATCAGTGCATAATAAAATCCCCGTTCGATAGTACGCCCTGATGGCCTTTGATTGTAAGGTTTAAGTGCATTGATCCATACCGGCTTAGCCGATATATGTACCGTAGGTGTATCGGCAAAAGCAGCCCCGCTGCACCAAATCAACACCACCAAACAAAGGGAAAACCTAAAATGTATTTTAAAAAGCTTTTGCATACCGGCTATGAAAATAATTAATCGGGGCGACTTTGAGGTAATTATTTTAATATTTAACGGTTTATGAATGGTTATTTTATATGTTAGGGACGGTAACCCCATAAACCAACAAAGCCACCTCAAACAGAGATGGCTTTGCCCTATCACTAAAAAAATCAAATTTTATTGACCGCCACCCAACACAGCGCGGAACTTAGTTTCATAATTTTTCAACTGAGTATCAAACTGGTTAGCCAGGGACGTTTGATGATTATCCTTGGCAAACTGGGCGAGGCCGTTAAGCACCTGCATACCTATCTGCACATCGCGGCCGTTAATGCTGTTGATGTCTTGAGTAAGTAAATAGGCATTGTAATCCAGCTGATCTGTAAGATAGGCATCAATATTTTTTGAAAGCTTGTTGCCCAATACCACATCATGAAGTTCGTAAGCCAGGCGTGCTAAATAGAGCTTACGGCCTGCCACATCTACATACGGATACAGATCGGGCAGCTCGGCATCATATTTTCTAACTACGTTCAAGGCTTTTTCGGTTTTGCCTTCTTCAACCAGGCTCTGCGCCAGATCAAGGAATGTGGTTACCATTACCGGGTAAAACATCGATGTTGACTCATGATCAAGATATTTAGCCTTTTTAAAGTTACCGAACTTAAACTTGGTCATTACGTTGGTATACATTACCTCGGTATTCACCTTACTTAGCTGATCGTGTACTGCGGTATCTTTTTGGAAAGGGATCAGGTGATAGGTAAAACCCTCCTTATACAGGTATGGCTGTAATCCCACCAGGTTTTCGTTACCAATGGTGGTTGTAAAGCAGATGGGGCGTTTCCAGTTGTTATGGGCTAATATATCAAACATGGCCAGGTTTTCTTTGGTTACATAGTTTGATGTATATTTCCATTCCATGGTTTTGGCCAGTTTGCTTTTCTGCCCGGGTGTTACTACACCGTTGGCAACCACCTCATCGGCATTAATATCCATTTTAAGGCTTTTTGTTGGCAGATAATTGGCTTCTTCACCGTTTGATAATTGCATCTTCGCAGCTTTATCATCCGAAGTGATAAAATCAAAAACCTCTTTTACATCCTGCGCATCTGCCAGTTTCTGATCGTTAAAATAAACCACATCCCTCACCCCTTCTTTGTACTTGTCAAAAGGCATGGTGATAGGCAGCGGTGCCGAAGCGTTCATTGGTTTCTGCATCTGGCGGATGTACCAGTCGCCGGTAAACAAGCTCAGGTTAACAATGCGCACATCCGGGCGGATGCCTTCAACTTCCTGGTCATACCATAACGAGTAGGTATCATTATCCCCATAAGTAAATAAAATAGCATTTGGCGGGCACGATATCAGGTAGTTATAAGCCATATCATGCGGCGTCATTTTGGTTGAACGATCATGATCGCCCCACTCTTTGGCAGCCAGTAAAACAGGGCAAATCAACAGGCCAATAACTGTTGAACCGATAGCGGCGAGTTTACCATCAATATATTTGCGGGCAAATTCGGCAATGGCTATAACGCCAAGACCTATCCATATAGCAAAGGCATAAAACGAGCCTACATACGAGTAATCGCGCTCGCGGGGCTGTACCGAGGCCTGGTTTACGTATAATACAATAGCCAAACCGGTAAAGAAAAATAACAGGGCAACAATCAAGGCATCATTACCGCGCTTGTTTACGTGATAAAACAAACCGATTAAACCGATAAGTAATGGCAGGCCATATAACGGCGTGTAAGTATTTGCGGCTGTTACCGATTTTGGCAGGTGTTTACCACCATCAAAAAGGCCGCTGGTCCAGTTGCCGTCAATACCTTCGGTACTTTGCTGGCCATCGGCATCATTATAGCGGCCAACAAAATTCCAGAAAAAGTAGCGCCAGTACATCTGGTACATCTGCCAGCTTACCATCCATTTCAGGTTATCGCCCATGGTTGGCACCTGCCCATCGGGAATGCGCAGCCATTGTTTGTAAAACTGCACATCATTACCATCAGTGCTGTACATACGCGGCAGCGGGGTTGTATGATCATAAACATAATCAATTTTCCTGCCGGCATTTTCATATTGCGTTTTTCCTTTGCGGTAAATGATACTGCCTTGCTTTTGATCAACAGCCTGTGCGTCATAAAAAGGGCCGCTTAATAAAGGAACTTCTCCGTACTGGATCCTGTTAAGGTAACCATACAAAGTGAAAGCATTATCAGGGTGAGAGTTATTCAAGTCGGGGTTGGCAGTAGCGCGGATTGGGATATAAGCAAACGAGCCGTAACCAAAATAAATAAACGCAACGCAAAGCAATGCCAGGTTAAGCACAGGTTTCTTTTTGCGGATACTGTAAACGATACCAAATACAATGGCAGCAATAATAATCAGGATAAAAAAGAACGCGCCGGTACCAAAACCCATACCCAGCGAATTAACAAAGTACAGATCGAAGTAAGCGGCAAACTTGATAGTATAGCCCCTGATACCGTATTGCACCAAACCAAGTATCACCACACCGGCTAAAAAGGCAAGGATGCTGCCACCAACGGTTACATTTCTACTGCGGCGGAAATAATATACCATACCGATAGCAGGGATGGTTAACAGGTTAAGCAGGTGAATGCCTATTGATAAACCGATAACGTAAGCAATGAAAACGATCCATTTATCAGCTCCCGCCTCGTCAGCATGTTCATCCCATTTCAGGATAGCCCAAAACACAATGGCAGTACATAACGACGATAAAGCAAACACAATAGTTTCAACAGCCGAAAACCAGAAGGTATCGGTGTAGGTAAAGCCAAGCGCGCCTACCAAACCGGCACCCATTATAACGTATAATTTATAATTATCAATTTTGTCGGTACGCTTTTCAAGCATCAATTTTTTGGCAAAGGCAGTAATTGTCCAAAATAAAAACATGATGGTAGCACCGCTGGCCAGCGCCGAACCCATATTGGTAAAGAAAGGCACCTTAGTGTTATCACCAAATGAAAGCAGCGACAAAACCTTGCCAATCATGGCAAAAACAGGGTAACCAGGCTGGTGGGCTACCTGCAAACGGTAGGCGCATGAAATAAATTCGCCGCAATCCCAAAAACTTACAGATGGTTCCAGTGTTAAAATATAGGTTATTGAGGCTATAACAAAACATAGCCAACCCAATAGGTTATTGATTTTTTTGTACTGCATTTAATAGTATATCAATTGATTTAATAGCGCGGCAAATATCATGATTTTTATAACTTATAAAAAAAAAACACCCTTGCCTGACAAAATTTAACAATAATTAACTTTTAGCCTCTTGGTTTTAACGAAACATCCTGCTTTGAGCTTAAAGCAGAAAGCTCAAGGCTAAAAGCAATTGAATCCCGCTTTGGGCTTTGAGTTTTCTGCTTTACGCTTTTTGCTTTCTGCATTGAGCATTACGCTTTTAACAATCAAATTTTTAACTTACAACAAATAATCCTTACTTTGTTGCGATGCAAAATATCTACTCCCTAAACTTACGAAAGGCCCTTATTGCTGCTGCGTGCATTTTATTTACAGCACAGCTCAGTAAGGCGCAATCAGTTTATTTGCCAAACTCGTACCAGCTGTATCAAAAATTTAATGCTGATATATATTCTGTAAAAAGTTCTTCACATACATCGCTGAGGCCTTTTTTAATAGACAGCACCATTTTGCATACCTATGATTCGGTGATGAATGTGGGTATACGCGAGCGCAAAACCTGGGGCGGGCGCAAACTGTTTAATGAGCACCTTTTTGATGTTAAAGACAAGGGCTATACCTTTTACGCCGATTATATAACCGATTTACAGGTAGGCCGCGATTTTAACAACAGCAAATCAACCAATCTAAATACCCGCGGCTTTCAGCTTGGCGGCACCGTTGGCGATAAATTTTCATTTTACAGCAGCGGTTTTGAAAACTCGGCCAAGTTTGTTTCGTATTATAATGATTATGTAAACGATCATCGTTTCATCCCCGGCCAGGCTTATGCAAGGCATTACAACGGGCAGCCGCAAAACTCACAGGATTGGTCGTACGTAACCGCTATATTATCTTACTCTCCTACCCAAAAACTGAATATTACCTTGGGCGAAGACAAAATGTTTATCGGCGATGGCTACCGCTCGGTGCTACTGTCGGATTTTGCTTCGAACATGCCTTTACTCAGGCTTACGGCCGATTTGGGCCCCGTGCGTTATATGATAGCATGGGCCTACATCCAGGATTTAAGGCAACCTCCTTACGATACCTTCTTTGGCAGCAACCCGCGCAAATGGGCCCTGTTTCACTACATCGACTGGAATATCAGCAAAAGAGTGTCATTTGGTATGTTTAATGCCCTTATTACTCCCGAAACAGACGATCAGGCAAAAAAACGCGGCTTCGACGCTAATTTTGTTAACCCCGTGCTTTTTACAAGCTCATTAGGCCCGGGCGGCGGTAAAGACAACGTATTTTTAGGCTTTAACGCCAAATACAAAATTCTGGATAAAACAGCGCTGTACGGACAGATTATGTTTGACAGGTTTAAAGGCAGCAACTTCTTTTCGGGCAATAATGCTGATAATACCAACGGCTGGCAGCTGGGGATCCGCGGGGCAGATATCTTCAAAGTAAAAAGGCTGAATTACCTGTTTGAGTATAATACTGTTAAGCCGTACACCTATACTGATACCAAACTAATAGGCAGCTATACTTTTTATGGCGATGCGCTGGCCCACCCACTTGGCGCTAACTTTAGAGAAGTATTGGGCATCCTGAACTATTCGGTGGGCAGGTTTGATTTCCAGGGGCAGATCAATTACGCCAAATATGGTCTTGATGCAACCAAAAACGATAATTTTGGGATGGATATCACCAAACCATTTGTTCCATCGGCCAACAACACAACCACAGTTGGACAGGGACTAAGCACCCAATTATACTATGGTGAAGGAACGGTAGCCTACATCCTGAACCCCAAATACAACCTGCGCTTTGAACTTGGCGCACTGTATCGCCAGGAAAAAAATGCTCAGAAGGATACAAAAAACACCCTGATTACTTTTGGTTTAAGAAGTTCGTTCCGGAATTTGTACCACGATTTTTAATAAACTCCTGATTCATACTTACGGGAGTTAAAACCCCGTAAGTATGAATTGTTAGTCTTTGCCCTATCTCAGGAGTTATTTCCCTTCTTTTTTCTTGAACCTATTGCTAAGCCCATTGCAACGCCCATTGCTATACCTACAGCAAGGTTATGTAAGGCAAGACCAATGGCAAGGCCTATTGCCGCTGCGGCTATAAAGTATTTCGAATCTATCCTATCCATACCAACATCCAAAGTAAAACTTTTTTTGCTGCTGACAAACGGTTGTCAATTCTGTATTGTTAATTTGAATAAACAAGCAGCATATTAAACATGACGCTAAGCCAAATAGCCCGCATGCGGGTTTACAACCAATGCCTCAACTACGATAAATTTAAAAAGCCCGAAGATGTTGTTAAGTATATGGTAGCCATGCAAGCACAGGAATATAGCTATGCCAAATGGGCTATAGGCTTGCGCATGCTATCACCAACGGATAAAGCCGTGGAGAAAGCAGTAAACGCCGGAGCCATATTACGCACACATGTATTACGGCCAACCTGGCATTTTGTATTACCGCAGGATATCCGCTGGCTGCTTGCACTCACCGCGCCCCGTATTGATGCAGGCAATGCCACGATGTACAAACAACAGGAAGTAGACAGTGCAATATTTAACAAAAGCCATAATATACTGGCCAAGGCAATGGAAGGCGGCAAACAGCTAACACGCAAAACCATAACCGAGCTATTAAATAGCGCAGGCATAGCAACCAACGATTTGCGGCTTACCATTTTGCTGATGAAGGCCGAGCTTGATCAACTGATTTGCAGCGGCGCGCGCGAAGGAAAACAATTCACCTACGCGCTGCTTGACGAACGGGCACCGATCACTCCGGTAATTGACAGGGACGAGGCAGTGGCGCGATTAGTTTTAGCATATTTCTCAAGTCGCGGCCCGGCTACAGTAAACGATTTTGTACATTGGTCGGGCTTAACGGTTGCTGACGCTAAAGCGGGAATTAAGATCAATAAGGACTCGCTAACCAATATCACGGCAGAAGGAAAAACCTATTGGATGCATGCAGATGCAAATCCGGATATAGCGATCAAATCAGCATCCTGCCTTTTGCCGGTTTATGATGAGCTGATCATCGCTTATAAAAACCGTGAAGCCATTATACCTGCAAAATATCTCGATAAAACAGGGGATGTTACCTTTTTTCCTGCTGTTATGATAAACAACCAGGTTATCGGCAACTGGAGTCGTACTGTTGGTAAAAATAATATCGATATTGAAATTAAGCCTTATGGCAATCTGAACAAAGCGCAAACCAAAGCTATTGAAACAGCCTCGCAACGTTTCAAAAAATTTAACGGCTTACTTTAATAAAACATCAACAAACTTATTATTCACCCATATAAAACAACATACCATGCCCGAACTACCCGACCTGCAGGCATTTAGCCACAACCTGCAAAAAAAACTCAGTGGTAAAACCGTAAAAGAAATCATCGTACCTAACACTAAAAAGTTAAATGTAGGTGTAAAAGAGCTTAATGATATCCTTACCGGGCAGCAACTTGAAAAAGTTTACCGCGAAGGCAAGGAATTGCATATCAGGTTTAATAAAGGAGATGTACTTGGCCTGCATTTAATGTTGCACGGCAAACTGTTTTTGTTTGAAGGCAAAAATGAAAACAAGTACCCAATCATTGAACTGCATTTTAAAGATGGCAGTGGTTTGGTATTAACCGATTTTCAGGGTATAGCTACCCCTACCCTCAATCCGGCTAAAACAGACGTACCGGATGCGCTTGAAGTAGAGGTTGATTTTTTAACCAAACGCCTGGCCAAAACAAAAACCAATATCAAAACAGTATTGCTTGATCAGAAAATTTTGCGCGGAATAGGTAATGCTTATGCCGATGAAATTCTTTGGCACGCCCGGCTCTCCCCTTTTTCGGTAAGTAACAAAATTCCCGAAGCCAAATTGAGCGGTTTAATAAAATCCATCAAAACGGTTTTACAAGATGCCGAAAAAAGTATCCTTAAAGCCAACCCGGATATCATTAACGGCGAGGTGCGCGATTTTATGAACATCCACAACTCTAAAAAGAAGCAAAGCCCAACCGGGGCCTATATTTTGGTGAAAGAAGGATCGCGGAAAACTTATTATACCGATGAGCAGGAATTGTTCGAATAGAGGTTTATCAGGTTTACAGATTCCGGGATTTGCAAAACTTACGAAGCTTTTAAAACCTCGTAAGTTTGACCAGCCGATGCATTTAATTAAGCTTTTTTACCCGCACGCTAAAATCCGCTCCAACCACCGGGATCTTTTTCCACCCGGCTGCCTCGCTGTCGCGGTGAAAAGTGCCACCATTTAGCAGGCCGCATGAAAAGCCGATGTTTGAACCATTTTTTGTTTCCAGAAACTCAATGGCTACCACAATATCACCGGCAACTTTAATGTTGTAAGCCGATAGGTCAATCGTTGTTAACTGAGGGTTTCCGTCGCGGTATTTTTGGATATAGCCTTTAACTTCGTCAGTTACCAGATTAACGTTGTTGGGGTATTTGCCGGCCATTTGGTAAACGTTAACTTTAAAGGCAACACTATCGCTCGAGCGGTTTGCGGTGTGAAAACTAAGCTTGAGTAATTGCACCTGTTTTTTACCGGCATTCATTTCAACGCCAACCAGCTTGCCTTTAACCGCATCAAAAGTTGTATTGGTTGATCCGCTGCGAAGCTTGTTGCCGATGGTTTTGATTTTATCCTGGCCCATTGCGTTAATGGACACCACAAACAGCAAAAGCACCATTAATAATCTTTGGGGAATAAGATTCAGATTTAACATAAAAATTTGATTTAGATGATGTACTAAACAGAAGATGCTGCAAACTTTAATTTGGTTGCAGCATCTGTTAAAAAATTATAAAAATTTGATATCACTTTTTTACCATCCGGTAATGTTTAATGCCTGCCTCTTCAAATTCGGGACCGCTTTCTTCAAAGCCTAATTTTTTGTAGAAAGACACCGCATGCGTTTGCGAATTGAGGTAAACATAATCAGCATCTACCGGCAAATCGGCCAAAACAGCTTTAACCATTTCCTGGCCCAGGCCATAGCCTCTGAAATTTTTAAGCACCGCAAACCGCTCCAGTTTATAACCATTTTCGGTTTTACGCCAGCGGCAGGCTCCGGCGGGCTGGCCATCAACCGTAGCTAAAAAATGTGTGGAGTCCTCATTATGTTCTATCTCCAAATCGGGTGGGCAGTTTTGCTCAATAACAAACACTTCGTACCTGATGGCATGTATCTTATCCAAATCAGCCTGCTCAGCGGCTTTTTTTACTATGATTTTTGCGGGCATTGATGTAATGCGGTTTTGTTTTATAATTATTAAGCTTGGTGGTATGATTTTCGCGGGCCGCATCAATCGAGTGCGTGCAGGTAATATCATCTTCCTCTTCGGCCAGATCTGCAAGCTCTACGTAAAACTTATGCAGCTGATCGAGTTCCTTTTCGGTAATATCTTCAATATCAACCATCCGGTTACTTGCGCCCTGGTGCGAGGCCAGCAACTCGTTCAGTTTCAAATGTATCGCTTTCGAATCTTTATTCTGCGATTTCTGGATCAGGAAAACCATTAAAAAAGTAACAATGGTAGTACCGGTATTGATAACCAGTTGCCAGGTATCCGAATAATGGAACAATGGCCCGGTTATCCCCCATACAATGATAATTCCAAAAGCAATTATAAAGGCTCCTGAACTACCGGTGGCAATAGTAGCCCAATTGGCAAAACGCTCAAATAAGTTTCTCTTTTTTTTACGAACCTCTGTCATTTTAGTAGATTTTTAACTTTCATGGTGCAAGCTTCGCTGCCTTTAAACAACAAAGCGCCTGCACAACAAATGTACAGGCGCTTTTGTTAGTTTTTGATGAATATTATAGTTTGCTGTGTACGTCGATACAGTTCAAATCTTCAAACGCTGCAGAAAGCCTTTTTACAAAGTTTTCTTCGCCTTTACGTAACCAAACACGTGGGTCGTAGTATTTTTTGTTTGGAGAATCCTCGCCATCCGGGCTGCCAATCTGGCTTTGCAGGTATCCTTCTTTTTCCTGGTAGTAGTTTTTAATACCTTCCCAGTAAGCCCATTGCATATCAGTATCGATATTCATTTTAATGGCACCGTACGAGATAGCCTCACGAATTTCTTCCTGAGATGAACCCGAACCACCGTGGAATACGAAGTTGATTGGTTTTTCATCGGCCAAGCCAAATTTTTGTTTTACATATTCCTGGGAGTTGTGCAGGATAACCGGCTGTAATTTTACGTTGCCCGGTTTGTAAACACCATGCACGTTACCAAAAGCTGCTGCTACAGTAAAACGGTGGCTAACTTTTGAAAGGTGCTCGTACGAGTAAGAAACCTCTTCGGGCTGGGTATATAAACGTGAACTATCAACGTCTGAGTTATCAACGCCATCTTCTTCGCCACCGGTAACACCTAACTCAATCTCGAGGGTCATACCCATTTTAGCCATGCGCTCAAGGTATTTGGCCGAAATTTCGATATTCTCTTCGATAGGCTCTTCCGAAAGATCGAGCATGTGTGATGAGAACAACGGTTTGCCTGTTTCAGCAAAAAATTTCTCGCCATGATCCAGCAAGCCATCAATCCATGGCAATAATTTTTTTGCAGCATGGTCTGTATGCAAAATAACCGCTACGCCATAGTGCTCGGCCAGCAGGTGAACGTGCTTTGCAGCAGAAACACCGCCTAAAATACAGGCCTGAAGTTTTGAATTATCCAATGATTTGCCGGCGTAAAACTGAGCACCGCCATTTGACAGCTGGATAATAACCGGAGAGTTAACAGCCTTAGCTGTTTCCATAACTGCATTGATAGTGTTAGTACCAATTACGTTTACTGCCGGTAAAGCAAACTGATGCTTTTTTGCTGCTTCAAATAGTTCCTGCACCTGATCGCCGTGCAGAACACCTTTATAATTTTTTATGTCCATTAGCGTTTATTTGGGCCCCGAAGTTATAAAAATTCTTTAAAACAGGTAAGTAATCTTAAAAGTATATTAAAACGATAGTAAAAATAGGCTTACTTTGTTAAAGTAATATGAATTATTAATAATCAACCTGTTTTATTGCCAATTTGATATTAAAAAACTATTTTAGTTGGAGGTAAACAATTTGGCCGTTTATATCTTTTTGAATACGAACCCTACATGTTTAATATTTTTTGTTTCTTTGTAGCCAATTGAAAGAGTTAGACACAGATATGGCATGGTTTAAACGAGAGTTGAAAGGGATAATTACGACTACTGAGGAAAAGAAGGAAGCCCCCGATGGCATCTGGAATAAATGCCCTAATTGTAAGAAGCCTTTACACTATTCTGAACAGGTAGAAAATCAATATGTGTGCCATTACTGTGGCTTCCACCTGCGCATAGGTTCAAAAGAATATTTTTCGGTACTGTTTGATAATAACGAATTTACAGAGCTTTTCCCCGAGCTTACTTCAGGCGACCCTTTACACTTTGAGGATACCAAGAAGTATACCGACAGGCTGAAGGAAACCCAAAAGAAAACCGGTTTAAAAGATGCAATCCGTTCGGCAACCGGCAAAATTGAGGGGCAGGACCTGGTTATCGCCTGTATGGATTTTAACTTCATCGGAGGTTCGATGGGTTCGGTAGTGGGCGAAAAAATTGCACGCTCTATCGACTATTGCATCGAACATAAAGTTCCTTTCCTGATGATCTCTAAATCGGGAGGTGCCCGTATGATGGAGGCGGCATTTTCATTAATGCAAATGGCCAAAACATCGGCTAAACTGGCTTTGTTATCGCAGGCTAAAATTCCGTACATTTCATTACTTACTGATCCTACCACCGGTGGTGTAACAGCATCATACGCCATGCTTGGCGATATCAACATTGCCGAACCGGGCGCGCTGATTGGCTTTGCCGGCCCAAGGGTTATTAAAGAAACCATTAAAAAAGATCTTCCGAAAGGCTTCCAGACTGCCGAGTTTGTGCAGGAACATGGCTTCCTTGATTTTATTGTAGATAGAAGAGAGATGAAGGAGAAACTATCATCATTTATTAAAATGATGAAGAACTAAAGTTCCGGATCCATATTAACAAGAAAGGCCGTCTGTTTCAGATGGCCTTTCCTGTTAATATCGTTGTGGTGATTAATCGTTTCGGGTATCATGAAAAAAGATCCACAACAATATCGCAAGGATCGCTATGTAAATAAGGATGCTTATAGCAATAAGAATTGCATAGTACCCCCAGCCACTCACCCACTTGCCAATAAGCTTCTTTAAACCCGGCTGGGTAAGGACGGCCACGATAAATATGAAAGGCAGGTGGTACAATATTTCCCAGTTCATTCAGGTTGCTTTTGCCTCAAATATAAAAAAGCAGTTAGAAATGCTAACTGCTTTTTATTGATTAAAGCCGAAGTTACTATTAACCTCCTATAGTGCCATCGCCGGCTCCCGCACCCTCAACATCCTGATCGGGAAGATCGGCCAGGCTGCCGTCCTCATTCAATACATTATACTGCTTTTTTTGCGGGCCCTCTGTTTCCAGACCGCCTTTGCTTTTATCAGCGCCCCAATCAGCATCATTAGTATTACTTTCGCGTTCTTCTTTACTGCTGTTGTTGGGTGCTATTTCATCTTTATAATCGCTCATAATAAAGCCTCCTTTCATTAAATACCCTCGGTTCCTGGCTCGTGCCCAACCATCCGGCCGGTGGTACGGCCTTGCGGGCGGCTTTCAAAATCGGTTTTGGCCGGGCCTGTTGATGGAAATTCTTTTTTGTTTGGCGGCGTTACATCGGTTTGCTCGCTGAATGAGGTATCTGCGCTTCGATTTACCTGGTTAACTTCACTTTGGCTATGCGTGCCTACGCTTTCCTTTTGGGGTGGCTGTTCTACCTCGCGGTTGTTATCATCATAATCAACAATATCGTCGGTGCCCAGGTCAACATCGTCATTTTCCAGTTCGTCGTTGTTATAGGCGTCCCCTCCGTTTACCGAAAATGAATTGTTATTATTTTCAAAATCATTGCGCTCGTTATCCTGGTTGTTCCAGCTTTCATTATTCGTATTCATAGGTTTTAATTTTTTAGTTATTATTAAAACCCATCAAATCGGCGGATTGTTTTAATTTATTTCGTTATAAGAAATAAAATTCCATAAAAAACAAATGCGATACATCACCAGGTAGGCAAATGTATCGCATCGTATATAATTTTCTGATACTTAAAAAGTATGCTGCGGGCAGGTAACCTTATAGCGGTTATTAAGCAGGATACCAAGCACAATCTCATGCGAGCCATGACTTACTGTGTTCAGGGCAGATGTAGTAAAATCGTACGAATAGCCAACATTGATTAACGAACTTAAGTTAAACCCAACCAAAGCCGCATACGAATCATTCCGCCTGTACGACCCTCCTATCCAAAACTTATCCTGGAACGACATCTTCATATTCACATCAAAAGTAACCGGAACCGGCGCTATGAATTTTAATAAGGCCGATGGCATAAGGGTAATATCTTCAGATACAAAAAGCTTTACACCGCCTGTTACAAAATAATGAGGCACTGTTTTATTTTGCACACTGCTTGTTGAAGTGGTTATGTACAAATTTTGAGGCAGAATTTGCTGCGCCGACACGCCAAAAAAGTAATTTGAAGAATAAGCCCAGACACCTATACCCAAATCCGGTTTCCATTGGCTTCCTGCCAGATCCCTAATTGTCGGGTCATCGGCAACTGCCGGATTCAGTTTCGATTTATCAATCATATTATGGCTAAACCCTCCGGAAACACCTACCGCAAGATTCAGCTTTTCGGTTATGCCCAGGTGATAGGCATAGGTTGCATCGATATTGGTTTGCGAAATAGGACCTGTTTTATCAGATACGATAGTTAAACCAACACCGTGATGCGGTTCGGCAGCCATATAGTTTTGAGTGTATGCCCTGCTTGAGGGGTTGAGTCCTCCGCCTGCGGGAAAAGCCGTGGCATCTCCCTGTAAAAAATTATTGCCGATAGGCGCGTTTATACTAAAGTACGACGTTACCGGTGCACCGTCAAGGCCCGTCCACTGGCTGCGGTAGCCCAGCTTTACATCGGTATAGTTTTCAATACCGCTTAGGGCAGGGTTTAACAGGTAATTATTGAAAACGTACTGCGTGTATTGCGGCCGTTGTTGAGCCCTTGAAAATTGTGCGGCTAAGGCAAATGTGATAATGTATAAAATTCTTTTCATTACTATCTGATAATGGTTACGTTACCCGCAATAACCTGCCGGCCATTTTTGGGATCGATAATATAATAGTACGTTCCGGGAGGCAGGTATGTGCCGTTAAAACGACCATCCCAGGGCGTGCTATAACCAATTGACGAATATACCCTTTCTCCGTATCTGTTGTATACATCTACCCTATTATTTGGATAACTTTGCAAATATTTAACATCCCAAACATCATTTACCCCATCACCGTTGGGTGTAAAGGCCGATGGAACCACCAAAAACTTCAAAACTTTTACAAATACCGAAGCCTCGGCTGTACAACCATGCGCCGATGTAACGGTTAGATGATAAGTAACATCTTCTTTAGGGCTTGCCGTTGGGTTGGCTATGTCATCATGATCCAGCCCTGTTGCCGGGTACCATTTATAACTCAGGTTTTGATCGGTTACCAATGGTTTTAAAACGTGTTTAGTACCCTCAAGCATGGTAAAGTCATCGCCAAGTGAAACAACCGGCGGCGAATCGACCGTAATTTGTTGTATTACCGTGTCTGCACAGCTGTTTTGGGCGGTATAAATATACCGGATCTCAAAAGTACCTGCACCAGCGGCAGCCGGATCAAACACGCCTGTGCTGCTCACTCCCCTGCCCGAGAAAATACCATTGCCAGCCGGCCCATCTAATTGAGGTAGGAAAGAATATGCAGGCGATTCGAGGCAAAAAACAGGAGCAGGATTAAAGGTGATTACCGGTGAGGCTTTTAAAACCAGGGGCACACTGGCAATATCAAAACACGTAGTACCCGAATAGGCAGCCACCTTTACTGTTACGTTACGCGTACCCTGGGTAAATAAAGGGTATTTATATCTTAAACGCTGCCCATCAACAGGGTGATCATAAACCACCATCGTTGCCGGATCGGATGCATCGTAAGTTACCTCGAGCTTAGTAACCTGGCCGTAATTAGCGGTTGAATGATTTTCGAAAAAAACCTCACGGCTGCTGCATAAATCGGCGGGGTTTAGCACGGTTAAAGCAGCCTTGAGTGTGCTGCCGTTAATGGTTAATGACTTAGACGCTGAAGTAATTGAGCAACCGTTTTTTGACGTTACCGTTAAGCTTACCTGGTACATACCTGCACCATAGCGATGTACCGGATTTTTTTGGTTTGATGTATTCGGATTACCTGGCGTTGCCGCAGGATCACCAAAATTCCATTCATAACTAAAATCGGCCTCAGTGCCATCGGCAATATTGCTTTGATTAGTGAATTGGGCAAAATCTCCCTCGCAGGCATCTGGTAATGAAAAATCAACAACAGGCACCGGAAAAACAGTTACCGGATGGATGGTAACATCGCTTGCACAATTGTTGTTATCAGTTACCGTTAATTTAACCACGTAATCGCCTGCTTTGGTAAACAGGTGCTTAAAGGGAATTGCATCCGTCCGGGTTTCAACTGGTGTGCCATCACCAAAATCCCATTGCCGGCTTACTATGTTGCTTTCTGTGGAAGTTGAATTATCTGTAAAGGTAACATCCTGCCCTACACATGCCGTAGCCGCATCAAAAATAGCGACAGGCAATATACTGATATGAACTTTTATCGGCAGCGACGATTCTCCGCAACCATTTTCATTGATTGCAAAAAGGCTTACATTGTAATCGCCCGGTTTTGAAAACTTATGGGTGGGGTTTTGTACCACATCAGTACTACCATCACCAAAATCCCAATGCCAGGTTTTTATTTCGCGTGTGCCCGAGGTTGTTCTATCTGTAAACTGCACGGTACTGCCAAAGCAGGTATTGGCATAGTCAAAAGTCACCACCGGCGGTTTGGAGATATTAAAATCAAACTCAATTTCCTCGTTCGATCCGCATTCGTCGGCAACGGGGTTAAAAACTGTTGCCACTACGCTGTAATCTCCATCCGTATACTCGTGCTCATCTACCGGGCACTCGTAGGTATAAAGCACCTTTTGATCTTTAACCACCGACCCTGTGGGCGTTGGATTATCAACCACGATAGGGGCCGAACCATCTTTCAAATCCCATGTAATTTTAGGGGTTTGGTATGGTATAGTAAGCTGTAGCTTATAATCTGTATTTGTGCAGCCGTTTAAGGTTACGCTTTTATTGTTTGGATTAATCAAAGCAATAAATTCGTTCAGATCTTTAAGGTTGGTACCTGCTGCATACCCGTACGATTCCTTTTGCCCGAAACCATAAGCAATAGCATTAAAACCATCAGATGCTTTAATGTTGTGCACCCCGGCATCAACGTTAATTTGAGCATACGAGTATCCGGGAGCTCCGGGCATCACCATAAAATTTGTGTATGACGCTCCATCCAGTGAAAAAGTTGGCACAGCTGCCGATTTGATAATTACGTTAATATAATTTGAGGTAATATTAAAATTACCCGTCGAATTGAGGGTAACATGATCAAGCGTTTGTTCAATGGGTGTTAAATAGATCATTTCAGGATCGCCCACATCGCCGGAAGCCAGCTGGCAATTGCTGGTATTGGTTTCGCCCTGTGTTACTGCATATTGAACAACCTGCACTGGTTTATCGGCCGAAATAACGTTAGGTGCCGACGATGTAAACTCATAAAACAGCCCGTTTATCTGGATAGGATTGCCGTTGATGGTGACCATTGTACCGGGCGAAGCTGCCACCACCCGGATCACATCATAAATACGGCTTTTTAGCGGCACCGTGATATAATTTTTCCCCCATACCGAGAGCGGATAAACCTGCTGAAAAAGGTTATCAGATGAACCATTAATACCCTGGCAACCGATACTTATTTTTGAACTGCCCGAAAAAACTGCAATTTTTTTACAGGTACCCGATGCCGATACAATTGATTTCACCCGCGTGCCCGTCAAATCGGTGGAAGAAAGGGCCTGGTAAACCTCGCCTTTTTTTAAATTTAAGGTAAAGGGCGCGCCGGCCGGCGTACCATCAAGCAAAGTTTGTGAGGGGGTAACTTCAACAGTAGTATTATCCTCTGTGGCAATAACCGCGAAGGTTGAGTAAGAGGGTCGGCCTTCTCCCCCGCCGCCGCCGTTTCCGCCGCCCCCACCTCCTCCTCCGGTATTATTGGAGTTTGAGATCTGCTCATAGTTGATGGAGAGATAATCTTTCCCCAACGTATTAACAGGCAGCAACAAAGTAGCGCCCGAAACGGCACTTGCAAAAATATGAGCATAAACAGCAACAGGTTTAGCCGACCGGATGTGGATGGCTTTTAAAAAAGTACCTTGTCCTGCTAAAAACGCACTTGCAGGGATTGTAACAGAGGTTACATTTTTGGGAGTGATCCGGAACGTACCTAAAAGCGTACCGTCGGTTATTTCGACAGTTGCAGCGGTCTTTACATCAGATGTAATATAAAGCTGCATCTGGCTGCCGCCGGCAATAGAACCCGGTAGCCCCGCTGCACCATTAACATGGGCCATATACGCAGTATAAAACTCGGTACCCTGGTTTGTTGAACCCTGCGCAAGCACGTACAAATTAAAATATAACAGCGTAACAGCCGTAATTAACGACCGTAAAAAACCGGTTCTGCTCAAAGGTGTTTAGTTGAATTTATTTTGAGAGCCTAAAGCTAACGGTTAAAAATACAAAAAACCTTTATTGCCAGTACGATGTGCTATGTAAAATAAACCGCGCTATTTATGGACTTTAGTAAGTTCGTAAGTGGCCTCGTACAGTTTGTAGGTTAGTTCGATATTATGTTTGCGCAGGTAATATACTTCGAGGGCATTTTTCAGCACCTGTTTTATATTTTGATTTTGCCAGGGTTTGGGCAGGCAGGCGTAAATCAAACCGTTGTTCATGGCTTCAAAAACCCCTTCCTCCCCCGGAAAACCGGTGAGTAAAATACGGATAACCCGCGGATAACTTTGCGCTGTGCTTTCAAAAAAACTGAGACCACCTGTACCCGGCATCAGCTGGCTTATCATCATTACCCCAACTTCGTGCTGGGCCAAAATACTTCGCGCAATAACAACAGATTGCGCGGTGAAAACATTAAGCGATTTGCCGAATAAATTTTTAAAATCGTCAAGCCTGCTTACAGCATCATCAATATACAATACACCCGCGTTTTCCTGGTTCATTAAAAATAGGTTTATAAAGAGCTGTATAGCCCGTTTTTTTAAATTTAACGGGGAGCCCTTTAATAACCTAACAACTCAACCCTAAAAAAACTTATCAGGGTTTGGCACCAGGTTCAGAAATGATTCAAAATTCTCTTCGTAATGAGATTGATCGAGCTTATAATAAAAGGCCCCTTTTTTTGATGAGAGCTTATCTTTTTCGGGAAGTTTTACCAATAAACCGGTCGAGAGTAGTTTACGACTAAAGTTACGGTCATCAAATTTAGTTTGATAAACCCCCTCATACAGAGCCTGTAACTGTGGGATGGTAAATTTTTCGGGAAGCAGCTGGAACAATATAGGGTGCAGGGCCGCCTTGTACCTGAGTTGTCTTTTAGCCAGCCGTACCATCTCGTTATGGTCAAAAATCAGGTCGGGCATTTCATCAAGCAAAAACCATTCGGGATGGTATTCTTCGCTCAGTTGTGCCTCATACTGGTGGATATCAATTAATGCAAAGTAAGCTATGGATAAAGTGCGCTCCACCGGGTCGCGTTCGGGCTTGCCAAACACCTGGAACTGCTCCATATAAACATTTTTAAGCCCGGTGCGCAATTCAAGTACACGATTGGCCGCATCTTCCGGAGATTCGGATGGTTTAATGAAACCACCTATCAGGCTCCATTTATGTTTTTCGGGTTCCAACCCACGCTGAACCAGCAATAATTTGATATTTGCACCGTCAAATCCAAATATAATACAATCTGTTGCAACTAAAATGCGCGTTTCGCCGCTGTACTTATGCATAACTTAGGTTAAGTTTATATGCAATGGTAAAAATAATTTAGCAATTATTTAGTGTAGATTGGACAACTATTTTATATCAATAGTAATTTGATCTCATTGAATCAGGTTACATACGAATTCTAAAGTTTAATTATCACCGCGACTTTGTATGAACCGGAATTTGGGGGAATTAGGGAATTGACAGAATGCTAAGCAAATTCTACAAATTCGTTAATTCCCCCAAATTCCGGTTCAGACAATTGATTAGCTAACCCTTTTTCCCTGCAATAACAAATCCATCGCATCATCAAAAGAGCCCGCCCTGATCACCTCGCCCGAGTTTACAAAGAAGATCTCATCGGCATTCTCAATGGTATTCAGCCTGTGGGCGATAATAACACGCGTAGTACTTTCGGGCAGTTTATCTAAAATATCGCTCAGTAATCGTTCGGTAATGGTATCAATATTGGCTGTGGCCTCATCCAAAATCAAAATCTCAGGATTGCGTAAAACTGCCCGCATAAAGGCTATGAGCTGTTTTTGTCCTAAACTGATACTATCACCACCCGATAATACCCTGGTGTCCAGTCCCTCTTCAAAAATAGCCAGCAAGCTTCCCAAATTTGCATCACGAATTACCTGCTCCATTTGTTCGTTGGTATGATCTTTATAAAGTTCATTACCATACAGAATATTATCGCGTACCGTACCCGTAAACAGGAAAGGTTCCTGCAAAATAAAACCGATCTTTTGGCTGCGTTCTTCGGGTGTAAGCGTACGGATATCTTTACCGCCAAGCAGTACCAGACCTTTAGTTGGATCATACAAACGGGCTATTAATGAAGCTGTTGTAGTTTTACCGCCGCCCGTAGGCCCTACCAGGGCGTAGGTTTTACCCCGCTCCAGTTTAAAGCAGATATTATGCAAAATTTCCCGGCTTTCATCATAACTGAAATGCACATGTCTAAACTCCAGCAAACAGGCATCCGGTTCATTAACACCGGCCGGCAATACAGGCAAATTACTTTCGAGCGAGAGGATCTGCGAGATCCTGTCCCAGCCGGCCATTGCGGTTTGAAAGTTGGTCCACAGTGCGGCTAATTGCCGCAAAGGGTTATAAAAGTTAGTTGCGTACGATAAGTAACTCACCATTAAGCCGATAGAGAACATACCTTTACTGATAAGGTAAATACCAAAGCACAGCACTATCAACTGCGCCATGCTGGCAAACAGGCCGTACACCGGCACAAACACGTTATTGGCCAAGCCAGCACCTATAGCTGTTTTATAATTGTCTGTATTGGCTTCCTCAAAACGCTTTCTGAAATAGTCGCGGCGGTTAAAGGCGATGATCACTTTAAAATTATTCAGGCTTTCCTGAATCTCGGCGCTAAGCCCGCCTGTACTTTTCAGGTTGGCAGCGTTTTTACTTTTTATCCAGGGAGATAAGGCAAGTGTTAAAAAAAGGATCAGCAGTGATGGTGCTAAAGCGGCTGCCCCTAACTCAAAATTAATCACCAATAAAAAAATCCCCGCACCTATCATGGTGGAGATGTTGCCAATAAACTGCATTAGTGATTGCGAAAAAAACTGGTTAAGCTTATCAGTATCGTTATTTACCCTCGATATCAAATCGCCCGCTTTGTTTTGGTTAAAGAAGGCCACAGGCAGTTGCTGCAGTTTATTAAAGATGGAATTACGCAAGGTAAACAGCATGCGCTGCCCTACCCCGCCCATCAGCGTGGTTTGCTTGTAACTGGTAAATAAGGCCGTAGCGTACATGGCTAATAAGATGGCCGCATTACGGAGTACGCCGTCAAAATTTTTATGCTGTACATAGTTATCAATGGTGTGCCCTATAATAAGCGGGCCAAGCAAATTGAGCGCCGAATTGGCAATAATGATGAAAAACGCGATAATAAGCGTAGGCTTCTCGTGCGCTATCAGTTGCAGCAGCTTTTTAAGCCCTGCCATGGTTGAGGTTTTTTGCTGATTTTTGCTTAGCTGGTTAAGATCGTAGTTCATTTTTTTTTCGATATATATTTATCTGCTCTTAACTTCAAAATTTAATGGGTAATACCCTGTTCGTAGTTGCTGGTGCTTTGCTGCGAATTAAAAATCTGCACATAATCGGGACTGGTTTTCATCAGTTCATCATGCACGCCGCGGGCAACTATTTCGCCCTGCATCAATAGTATAATCTGGTCGTAATGCTCAACAGAGGCTATTTTTTGCGTTACCGAGATAAGCGTTAAACCCGGATAGTTTTTCTGGATATTGGCCAATATTTTCCGCTCGGTATTGTTATCAACACGTGCCGTAAAATCATCCAGTAACAAAACTTTAGGATTAACCGCCAAAGCCCTCGCCAGCATAATCCGCTGTTTTTGTCCGCCCGAAAGGCTCGAGCCGCGTTCTGAAACTATGGTGTTTAACTTATCAGGCAAACCATCAATAAAAGTGCTTAACTCGGCTGTTTCGATGGCTTTTTGTAAAGATTCATCGGTAACCGTATCGCTAAAAGCAATGTTTTCACGGATACTCATATTAAAGATAATGCTGTCCTGGAAAACAAAACCAACCTGCCGGTGGAAAGCTTCGCTATCATACTCGGCAATGGTTTTGCCATCAAACATAATTTTGCCCGTTGTGCTGTTGATAAGCCCGGTAAGCAGGTACAGCAATTGGGTTTTCCCGGCAGATGTTGGGCCGATGATGGCAATTTTTGATCCGGCCGCCACTTTAAATGATATGTTTTTCAGTACCGATTTTTGCCCGTAGGTAATAGTAACATCTTCCATTTCCACATCACCGCGCAGGGTATCTTTAATTTTCCCGCCTTCTATAACATCAGGCGCATCAAGTACCACGCTGATTCGGGTAAACGAAGCGCTGGCCTGTGCTATCAGGTTACTCATAAATCCCAAAATAAATATCGGGAATATCAGCAGCGACAAATAACTGTTAAAAGCAGCGAAACTGCCCAGGCTCATGCTGCCGTTTATTACAAAATGTCCGCCCATTACCAAAATGGTAAGTGCTGCCATATTTGCGGTAAACGTTACAATTGGAATGAGGCCAGAGAAAAATCCGAGAATGCGTAAACCATAATCCTTAGCCTCGGTATTGGCTAACAAAAATTTATTGTATTCCAGCTGCTGTGAGTTGATTACCCTGATAAGTGCCGAACCAAGGATGCTCTCGTTAATTACCTTATTTAACTGATCAATAACACCACGGCTTTTAATAAACAGGGCACGCACTTTTTTTAGCACGTATGCAAAAGTACCGCCAATAACAGGAATAATAGCGATAACCGCCAGCGCCAGTTTCCAGTTAATCAGCATCAGCATCACGCTGCAACCGATAATAATAAACAAGGATGAGATAATGGATACCAAAGCCTGCGAAACAAACAGTTTGATCGAATCTACATCGGCAGTTAAATTGGTTAACAGTTTGGATGGATTGGCCTGCTCGATAAAAACCGAGCTTTGACGCGAGATTTTATCTGATAAACGCCTGCGCAGATCGCGGGCCACCCGTTCGGAGGCGTATGTTTGGATAATTGTTTGCAAACCGGCAAACAAAAACACCAGCACAGCTGCTATTAAAAATTTAACAACGATATCGCCCAGTATAAATTTATGCGCCGAATATGCATCGATACCACTTGCTATAACCTTGGGCAGCCAAAGGTTAATGGCATTGCCAAAAAGCGCAAATAATAACAATAATGCTACAAGGCCCTTATAGGGTACCAACAGGCTGAATACACTGGGTGGTTTTGGGGTTGCTTTCTTTGTATGATCGGGTTGCATAATTCTCTGTTTTTAGGCTGGCTTTTTACTCAACCGCCTGTTATTTGATGTGACGATTGAGCGGACAAAACATTTTTTGTCCTTGTTAAAATTATCGAAATAAATTGGATTGAAGCTTTTTTAATGGCTCAACGCATATTTCAATTCAGAAACAATTAAACAAATATATTCCCATTTAGGAATAAATAAAACTTTTTAGAAATAAATTTTTAATTTTACACCTAAACCGCAATAAAATGAAACCAATAGTGCAATTAGTTGATGAATGGACGGCTTTTGAAGCTGAGAGCGACCAGCCCAGCGTGGAGGCCTTTTGCCGTTACTATCTTCAAAAGCAGCGCCCAAAACCAAAACACCCGGGTAAAAAAGGCGAGCGGATTATGAATGGCGCATTCCTGCTAAAAACTGTTGGCCGTATTATGAGTGCGTATTCGTTATACTTCCGTTCGGCAGTGGCGCATATTGAAGCCGGGCCTGCGGAGAATTTTTATTACCTGAATGGTTTAATGCACCTGGGCGAGGTGCGCAAAAGCGACCTTATTAACCACATGTTTGCCGAAACAACTACGGGCATGGAAGTTATTAACCGCCTCATCAGGCAGGAGGAGGTTGAAGAAAGGCAATCGCCTGATGATAAACGGGCCAAGCTCATCAAGATCACCGAAAAAGGCTTAAAGGCGTTGGATGAATATTATAAGATCTCGGGCAAAGTGGTAGAGATGACTTTTAAAGATGTTGCCGATGACGTACTGGTTGATTGTTACGAAATGCTGAAATATTGCGAACAGCGAAACTCGGTAAAGGCTATTGAAAATAAAAACAAGTCCTTCGACAGGATGTATGAGGATATTATGGAGGAGAAGGGTTGATTATGCTGCTTGTCAGGGTTGACTCACCCCGGCTACGCTACGCTGGCCGTCCCTCTCTACAGCGAAGCTGTAAAGAGGGTGAAGAAATCACTTCCTACGCCCTCTTTGCGCGCAGCGGAGAGAGGGCAGATCCAGCGAATTGAAGATCGGGTGAGTAAACTCCGCGCCATGTTTCGGCACGCTCCTATTGCCAACCTCCTCTGGTAAAGCTATATTGGTTCTCGATATCCAACACCATGAGCACCACCTTCAACCCCGAAGCAAATTATATTTTAGAAGACGACCGCGTAACATTACGCCCCCTAACAGCCGATGATCCCGAACACCTCCTCCCCTTTGCCCTGAATGAGCCTGATACCTGGAACTACTCATTAACCAGTGCCGCAGGCGAAGATGGCATGAAAGCCTACATCTGGGCGGCCATAAACGCACGCGCTGCAGGCAAAGAATATCCCTTTATCGTTTTTGACAAAGCCACCGGCCAATACGCGGGCTGTACCAGGTTTTACGATATCCAACCTGCCAATCAAACCCTGCAGCTTGGCTACACCTGGTACGGCGAAAAATTCCGCGGTACGGGGTTAAACAAACATTGCAAATACCTGATGCTGCAATTTGCCTTTGAAAAACTGAACATGCAACGGGTTGAATTCAGGGCCGATGCCCGTAACCAACGCAGTATAGCCGCAATGAAAAGTATTGGCTGCACGGTTGAGGGCATCCTGAGAAGCAATATGCCTTTAGCTGATGGTACCCGCCGGGATTCGATAGTGTTGAGCATTTTGAAAAGCGAATGGGAACACGAAGTAAAGCAGAAACTGAAAAGCAGGCTTTAACTGCAATGTCAACCAAAAGTAAAGATGCCATAATACTTGAATATTCCATGACCCGGGCTGGTAACAAGCCCGGCTTTTTTGTATCTATACCCTAAAAAATACGCTGTGGACAATATCCTCAACATCACCAACCTCAGTAAAACATACCAAAGTGCCGGGCGAGTGCTCACCGTGCTTGATCATATTAACTTTTCGGTAGCTACCGGTTCAACCAATGCCATAGTAGGCCCATCAGGTAGCGGTAAAACAACCCTGCTCGGTCTTTGTGCCGGGCTTGATCGTTCAACATCCGGTTCGGTTGAGCTTAACGGCATCAACATGAGTAACCTTACCGAAGATCAGCGCGCGCAGGTGCGCAATCAGCATATCGGCTTTATATTTCAAAATTTTCAGCTGCTGCCAACACTTACTGCTTTAGAGAATGTGATGGTACCGCTGGAACTTCGGGGCGAAAAGAATATCAAAGCAAGGGCGCTGGATTTATTAGATAAGGTAGGCCTGTCTGAAAGGGGGCACCATTATCCGCTTCAGCTATCAGGCGGCGAGCAGCAGCGGGTATCATTGGCGAGAGCGTTTTCAAATGCACCTAAAATTTTGTTTGCCGATGAGCCAACCGGTAACCTCGATGCCGAAACAAGCGACAAGGTGATCAAACTCATTTTCGACCTGAACAAAGAAGCTGGCACCACGCTGGTGGTAGTAACGCACGACCTGGAACTGGCGGCCAAAACCCAGCGCATCATCCGCATAAAAGGCGGCAAACTGATTGCCGATGATAAAACCATTAACGCCTAAGCTAATGGATACCAATTTCATCGCCCCAAAAAGAAAAACAAACCTGCCCTGGCTGTTTAGGATGGCCTGGCGCGATAGCCGCAGAAACCGTTCGCGGTTGTTCCTTTTTATATCGGCCATTGTGTTCGGTATAGCTGCGCTGGTGGCTATCTACTCGTTTAAATACAATGTTCAAAATGATATAAATAACCAGGCAGCCACATTAATTGGTGCCGATCTGGCAGTTTCGGGAAATAAACCGGTGGATAATTCGCTGAAGCATTTGCTCGATTCATTGGGCAGCGATCGCTCAACCGAACGCAGTTTTGCTTCAATGCTATATTTCCCGCACAGCAAAGGCACGCGGCTTGTACAGGTGCGCGCATTACAGGGCAACTTCCCCTATTATGGCACTTTAGAAACTACGCCCGAGGCAGCGGGTACCCAATTTAAACAGGGCCGCATGGCATTGGTTGATAAAACCCTGATGCTGCAATTTAACGCCCGGGTTGGCGATTCGGTAAAAGTGGGGAGCCTGATGTTTAAAATAGCGGGTATTTTAAATAAAGCGCCGGGGCAAAGCGGTGTTATGGCCGGTATAGCGCCTATAGTTTACATCCCCATGCAGTATCTGGAGCAAACCGGTTTAGTTAAAATAGGCAGCCGGGTAACCTATAGCTTTTATTACAAACTTGATAAAAGCACCAACCTTGAAAAACTCACCAAAAAACTCGACCCTATACTTGATAAAGCCGGGATGCGTTTTGATACCATTGAGAGTAAAAAAGATAATACCGGGCGCGCTTTTGGCGATCTCAGTCGATTTTTATCGCTGGTGGGCTTTGTGGCGCTGCTGCTGGGCTGTGTTGGTGTAGCCAGCGCCATTCATATCTACGTAAAAGAAAAAATAGCCTCCATTGCCATTATGCGGTGTTTGGGCGTAAAAGCCTCCGAAGCGTTTTTAATTTACCTTATCCAGATTGTTGGTATCGGCCTTATCGGTTCGGTTACCGGGGCTGTTTTGGGCACGGCTATCCAGCATTTGTTACCCATGGTTTTTGCCGATTGGCTGCCTTTTACCATATCTGTACAAATTTCGTGGATGGCTATCGGGCAGGGCATTTTATTGGGGATAATCATCTCTATCCTTTTTGCCTTACTGCCGCTTATCTCGGTACGTAACATATCCCCACTCAACACCCTCCGCCTGTCGGTAGATGAAAGCGCCCGCAGCAATGACCCGCTGCGCTGGCTGGTTTACCTGCTGATCCTGGCATTTGTAGTGGTATTCAGTTACCTGCAACTGGATAGCTGGGTGGGTAGTTTATTTTTCACCCTCGGAATTTTGATTGCTTTTGCTATACTCTCGGCAACTGCCTGGTTACTGATGAGGATTACCAAAGCCATTATCAAAGCCTCGTGGAGTTACCTGTGGCGACAGGGTTTTGCCAACTTATATCGCCCCAACAATCAAACTATTATCTTAATAGTATCTATCGGTTTGAGCACCATGTTTATCTGCACACTGTATTTTGTACAATCGCTGCTTATACAACAGGTAAACCTTTCAACCAGCGGTAATCAATCAAATATGATTTTGTTTGATATTCAAAACAGCCAGGAAAAGGGCGTTGTACAGCTCACCAAACAGCAGGGCTTACCTGTATTACAACAGGTACCGATAGTAACCATGCGTATTGAAGAAATAAACGGCAAAACCGCTGCCGATTTGAACAAAGATACCACCATAAAAATACAACACAGCGTATTTGCCTGGGAATACCGGGTAACCTTCCGCGATTCGCTTACCTCATCCGAAAAACTGATTGATGGTAAATGGATTGGCAAAGCCGACCCGGCCAAAGAAGTCCCGGTTTCGGTTGAAGAAAACCTGTCGCAGCGGGGAAATCTTAAAATTGGCGATAAGCTGATATTTAATGTGCAGGGTGTGCAAATGCCTGCTTACGTTGCCAGCATCCGCAGGGTAAACTGGGGCAAGGTGCAAACTAATTTCCAGGTGGTTTTTCCTACCGGGATTTTGGAGGATGCACCGCAGTTTCATGTGCTGATGACACATGTGCCATCCAATAAAGTATCGGCAGCATTTCAACAAACGGTGGTGAAGGCATATCCCAACGTTTCCATTATCGATCTGGGTTTGATATTAAGCGTGGTTGACGAGTTGCTGAGTAAAATAAGCTATGTAATCCGCTTCATGAGCGCTTTCAGCATCATTACCGGTATTGTGGTGTTGATTGCCTCGGTGCGCATCAGCAAATATCAGCGTATCCAGGAGAGTGTTTTACTTCGCACCCTTGGCGCAAGCGGCAAACAAATTTTTACCATAACCGCCCTCGAGTACTGGTTTTTAGGTAGCCTATCGGCCTTAACTGGCATTTTGATAGCTTTTGCCGGTACCTGGTTCCTGGCAAAATACAGCTTCGGCATCCCTTATTCGGTTAGTATTTTACCGGCACTTGTGTTATTTTTGATGGTAAGCCTGCTTACGATTATCATAGGCTTACTAAACAGCCGCGGTGTACTGAACAAACCGCCGCTCGAAATTTTAAGAACAAACGCCTAAGCGCGTTGTATTTATTTGATATGATGAGAACTACATTAACCGGCCTAATGCTAACGGCACTAACCATTACAGGCTGCGGTAATAATACAAAACCGACAAACGAAAGTACTTCAACTCCGGCTACCGAACCAACGAAAACCGATTCGGCTTCAAAAAAAATAGTTTTGTTTTTTGGTGATAGCCTGACAGCGGGCTACGGGCTGGACGATCCGGCAAACGATGCTTTTCCGGCTGTAGTTGGCCATAAAGTTGATTCGTTAAAATTACCTTATAAAGTGGTTAACGCAGGCCTTAGCGGCGAAACAACCGCAGGCGGTAACGCACGTATTAACTGGTTGCTGAAACAGAAAGTTGATGTTTTCATACTCGAACTTGGTGCTAACGATGGCCTGCGCGGAATCCCGGTAAACGAAACCTCTAAAAACCTACAGGCTATTGTAGATAAGGTAAAAGCCAAATATCCACAGGCCAAACTGGTACTATTGGGCATGCAGGTACCGCCAAACATGGGCGCCGATTACAGCAACAAATTTAAAAACGTATTTCCCGATATGGCTAAAAAGAACAATATGGCGCTGGTGCCCTTCCTGTTGCAAGGTGTTGGCGGCGTAGCATCTCTAAATCAAGGCGATGGCATCCATCCTACTGCACAAGGCGCAAAAATTGTAGCCGGTAATGTTTGGGCGGTATTAAAAGATGTTTTAAAATAGCAGGTTTAATTTACGGAATGTTGCTTTTTAAAGGTAGTTTTTACGCCATGGTATAGTATCAATTTCTTTCCAGAAAAATTAAAGCCTGCCGTTAACCTTTTAACGTCAAATCAACCACCAGTCTGTAAGGTATCCTATATAAAAAAACAAACTATATTTTTTAATTAACAGTCAACACTTTTTTAAATATTTCGCTACCGGTTTCATCAGTAATAAGCAAGGTAAAAGCAGTTAAATTAGCTTGTGCAACCGGCACCTGGTACTTTATATGAATCAGTTTGTCGGTTATAACAATGTCTCCGGCGGGTATGGGTTGGCCATTTATTGCAATATTCAATTTTTTCGTGTCGAAATTTTCACCGGATACAACAAAATCATTAAGGGTTGTGATGTTAATTTTTTCAGGACTGACAGAAGTCGCCAAAACCTTTATATCGGGTTTGATCTTATCCGGCCTGTCGTCCCTGGTATTAAACATAGTTTTAAACACTTCTTTAAGTTTTTCGGTAGCTACATCTGTAAACAAGCCAACAAAGGTTGCAATAGACATTACACCGTAAATATTTAAATTACTGCCAGGGTCGGCAGAACTAAGGAAGCCGGCCCTAAACACGAAGTACATTACCATGGCCAAAGCGGCCGCGGTAAACGGTTTTACAAAGTACCATAGCAACCAGTTGCTTTTAAACTGACCGGCACCTATAAACGTTGTAAAAGACGTGGCGATATGTATCATATTACCCAAAAAGCCGGCAGCAGCCACCAGTATCAATATAATGGTGTTAAATTCGATAGTGTTAGCAGCGGCCACCGTAATTTTGGCTTGATTACGTTTTTTTAAAGAATCGGCTTTTTGAAGCATCTCTTTTTCAAACAACCTTACCGCAGCTATTTTAAATTTATCCGAATGTTTTTTTGACGTATCCTTTTTCGAAATCAGGTTGCCGGCAACATTTTTTATCAGGCTATCATACGGTGTAACATTTCAACCCGAATTTAACTGGCAACTATCAAGCAAAGTGATATTGAATGCTTTGTATTGATACCTCGCCGGCTTACCTGCCGGCGGCAATTTATCCGGCCAATAAGCAACTATGGTAGTGCCTGCTGCTATAATAAATATGATGAGAAGAAAGCCGGCCAGAAATTTTCCGCGAGGTGAAATCTCGTTGATACCGGTACTACCTGCAACGTCAGGAGTATCTGTTTGAGTGGGTTGTGGGTTTACATTCTCCATATCACATTGTTAAGGTTTAAGTGAATCTTAACGCACCTCTACAATCTTCACAAAAAGGTCTAAATATCAGGCTGTTAAACAACATAAACCTATGCAACAACTGCGGAAATTGCAACCCGTAAAAACACCCATTTTATACCACGTATTTATACGTATTTTAAAGTATCGTAAAAAGATCTGCAACAAAGCAACACAACAGTTTTACGGCACTTAAAAAAAGAAAATAAATTAATCGTTAAGAGCCTGGTACACCATGGCCCTGAATTTATCCTGGATCTGGTTGTGCGGAAAAGGCCAGTTTTGGACAAAGAGCAAACAAACCAGGTGTTCCTTCGGATCGACCCAATAAAGGGTGCCAAAAAAACCGCCCCAGGCAAATGAACCCTCACTAATCCCCAGCTTAGCCGAACTGCTTTGCGTGGTAAGGCCGAACCCTAATCCAAATTTGTCTTTATCAGCGTTGATGTACAGATCGCCTATCTGGTTGGTGGTCATCAAATCAACCGTGTGGCGGGCCAGTAAACGTTCGCCGTTATAAACGCCGCCGTTTAACATCATTTGTAAAAAGATAGCATAATCTTTAATGGTTGAGCTCAATCCGGCTCCCCCGGCGTAATACGTACCGTTAACCTTTGGATAATCAACATTAAAGGCCGGAAACGTGGTTGAAGTCCATTTCGTGATCTGCCCGTTTTTATCGAATGTATAAGGCGCTACCAAACGGTTTTGCTTGGCCGCCGGGATATAAAAATAAGTATCAACCATACCCAGCGGCGTAAAGATCCTGTCTTTTAAAAATTGGTCGAGGCTTTTGCCTGATACTTTTTCAATAAGGTAGCCCAACACATCGATATTCATCCCGTAGGTCCAGCGCTCGCCCGGTTGGTGAAGCAGGGGGAGTTTACCCAGTTTGTTCATAGCATCTGCCAGCAATATTTTATCGGCAACAAAGCCTGCCGGGATGCCAGCTTTGGCATAAATAGCTTTCATTTTGGGCGAGCCGATCTGCGCGTATTCGATACCCGATGTATGGGTAAGCAAATCGCGGATGGTGATCTCACGTTTGGCTGGGATGGTAGTGTAAGTTGAATCTTTTTCGTTAAACTGATCTACTACCTTAGGGTGCGCAAAAGCAGGCAGATATTTGGAGATTGGGTCATCCAACAAAAACTTGCCTTCTTCAAAAAGCATCATCACGGCTGTGCTGGTAATAGCTTTGGTTTGCGAAGCGATACGGAAAATCGCGTCGGTATTCATCAGCTTCTTTTGCTCCTCATCGGCCAGCCCGAATGATTTATTGTAAACAATTTTACCATCGCGGGCTATAAAACCCACTACTCCTTTTACATAGCCTGAATCGATATTTTGCTCAATCATAGCATCGATGCGCTTCAAGCGCTCGGGCGAAAACTTTGCTGCAACAGGATCGGCGGCTTTTAATACATTTCCCTGCGCAAATGTTTGAGCCGCTAAAGCCACAAACAGCAAAAAAACAAGAGTTCTTTTCATGATGGTTTTATAATTGCATCCAAAATAGGCAATTATAAATTGATGTGAAAGCATATTGCAAAGCGTTGCAACAGCCCGCCTACCCTACATTTAAGTACGGTTTACTTTGATGAATCTCTAACAATCAACTCGGTAGCCAAAGTAATATGCTGCTTCTTTTGCTCTTCAGTAGTTGTGTTCAGGCGTTCCATCAGCAGGTTAATCACGTTATCGGCAATTTCGCTTATCGGTTGTGCTATAGCCGTTACGGCCGGCGTGTAAAGTTCAAACAGCTCATAATCATCAAATGCAATCAGGGCAATATCTTCGGGGACGCGTTTGCCGGCTTTGCGGGTAGCCTTCAAACCGCATTTGCCTAAATGATTGTTGCCAAACAAAATGGCATCAACGTCTTTGTTCTGTTCAAAAAAATCAAGTATTAACTTAACTATGCTATCGGCACTGGCATAAAAGTCAATTTCGGTAACGCTGGTTTTCAGTTTGCTTTGGTGCATAGCCTTTTCATAACCCTCCAGCCTTTCAATCATTTGGGTTTGAATGGAGCTATAGGTTATAAATACTATATTTTTATGGCCGTTATCAATAAGATATTGTGTTGCATTATAGGTGCTGAATAAATTATCAACCACTACATAATCGGTAGGTACGCTGGGCAGATACCTGTCAAAAAGTACCACGGGAAAACCATCCCTGATCAGGTCGCTGATGTCATCTTCAATACCATCGGGCGGGGTAATGATGTAGCCGTCAACATGCCGCTCGCGGAACATGGTTATCAGTTCCTGCGTTTTTTGGGTATCGTTATCTGTGCTGCTGTAAATAATTTTATAGCCGTTTTTATAGGCCAGATCCTCTATCTGGCGGGCAATGGTAGCAAAAAAATGATTAGAAATATCCTGAACCAATAAACCGATGATATGAGATTTACCGGTACGTAAACTTTTGGCCAGCGAGTTGGGCTTATACCCCACTTCCTTTACATATTCAAGCACGCGTTTCACCAACTCCTCGCTGATGCGTTTTTCCTGGGCACGCCCGTTTAATATAAATGAAACAGTTGTTTTAGAGATGTTTAAACTATTGGCAATGTCAACTATAGATAGCTTTTTCTTCACGTGGCTTTTGGTATTTAAAACCAAATATATAATATAAATACTAATGCTAAACAGGTTTAGTAGATAAAAAACAAAGAAAAGGGGTTTAAAACAGCACTAAATCCGGCAGATATAAAAATGAATAACCTTACTTTTTTGCTAAATACGTTACGTAAATAACTACTAAACGAATAATATCGGTTATAGCTTTTTGGCAGCCCGGGAAAGCCCTAAACAAAAAAAGGCCGCCCATAACAGGCGGTCTTCCAGTTAATATATAGGGAGTTAGAATATTAAAATCTGCGCATGCGTCCGCTGTTTTGAGCGAAGCGGTCGCCGCCGTTGCCACGGTCATGGCCGCCATTGTTTGATGGCTGACCGTTGCCCCAGCCGCCGTGGTTATCATGGCCGCCGCCGTTGCCAGGTTGGTTATTACCCGGTTGCTGGCCGCCGCCCCAGCCGCCATGGTTATCGTGCCCGCCATTGCCGGGTTGGTTGTTGCCGGGTTGCTGACCATTACCCCAGCCGCCGTGGTTATCATGGTTTCCGCCATTGCCTGGCTGAGGGCCGTTACCCCAACCGCCATGGTTGTCGTGATTACCGTTACCCCAGCCGCCGTGGTTATCGTGGTTGTTATTGCCCCAGCCGCCATTACCCCTGTTATCATAAGGATTTGGCCTTCTGCCCCAGTCGCCACGGTTCCTATCGCCGCCCCAGCCGCGGTTATCGTATCCGCGGTATACATACCTCTCGTTGCTTCTGCGATCAAAACGGTGGCCCCAGTTGTTGCGGTCGCCATTCCAGCCACCCCATCTTGAGCGGTAAATATCGTGGTGCAAATAAGGGCGGGGGGCGCGTACTTCATATCTTACTGCTGTGCGCCAGTTATAGTCGCGATAGGCGCCTGGTAAGTAGGCGCAGCTTACCCAACTGCTTCCGTTATTATAGTAATAGCATCCGGCACCTACGCTGTAGTATGCTTCAACTTCGGGTAAATAATAATAATCGTCATCGTAACTAGCCGGAGCATCTACTTCATCATCGTCATAAACAGGCTCCTGAACAACCGGTGGCGGAGGCGGAGGAGTTGGCACATAAACCCTGTGAGCAGGAATATTAATACCGAAATGGATAGATACCTGTGCGTTGGCTTTAGTGATAAATAAGCTTCCGGCGGCTATTGCTGATAATAAGACTAACTTTTTCATAATTGTAACATTTATGTAGTTAGGACGATATTAAACGGCAATGGTTTAATGCTCATTTACCTTATATGTTTAAACATTAAAAAAACAGTATTTAATTTTACACAAAAGCACCGTATGTGAAATTTTATTTCGAAATCAATTACCTGCAATCTATTGCAGCCAAATTTTATTATAGGTTGATTTTTCAACCGCAATGCACTTTTCACCGCATTACTACAAAACAGATTTTTGTAATAGCCGTATATTTACTTAATTTGATAACCATTAATCAGTTACCATGAAAAACCGCAAATTATTCCGCTCCATATTGCCATTGGCAGTTGCCGGGAGCATGATGTTTTTTAACGCCTGTAAAAGCAACAGCGATTCGAAAAAAGCCGACAGCACAGGTACCGCCCCGGTTTCGACAGCCGAAAATGCAGGTTTAAAAACTCCCGAAGGCTTTACCGCAAGTATTATTGCCGAAAACCTTGGCGGCACCAGGCACATTACTGTTACCCCACAAGGTGATTTGTATGTTAAACTTACCAACGTTAAAAACAATAAAGGCATTTTGATGCTGCATGAAGAAGGCGGCAAAGCAACAGTAAAAAGCAGCTTTGGCGAGTTTAGCGGTACCGGCATAGCCGTTAAAGACGGATACCTGTATGCATCATCTGACGAGGAGGTTTTTCGCTATAAACTGAATGATAAAAGCGAGGTGATCAATTCTGCGCAACCCGAAAAGATAGTAACAGGCTTAATAAGCCGCCACGAGCATGAAGCCAAAGCCATTACACTTGATAATGACGGCAACCTGTACGTTAACATTGGCGCCTACTCAAATGCCTGCCAGGTTGAGGACCGTAAAAAAGGTTCGCCGGGCCAAAAAGGCTGTCCTATTTTGGATTCGGCCGGTGGCATCTGGCAGTTTAAGGCTGCTAAATTAAACCAGCATTATGGCGACGGCGTGCGTTATGCAACCGGCCTGCGCAACGTGGTTGGCATTACCTGGAATCAGCAAAACAACCAATTGTTTGTGATGCAGCATGGCCGCGATCAGCTTTATGAATTTTATCCGCAATATTTCACCGCCAAACAATCGGCCATTTTACCTGCCGAATGTATGTACGCGATAAAAAAAGGCGACAACTGCGGCTGGCCTTATATGTATTACGACCAGGAACAACACAAAAAAATGCTGATGCCTGAATATGGAGGCGATGGTAAAAAAGAAGGCGGACAGGATGCAATCGATCCGGCGGCTGCTTACCCAGGCCACCTTGCCCCTAACGGTTTGCTGTTTTATACCGGCGATCAATTTCCGGCCAAATACAAAAACGGCGCTTTCATCGCCTTCCATGGTTCGTGGAACCGTGCACCTGAGCCGCAGGCAGGTTATTTTGTCGTATTTCAACCGTTTAAGGATGGTAAACCTGATGGCCAGTGGGAAGTTTTTGCAGACGGGTTTTCAGGTTCGACAGCCAATACCGCATCAGGAGCTGCCGAGCATCGCCCTTGCGGCCTGGCACAAGGCCCGGATGGCTCGCTTTATATTACCGACGATGTTAAGGGTAACATTTACAAAATCAGCTATAAAAAATAACAATGGACTTGAAAAAAGCCCTGTCGCTGATTTTGCTGATAGCTATTACAGGCTTCAGCACATCGGCCCAAACAAAACATAAAACGATTGTAAATAAGCCAGGGCTAACAAGCCTCAAAACATCAATAGCCAACGGCAAAGCAGTTTTTACGCAGTATTGCGTAACCTGCCACCAGGCCGATGGTTTAGGCGTACCCCGCATGAACCCGCCATTGGTGAAAACTACTTATGTTTTGGGCGATAAAAGCCAGCTGATAAAAATAGTGCTGAACGGCTTTAACGAAGACGTAGAAATTAACGGCGAAAGCTACTCAAACACCATGGCTGCACACAATTTTTTAAAAGATCAGGAAATAGCTGATGTTTTAACTTACGTGCGTAACAGTTTTGGCAATAAAGCAAGCGCCATTACTGCAGCACAGGTAAAAGCCACGAGAGCAACCAATAAACCACCGGCTCCGGGTAACTAATTAAAAACACAAAGGCCTCCGGTTTTCCCGGAGGCCTTTTTCAGTACCCGATATTTTTATCATTATTCGATAACAACGTAGGTATAAGCCTGCGTTTGCTTCATTTTTAGCCGCACACGCTTAAGGCTTTCTTCAATGTCTTTACGTTCATCCTTTTCGGTTACTTCCATAAAGGCATCCTGGTAGGCGGTTAAGGCCTTGTTCCAGTTTCGTTGCTTTTCGTGAAACAAGCCCATCAGCTCGTAAATACGGGCTTTGTTAACACCTGCAACGGTTAAAGCCTGAGCAGAAATGGCCGATACCTGTTTTTCCATATTCAGGAAAATAACCAGATCGAGATAATGCGTATAATTATCCGGAAACGCAGGCTCCAGCTCCATGCAGGTTTTGAAATGATAGCCGGCAGTTTGATAATCCTGAATTTTGTAGTAATGGATCATCCCTAACTGGTAATGCGCCCTGGCATAAAAAGGCTCATCGGCTATAATCTGGTTTAATATATTAAGTCCTTTGGGCGTCTCGCCGAACGACAGCTCATCAACGGCCTGCAGGTACTTTTCTTCAATAGAATAATAATTATCCATATTAATTAAAAATTCATTTAAGCCTAAAAATTTAAGACTTAAGGTTAGAAAAAAATGTGGTAAATGTAAAAACGGTTGGGTGCTGCTAAAGCACTATACCGGTGTTGAGAAGAGAATTAAGGATGCAAAACCCTTCTGCTGCGGCACCATGGGCCACATTACTATTGAGCAGATTGATTTATTGAATTGCATCGTTTTGTGTTTTAACTACACAAACATAGGGTTAATTAATGAGAAAAGCAAGTGCCTCAGCCGGAAGCGATGTTGTGGTTGGGATCAGAGTTTTATTGTTTGCTGAAAGCTTATTTCACGCACCCCGTACAACCCCTCGTTGTCCGGCCTGTAAAAGTTTTGTGATCTCCTGTATTTACTTTTATCAAAAAAAACAATTTTCAAATGTTTTCATTGTGTTGTATATCATTACACATATACCTTCAACATAAAACAGCTAAACTTTATTCATGGATCTATTTAATACTCAATTTATAAAAAACGAAAAGAGGTGGCTCTGGATTGATTATGATAAAGGAATAAGCATTATTTTGGTTGCCTACGGCCATTGCTACGAAATACTGAAAGATCATGGCCTTGCTTTGGAGCAATATCCGTTTTTTAATTACATCGGTGTGTTTTTGTACGGTTTCCGGATGCCGTTGTTTTTTATCATTTCGGGCCTGCTGATTGTTAAAAGTTTGAATAAAAAAGGCCTGCAGGCCTACATTGCCGACCGGAGCAACAATATATTATATCCCCTGCTAATTTGGGGTGTAATACAGGTTTCGCTACAAATTGTAATGAACCGGTTTACGCACAACGGCTACACCCCTATCGATTATCTTAACCTGATTATAAACCCGCGGCGCACAGGAATCTTCTGGTATCTTAATGCGCTGTACTGCATCGGCACCCTATACGCTTTTCTGCATGTAAAATTGAAAGTTCCGGCGGTTGCGCAGTTTTGTATCGGTGTGGCGCTGTACATCCTGTTCCCGCTGATGTATCAGATCAAAGCAGGACTATTCACTGATATTTTTGAATACTACATATTTTTTGCATTGGGCGATTTGCTATCGAAACTAATGCTCGACGATAAAAAAATGCAGTTATATACCTCCTGGAAGTTTTTTGTGCCCCTGCTTATTGCCTTTATCGCCATACAATATTATTGCACGCCGATTAACCTGCAGGCATCTGATTTCGGGATTCGCAATGTGGAGATTAACCAACATTACCTGTTTTTTTTGCAGGCCGTTATTGGTTGTGCTTTATCCATCAATTGTTCCTTTTTTCTGCAAAAACTACAGGTTTTAGGCTTTTTACGCATTGTTGGTTATCACTCGCTTTATATTTACTGCGTGCAGATTATTGTAATGACGGTGACACGTACTGTACTAATGAGCATGCTCCATATCAGCAATGTGCCATTACTGTTAGTTATCATATGGACGGCCGGTATAGTGCTGCCCGTATTTTTTTACAACTTTTGCCTCCGATACGGTTTCTGGTGGCTGTTTAGTTATCGCAAACCCGAAAAACAAATAGCCTGGCTTAAGCAGGCTAATATTTTGGGATTTAACAAAAAGAATGAGCTTTCGGCCGGGAATAAAAGCGCTTAACCATTAACGCCTTTACTTAACACTGCCGGCTTAACATATTGCAGTTTATTACCCATAAAGGTAACGGCAAGAGTAACCGCCCAGGTAAGCGTAAATAAAACATACGGGTTAACCACATTGCTCAGCAACATATATCCACCTATAAATGCCGCTGTAATTACGTAAAATTTAATTACCGAAAGCAACGAAACCATCTTACGGCCAAGCAGCAAAATATCCTGCGAAATATGAAACACCAGAAACGATAAGAAAATAGAATAATTCACTACGCTTAACGATTTAATGTACAACACCCCAAACAGGCACACCGATAAGTTTACTATTAAGGCGATGATATTAAAAAGCATATCCTGCTTCTCCATTTTCATGGCAATTAATACATTGGCCTGGAGCAGTGCCGTAGGGAAACACAAAATGGTTAAAAACATCTGTTTGGTATAAACAGCGTTGTTTATATAAGTACTACCAAAAGCTATCGGGATCAGTTTATCCGAAAATGAATAGATAAAGGTGTAGGCCAGCCAGCCAAACAGTAAATAGTAAACATGCACCTTTTTGTAAAAGGCAAAGAAGTCGGTTTTATCCGGCTTGGAATAGTGTTTTACAAGCAGTGGAAAAACAGAGGTGGATATCACCACCGGCAAAATCTGGGCGATGGAAAATATTTTGAAGGAAATTTCATAATTAGCCACATCAAAAGCGGTTAAAACCTTCGATATAATGATGTTCGACATTCGCCAGTTGATGATGGATACGCCGCCTATAATAACAAAAGCCCAGTTCATAATTACCATGGCCTTTAAATCAAGATAGGTAACCGAGCATCGCCAAAGTGTTTTTAAAGTGATCAGGTTTGACGAGCCGATAACCAGGAACAGATTGAGCGTTAAAAACCTGATAGCGATTAATACCACCGATAGCGTTATGATGGAAAAAGGATAGATAAACAGCACACAACCGGCCGCAAACTTCAAAACCGACTCGATAGTGAGGATAATGGCAGTTTTCTTTTGCTCAAAATTGGCAATGTTTAATGATTTTATACCGTTAATCAGGTTATCAAAAATTACGTTTACGCCCATTAAGATGATAAGTGCGCGGGTAAACTGGTCATCATAAATTGTAAATGCCAGTACAATATTCACGGCATAAAATATCAGCCCGAAATAGATCTGCATTTTGATAAACTTACTGATCATGGTAGGCTTATCATCAGTATGCATATACTCCCTGATAAACCACTGGCTGAGGCCCATGGTTGAAAAAGCTGTCACCAGTTGATATATGGCATTGGCAATAATGTACTTTGCAAAAATTGCGGTGGGGTACATCCTGGCCAAAATCACAAAAAACAAACTCAAAAACACCGTTTGCGACATTTGCGAAATAACGCCCCAACTGCTGTTTTTAAAAAGAGAGTTCTGAAATAAACCTGAAATTTTTGTTTTAAATGAGTTATGTGAAATCTCCATTCGCGTTTCAGTATCTGGTGTTTTTAATATTATTGTAGATGGCTTCAGATGAAAGTTTTTGCTTTCTATACCGATTCAATCAGTTCGATGTATTTCTGTAACATGGCATCATACTTAAACATAATCTCGTAGCGGGTGCGGCTGTTGATGCTCATTTTTTCGTAATCGGCAACCGGCAGGTCTACAAGGCTGTTCAAGGCACCGGCCAGTTCATCCCAGTTTTCATTTAACTCGATGCCGTTATATCCCGGAACACCTATCTCAAGGTTTCCGCCGATGTCATTAACCAGTAATGGCTTTCCGTGCATAATGCCCTCTATCAAAGCAATGGGCAAACCTTCCTGAACAGAAAACAGCATCAAAAAATCAACCTGCTTTACCAAATCGTTCACCCCCTCAACAAAGCCCAGCGCTTTAAAGTTTGGCAAATCCTTACAACTTTCAGTAAGCATTGGTAAATCCGGGCCATGACCGGCAAAAAGCAATTCGATATCCGGATGCAGTTTTCCCTTAAGGTGTTCAACTATCAATAACTGCCGCTTCACATCTATTACCCTGGCCGAGTACAGGATTTTTATTTTTTGCTGCTTCTTAAAAGTTATGGTTGAATAAACTTCTGCCTCATCTTTTATACCATTATATATTAAGGTTATGTTCCTGTTTTTAAGCCTGAAATAATGAAGCAGGTTTTCAGTAACTTTTTTAGAGATGGAAACTATTTGATACGGAAAAAAAGAAATATTTTTATGCGTATCATATACATTGTGGGCAATATAGATGATGCGGGTATTTAAAAAAAACAGGCGTTTAATTATCATCATCACGGCCATGATATTACGGGCGTGCACCAGCAATATCTTATCATTAAGGTAAAACGGATTGCAAAACTTTACATATTCGTTTTCGGGAATTTTATACTTGGGATGCAATTTTTGGAAAGGAACAAAGCCCAGTATCTTACAATTGTACTTATGTTTAATACCGTTATGTATATCTAAAAGAACCTTCTGCGCACCGCCGTAAACATCAAGATCAGAGGTTGTTGCAACAATATCCAAAGCCATTATTTAACTTTAATTAAATTCCATGTTAATTTTTGGCTTTATTTCCACAAAAAA